>DATIKY010000076.1:0-22355 GCA_035476995.1 Sedimentisphaerales bacterium | reverse complement strand
ACCATCATGGATTACATAGCACAGCACAACGACAACCCCAAGCCGTTCGTCTGGACGGCCAAGGCCGAAGAGATTCTCGCCAAGGTCGCCCGCGCGTGGGATACGCTTAATGTCGCATCAGAATAGAACACTACACTAGATCGATCTCGTCTGGCCATGCTCAGAACAGTTGATCTGACTTCCAAGAGACGTTAGAGTGCTGGGGTGATGGCCTTTCGACTGCGTTCATTGGAGCGACAACGTGGCAAACAAGACGCATACACGCCGGGATTTTCTGAGGATGGCGGGCTTTGCCGCGGCGGCATCGTTGTTCGGTCGGGGCCGGGGCTTCGCGCAAGCGGGGCGCAGGCCCAACGTTGTCTTCATTCTTGCCGACGATCTGGGTTACGGCGATCCCGGCTGCTACTGTGGTCAGTCGAAAGTGCCGACGCCTGCGATGGATCGACTGGCCTCGCAGGGGATTCGGTTCACCGACGCGCACACGCCCTCGGCGGTCTGCACCCCCACGCGGTACGGCCTACTGACCGGGCGCTACTGCTGGCGGTCGAGCCTCAAGAAAGGCGTGCTCAACGGCTACAGCAAGCCCTTGATCGAGACCGACCGCCTGACGGTGGCCTCGCTGTTCCAGCGGCATGGCTACGCCACCGGCGGCGTGGGCAAGTGGCACCTGGGCCTGGCTTGGGCGACGAAGGCCGTTGGCGAGGCCAAGGCCGAGACCGTCGACTGGGACAAGCCCGTTCCGCACGGCCCCCAATCGCTGGGGTTCGATTACAGCTACATCATCCCGGCCTCGCTGGACATGGACCCCTATTGCTGGCTCCAGAATGGGCGGACTGTCGAGGCCGCGACGGCACACACGCCGGGCAGCAAGCGGCGCTGGGACGGCGGCGAGGGCTTCTGGCGGGCCGGACCCGTGGCGCCGTCGTTCGACTTCTACGAGGTCCTGCCGACCATCACCGCCAAGTCGGTCGAGTTCATCCGTCGGCAGGAGGCCGGCAAGCCTTTCTTCCTTTACGTCCCGCTGACCGCACCGCACACGCCGTGGATGCCGACGCCGGAGTTCCGGGGCAGGAGCCAGGTCGACTGGTATGGTGATTTCGTCACGCAGGTGGACGACGCGATCGGTCGGATCGTGCGGGCGGTGGATGAGTCCGGTTTCGGCGACGAAACGCTGGTGATCGCGACCTCGGACAACGGCTCGCACTGGCCGGTTGCCCAGATCGAGAAGTTCGACTACCGCGCCAACGGACCCTGGCGAGGGCAGAAATCCGATATTCATGAGGCGGGGCATCGGGTGCCGTTCATTTGCCGCTGGCCGGGACGGATCAAGCCTGGGACACAGAGCGACCAGACGATCTGCCTGACCGATCTGCTGGCCACGTCGGCGGCTCTGCTGGGCGAATCGTTGCCTTCGGGGTCGGGGCCGGACAGCTACGACATCCTGCCGGCCATGCTGGACCCTGGGTTGAAAGACCCGATCCGCGAGGCCACGGTCCATCATTCGGGCAACGGCCTGTTCGCGATCCGCCAGGGCGCCTGGAAGCTGATCGAGGGCCTCGGTTCCGGCGGGTTCACCGCGCCGCAAGCGGTCAAGCCCGAGCCGGGCGGCGCCGCGGGGCAGCTCTACAATCTGCGCGACGACCCCGGCGAACAGAAGAACCTCTGGCTGGATCGGCCGGAGGTTGTCGCGAGGCTGGTCGCTCTTCTGGAACGATACCGCAGGCAAGGACACAGCCGGCCGATCTGACGATCCGACGAAAGGAGACTCGAACCATGCACGCATCGAGATGGACCCGCAGGGACTTCCTCAAAGCCTTGGGCGTCGGAACCGCGGGGGCTTTGCTCTCAGGCTGCAATGCTGCGTCCCATGCTGGAGCCCAGAGTCCCAGGCGACCCAACATCATTCTGATCATGTCGGACGACATGGGCTTCTCCGACATCGGCTGTTACGGCGGGGAGATCGCCACGCCCAACCTCGACAGCCTGGCCACGAACGGACTGCGGTTCACGCAGTTCTACAATACCGCCCGCTGCTGCCCGACCCGGGCCTCGCTCCTGACCGGGCTCTATCCCCACCAGGCGGGCATCGGGCACATGGTGGACGACAAGGGCTACCCCGCCTACCGGGGCGATCTCAACGACCAGTGCGTGACGATCGCCGAGGCGCTCCAGCCCGCAGGCTACCGCGCCTACATGGCCGGCAAATGGCACGTGACGCGCCACATCGCCAAGGATGGTCCCAAGCACAACTGGCCCTTGCAGCGGGGATTCGAGCGGTTCTATGGCACCATCATCGGCGCGGGCAGTTTCTACGATCCGATGGCGCTCTGTCGCGACAACACGTTCATCACGCCGGAAAACGACCCTGAGTACAGGCCTGAGACCTATTACTATACGCACGCGATCAGCGACAATGCGTGCCGCTATCTCCGCGAGCACCACAGCCAGTCGCCCGACAAGCCGTTCTTCTTGTACATGGCCTATACCGCGGCCCATTGGCCCATGCACGCGTTGGAGGCGGACATCGCCAAGTACAGGGGCCAATACGACCAGGGCTACGAGCCCGTCCGGACGGCCAGGCTCGAGCGGCTCCGAAAGATGGGTTTGATCCGATCCGATTGGCAGCTCAGTCCGCAGGCGGGCGACTGGGCCACGACCGAGCACAAGGCCTGGGAATCGCGCTGCATGGAAGTCTACGCCGCGATGGTCGATGCGATGGACCAGGGAATCGGGCGGGTCGTCGCGGAGTTGAAGAGGCAGGGGACGCTCGACGACACGCTGATCCTGTTCCTCCAGGACAATGGCGGCTGCGCCGAGACCATGGGCCGGGCGGCCAACGTCAATCAGAAGTGGGTGGACGAGTTCAAGAACCCCGGGCCGCTGGGGCCGAACGATCTCCAGCCCAAACACACGCCGCCCATGCGGACCCGCGACGGTCGAGCGGTGCGGGGCGGACCGACGGTGATGCCCGGTCCCGCGGACACGTATATCGGCTATGGGCGGAACTGGGCGAACGTCTCGAACACGCCCTTCCGAGAGTACAAGCACTGGGTGCACGAGGGGGGCATTTCGACACCTCTGATCTGCCACTGGCCCGCGGGCGTCAAGTCCCGCGGCGGGCTCTGTGACGAGCCTGCCCATCTGATCGACGTCATGGCCACCTGCATCGACGTCGGCGGTGCGTCCTATCCGGCCGAGCGTGAGGATCGCAGGATCCAGCCCATGGAGGGCGCGAGCCTGGCTCCCTTGTTCCGCGGCGGGTCTGTCCCCGAGCGGCCCCTCTTCTGGGAGCACGAAGGCAACAGGGCCGTCCGACAGGGCAAGTGGAAGCTGGTCTCCAGGCATCCGGGCGACTGGGAGTTGTACGACATCGACGCCGACCGCACGGAGATGCACGATCTGGCCTCGAAGAATCCGGACATCGTGCAGGAACTGAGGACGCTCTGGGAAGGATGGTCCCAGCGTTGCGGCGTGCAGCCCTGGCCGGTGAAGAAGGCGGGCGGGGGCTGATTCGATGAACTCGGTTCGTAGTGACGCCGTAAGGCGTTATCATATCTGCTCGGGTGAGAAGAGAAGATATGCCCTTACGGGCACACTACGAGCGGGCGCCGCAAGCATCGGCTTGTCACACGGATCGTTAGGGACTGGCTATGGAGACATCGGAAAACGTAGGCGTCGCGTTGGCGTTGACCCTGATGGCGGGCCTCTCCACCGGGATCGGCAGCGCGATCGCGTATTTCATTAAGCACCCCAAGGTCCTCTACCTTTCGTTTTCGCTGGGTCTCTCGGCGGGTGTGATGATCTACGTGTCGTTCGTCGAGTTGCTGCCGGACGCGATCGAGCACCTGGGCGAACCGTGGTCGGTGTTGTTCTTCTTCATCGGGATCGGGTTCATCGCGCTGGTCGATCTGCTGGTCCCCGAGCGGGAGAATCCTCACAACTACCAGGGATTGGACCAGCCCAAGTCGCCCGACGCGAGCCACCATTTGATGCGGACCGGGGTCATGACCGCCCTGGCCATCGGCATCCACAACTTTCCGGAAGGGTTGGCGACGTTCGCCTCGGCCCTCAGCGACGTTCGCTTGGGCGTCTTCATCGCCATCGCCATCGCGATCCACAACATCCCGGAGGGGATTGCCGTCTCGATGCCCATCTACTTCGCGACAGGCAACCGGAACAAGGCGTTTCTGTATTCGTTCCTCTCCGGCATCTCAGAGCCCGTCGGAGCGATCATCGGGTACCTGGTGTTGATGCCCTTCCTGACCGCGGGTGTGCTGGCCGGGACGCTGGCCTTCGTCGCAGGCGTGATGATCTACATTTCGCTGGACGAACTGCTGCCCATGGCCCACCGCTACGGCCACGGCCACCTGGTCATCAGCGGCGTCATCCTCGGCATGCTCATCATGGCCGTCAGTCTGCTGCTCCTGTGAATTGACGATCCACCCGAGGAGGATGGAACAGATTCGTCGCATCCTGCGTGAGTCCTGTAGGGTGGGGCTTGCCCCACCGAAAACCGGACCGAAGAGGCGGTGGGGCAAGCCCCACCCTACATACTCCAAGAGAGCACGCCCGAGGCGGTCGTGCCAGGGAGATTTTCCGCTTTGGGCCAGCAGCATGATGGATGAGGCTCCACGTTTCGTTCGGATGTGCCCGGCACATCCTCCATGCTGCTGGCAGAAAGCGGTAAATGCCCGGCCGAAGGCCGGAATCCGGATCTGTCCGTCCCACGCAAATGCGGTTGATGTCTGGACGGCGGATCGTACAATGGGGACGTGCGAGGCTTCGGGCCTCGCGGCAGAGTGCATCCCCAGCATACCTCTGTGGATTGGTATGAAATCCGTTGGAGATCGAGTGGTGCGTATCGCATTAGGGCAGTTCAACGCCACCGTCGGCGATCTGGCCGGCAACGTGGCGAAGATGAAGAAGATCTGGGCCCGGGCCATGGCGGCCGGGGCCGACCTGGTGGCGTTTCCGGAGATGGCGGTCTGCGGGTACCCGCCGGAGGACCTGGTGTACAAAAGGCAGTTCATCCAGGACACCCGCGAGGCCCTGGAAGAGCTGGCCGCCGCCTGCGACAAGGGGACCATCGTCGTGGGTTTCGTCGAGAGCGGCGAAAACGGCCTGTACAACGCCGCCGCGGTCATCCAGAAGGGCCGGATCGTGCACACCTATCACAAGAGCAACTTGCCCAACTACAGCGTCTTCGATGAACAGCGGTACTTCGAGGAGGGCGATCGGCCGGTGGTCTTCAACGTCAACGGCCTGCGAGTGGCCGTGACCATCTGCGAGGACCTGTGGAACACCCAGCGGCTGACCGATCTGCTCATGGGCGTCGGCCGGTTCCATCTGCTCTTGAACATCTCGGCCTCGCCGTTCGACGTGGGCAAGATCTCCCGGCGGGAGGAGGTCATCACCCGGTGCACCGACGCGTTCGACTGCGCCGTGGCCTACTGCAATCTCGTCGGTGGCCAGGACGAGTTGGTCTTCGACGGGCGGAGCATTCTCATGGACTCCGCAGGCCGGCTGGTCGCCAAGGCCAAGGCCTTCGATGACGACCTGCTGATCGCCGACGTCTGCGAGGACGCCGAGGGCGTCAAAATGACGCCGACGCAGCCGGCGGCGGTTCAGCCGGCCGATACGATCGAGGAGGTCTATCATGCCCTGGTGCTGGCCACCCGCGATTACCTGAACAAGAACGGGTTCAAGCAGGCGATCCTGGGCATCAGCGGCGGGATCGACTCAGCCGTCACGGCGGCCATCGCCGCCGCGGCGCTGGGACCCGAAAACGTCCACTGCGTGACGATGCCCTCGCGGTTCAACAGCCCTGAGACGATCGCCGACTCCAAGCTCGTCGCGGACAACCTGGGGTGCCCCTTGCTGGCGATCCCGATCGAGCCGATCCTGACGCAGTTCAGTCAGTCGCTCCAGGCGGACCCGCGGTGGACCGAGGGCGGCATCGCCTACGAGAATCTCCAGGCCCGCATCCGCGGCATGATCCTGATGTCCCTGAGCAACCAGGTGGGCTCGCTCGTTCTGACCACAGGCAACAAGAGCGAGGTCTCGGTCGGCTACAGCACGCTCTATGGCGACTCGGTAGGCGGTTTTGGCGTCATCAAGGACCTGCTCAAGACGATGGTCTACCAACTGGCCGAATACATCAATCATCGCGCCGGGCGCGAGGTCATCCCGGTCGCGGTGATCCGGCGGATTCCCAGCGCGGAGCTCCGACCCGACCAGAAGGACACGGACTCGCTGCCCGACTACGACCTGCTCGACCGGATCATCACCGGTTACGTCGAGGAGGACAAGTCCGCGCAGGAGCTGGTGGAGTCGGGCCTGCCGGCCGAGACGGTCGAGCGGGTGATCCGGATGATCGACCGCAACGAGTACAAGCGGAGGCAGTCGGCCCCCGGCGTGCGGATCACGCCCAAGGCCTTCGGCAAAGACCGCCGACTGCCCATCACCAATCGCTACAGGACGACCATCACGAATGCTCAGGGATCGGCTGCACCTTCGGCGAGAACAGAATCTGCCGCCAGGCCGCAAGTGCCTTGATGAAGATCCCGGCGTAAATCAGAGTGTTCCCGATGAACGAGTGGTCTTTGGCGAAGTGTTTTCGGTGGAACAGGTACATCGCCCGATAGAACTCGATCGCGGCCTTACGGCTGTTGTGCTTGGTGGATTCGCCTTTGTAGTGGATGATCTGGGCGGTCGGGTGGTACATCACGGCCCAGCCGGCCCGCTTGGCCCGCAGGCACCAGTCGAGCTCTTCGCCATACATGAAGAACCGCTCGTCCAGCAGGCCGATCTCGTCGATCGCTTTCTTGCGGATCATGAGGAAGGCCCCGGAGACGGCGCCGACTTCGTGAGTTTCCTCAGGATTGGTGTACGTCATGTTGTACTCGGCCATGACCTTGCTCTTGGGAAAGAGCTGGCTCAGGCCCGTCAGGCGGAAGAACGCCACCCGGGGCGTCGGAATGCTCCTTCGGCAGGCCAGTTGGAGCGTTCCGTCGCGGTTGAGCACCTTGCATCCGGCGATCCCGACCCTGGGATGCTGGTCCATGAACTTCACCATCCGCTCGATCGCGTCCTCAATGATCAGGGTGTCGGGATTGAGCAGCAGGACGTAGTCGCTTTCGCTGCGGGAGATGATGAGGTTATTGGCCTTGGAGAAGCCGACGTTGCAGGGGTTTTTGACGACCTGCACCCTGGGGAAGCAGGACTTGACCATCGCCACGCTGTTGTCGTGCGAGTTGTTGTCGACGACCCAGATGCTCACAGGGGTGCCGTTGACGCCGGCGTAGACCGATTCCAGGCAGCCTTTCAGCAATTGCTCGGTGTTGTAGTTGACGATGACGATCGACAGGGACATCGAACAGACCCAATCAGTTCCACACCAGGAATTTTCGGAAATCCGCCAGCAGCAAAGCCGGCTGAGCCCAGTATAGTCCGGCCCGGGATCTCGCCCGTTTTACAAGCCGTCGTACGCTTTTGTTGTATGCGTGGAACCGAGCCTTCATCTCCATCTCCAGTTTCTCAAAAGCCTGGGGCGCCATCGTATCCACCTGGCGACGCGCGTCGGCCTTGTAATAGTCGTTCGGCAAGACCCTGAAGAAATCTTCAAGCGTCATGTCGGGCTTCACCAACCCTCGTTTGAGGCCTTCTTCGAACATCGTCGTGCCTGGGAAGGGCTCATAGACCCCCATGGACGCGAAATCCGGCCTGATTTCATACATGAAATCGAGGGTCCTGTAAACATCCTCCGCAGTTTCTCCGGGCGTTCCCATAAGAAAATACCCCGTCCAGTGGATACCCGCCTTGCGCAATAGGGTGGAGGCCGTGCGGACCTGGTCCAGGGTGATGCCCTTGTTCATTCGTTCCAGGACCGCTTCGCTGCCGGATTCGATCCCCACTTTGATGCTGTTGCAGCCGGCGCGTTTCATGCCGTTGAGCAGGTCCTCCGTGATAAGGTCCACGCGGGTATTGCACTCCCATCCGATTCGGAAGTCTTCCTGTAGCAGGGCGTTACAGAACTCGGCCACCCTGCTGCGGTTGACGGTGAAGGAGTCATCCTTGAAGCTGAACTGCGTTACGCCGTAGTCGGCCCGCACCTGCCGAATCTCGGCCAAAACGCGCTCCACCGAGGAGTATCGCACCCGTCTGGTCTCGGTGGCGCAAAACGCGCAGGAGAACGGGCATCCCCGGCTGGTCATGATCAAACCCATGTCTTCCGAGGAATAGGCTCGCCGGTTTTTCAGAAGAGCCCTGTCAGGGATGGGGATCTCGTCTAGGTTCCGGCCCGGCAGTCCGGACGCATTGTGCGTGACCGACCCGCCGCGCCGAAACGAGAGGTTCTCGACAGCGTCGAATCCCCGACCGGTCCCGGAAAGCTGGGCCGTCAGGTCCAACAAAGCGGTTTCCCCATCCCCGCGGATGACGTAGTCGATGGAAGGGCAGATTCGCAGGGTCTCCTCTGCCTTGACGGTGGCGTGGGGCCCGCCGGCAACGATCGGGCAGGTCGGGCGAATCTCCCTGCAAAGCCCGGCGATGTGAAAAGCGGAGGCGGCATAGGCCGTCCAGACGGAAACCCCAATCAACTCGGGCTCAAACGTTTCTACCGTCCGGCGGACTTCCTTCCAGATCGGGTGACTGCCATCGCGAAAACTGGCCAGGTAATCGGGATAATACTCGGGCAGACGCCCGTAGTCCATGGCGGAAGGATTCTCGTTGAAGTCGGCGTCGTAAACGACGACCTCATGCCCTGCGCCGCGCAGCACCGTTGCCAGGCTCGCCAGCCCGAGCGGAAAATATCGATTGTAGAATCCGATCAGCCTGTAGAACGGCGGATCGATCAGCAAAACCTTCACCGTTTCTCCTCAATCCTTCTTCTCTCCTCCCGTAACGGCCAAGGATCAGGATCTCAGACGTGGCGCACATGCGGCCCGCGCAGGCTTTGATAGACCTGCAATTGTTGCTTCGCTATTGTAACAAGGGAAAACCGCCGCTCAACTGTTTTCCTGGCCTCATCGACCAAGTCCCGCACCTGCTCTTTGGGCCGGGCCAGGACAGTCAGAACCGCCTCGGCAAGAGCCTCCGCGTCCGCAGGGGGCACCACAAACCCGGTCCGGCCGTGTTCCACCATCTCGCTGACCGCGCCGACGTCCGTCGCCACTACCGGCGTCTTCATCGCCATGGCCTCCAGCAGGGCCAGCGGGCACGACTCGAGCACCGACGACAACACGAACACGTCCAGGGCGGCCAGAACTCTCGGCACGTCGTCACGGAAACCGGCGAAGATCACATTCTCCTGAAGTCCCAGAGCAGCCGTCTGTTGCCGCAGATGCTCGGAGTACGCCACGTCCGTATCGAGTCTGCGGCCGACGATCAGGAACCGGACAGGATCCACCCGCTCTCTGATCTTCGCGGCGGCCTGGAGGAAATACGTATACCCCTTGAACCGGTTCAGGTTGCCAACGGCGCCGATGAGGATGCCGTCGGCCGGGACCCCCAGTTCCGCACGCATGCGGACCCGGTCGGTCGCGTCGTATGCGTCCGGGACGAGCTTGTCGGTGTCAACGGCCGAGTGCAGGACGCAGGTCTTGTCGCACAGTCGGGGGTTGCGCGCCGTGCGCGACTGCCTGAGCCCCTCGCCCTGCACGATCACCCGCGCGGCCAGGCGGCCCATCAGCCCTTCCAGCATCCGCTTGACGGATCCTGGCGGGTGGTCGTTGTAGTGCCAGACGATCGGGACCCCCGCCCACCAGGCCGCCAGGGCCGGCACGACGTTCGTCGAACCGTCGATGTGGACGATCGTGATGTCCTGCGATCGGATGATGCGGCGGATCTCGAGAATGTTGTGGGGCAGCCGGAAGAGGAAACGGATGAAGTTCAGCACAGGATGATGCCGCTGGAGGAACTGAATGTCCCTCAGATGGAACACGGTCTCCCCGGTGGGCCGCCAGAGATCGTCGGTCTTCCATCCGGTCAGAAAGACCGTCTCCACGCCTTGGCGGCGCAGGCGCAACGAGACGGCGTAGGCCCGCCGATGGGGGCCGCCGAGACGGTTGTCCAGGATGCAGTACAGGATTTTCATTTCGTCGCTAGAGTAGCGTGCGGATCGTCCGCTCACAAGGGGTCGCCAACAACGCGTATCCGCGACGACATCGGAGCCATTGCACGGGACCGGGCCTTCCGCTATTGTGGCCGGGAACGTGCAGGAGTGCCATCGGGTTGTCCGGAGGTTTGTGGGTATGTGTGGAATCGCGGGGATCCTGGCGAAGCCCGCCCTGGTGAATGACAAGACGTTGGCGGCCATGGCGTCGTCGCTGGCCCACCGCGGACCCGACGACCAGGGGACGCAGATTCTCCGCCCGGCCGGTTCAGGCGATTCAGCCGTCGGGCTCGTTCACCGCCGGCTGTCCGTCATCGACCTGTCGGCGACGGGTCACCAGCCCATGACCGACGGGCGGTCGGGGAACTGGATCGTCTTCAACGGAGAGGTCTACAATCATCAGGAGCTTCGCCGCCAGCTCGAGAGCCTCGGACACGCTTTCCGCAGCCAGTCCGACACGGAAGTCATTCTGAAGGCCTATGCCCAATACGGAACCGCGTGCGTCGATCGTCTGCGCGGGATGTTCGCCTTCGCCATCTGGGATACCCAGGCCTGCAGGTTCTTTCTGGCGGTGGACCGGTTCGGGATCAAGCCGCTCTACGTGTGCCGGAGGGAGGGTTTGTTCGCCTTCTCCTCGGAGATCCGAACCCTGCTGCGAAGCGGGCTTGTCCCCAAACAGGTCGAACCTCGCGCCGTCGAGACGTTCCTGGCCTATGGGGCGGTCCAGGCGCCTCTGACCATGGTGAAGGACGTGTGTGCGATGCTCCCCGGCCAGTTCATGGTTCATAGCGCCAAGGACGGTTCGACCACACGATCCACGTACTGGCGACCTGCCCAAGCGGCCTCGGCGCAGGTCCCGAAATCCCGGCGGGAGGTCGTAGCCCAGACGCGGGAGATCCTGGCCGACAGCGTCTCGCGGCACCTGGTCAGCGACGTGCCTGTCGGCCTGTTTCTCAGCGGCGGGATCGACTCCAGCGCCATCGTGGCCCTGGTCAACTCCGAGCACGACGGCGCGCTCCAGTCGTTCTCGGTGGACTTCGCCGAGGATCGATACTCGGAACAGAGATACTCGGATCTGGTCGCGGCGAGATATTGCCGCAACCACACGCGAATCCGCATTGCCGAACAGGATCTGGTTGGGTTTCTGCCGGAGGCTCTGGAGGCGATGGACCAACCGACGATCGACGGGATCAACGTGTACGCGATCTCGCGGGTGGTCCGACAGGCCGGGATCAAGGTGGTTCTCTCGGGGCAGGGGGGCGATGAGATCTTCGGAGGCTATTCGGCCTTTCGCCACGTCCCGCAGATTCTCGCGGTCCAGTCGGTCCTTCGGCATCTGCCCGGTGCTCTGCGATCCGGCGCGGGCAGCCTTGCGGACGTTCTGCTCCGACAGCGGTGGATCGGGTCCAAGATCGCGCAGCTCGTCCGGTCCGATCCCGACAGGCTGACCACCTATCTGACGTACCGCCAGGTGTTCAATCCGACCAGTCGCGACCGTCTTCTCCATCACCGAGACACGTCCGGGACCGTGAACGGAGTGCCTGCGGAGATCGCAGATGAGATGGGCGCGCAGATGCAGGGCCTGGACCCCTTCGCCTGCGTCTCCCTGCTCGAAATGCGTCTGTTCATGGCCAACACCCTCCTGCGCGACGGAGATTTCATGAGCATGTCGCACGGGCTGGAGATTCGCGTGCCGTTCCTCGATCACCGGATTGCGGAGTTCGTCTTCGGGGTTCCGGCTGCGATGAAGTCGCCTCGCGGCGTGCCCAAGAGTCTGCTCGTTCAGGCGGTAAGCGATCTTCTGCCCAGGGAGATCCTGCATCGTCGAAAGATGGGCTTCATGTTCCCGTGGGATCCATGGTTGCGGCAGAAGCTTCGACCCCGGATCCAGCAGACCCTCGACGAATTCCCCGAAGACAATGGACTGGGCCTTCGCATGGACGGGTGCCGGGCTGTGTGGGGGAAGTTCCTCCATGGCGAGCGGGGAGTGACCTGGCCCCGGGCCTGGGCGATCTACGTGCTGCTGTCCTGGTACCGGCGCAACATGGAAGCCTGCTGACCGTCCGGGATCTGGTACCGAAACAGGAGGAATCCGAACAGAATCTGCAGGTAGATCTGGTTGGAGCTGAGGAAGTAGTTGTAGAATGAGAAGAACAGGAACAGCAGCAGAACCAGGTAGAGATTCAGGAAATGCAAATGCCGTCGGGCTTGGACGCGGACCGCGGCGGTCGCCCAGCCCAGGAGGTAGGGGACGATCGCGACGCCCAGAATGCCGAAGTCCTCGTAGAAGTTCCGCAGGTAGGTGTACACGTTCGACATGTAGGGGACCAGGACCTTCTCGCCGTAGTAGTTGATTTCCACCGCTTCGGCCAATTGGAGCCGGCACAGCCATTTGTATACCGGAAGGAACATGCTCCGACCCCACTGGAGGTCGCCGACGAAGGTGGTGACGAACTCGTTGAAGGCCGCCAGGGGTCCGGCCAGGTACCAATAGAAATGGAACAGGATGCCCTGCAACGGGCTGCCCAGGCCGTATTCGCTGCTCTTGTCCAGCAGCATGTCGATCAGGACGAACAGCAGAACGATCGCGGCCAAGGGAACGACGAGCTTCAGATGGGACATGCGGAACCATCGTGGCGAAAGCCGCCGGCCCGACCGAGAGCGTTCCGCCGCGGGGATCCTCGCGTCCGGCCGATCCAGCGAAGCGGTGAAGCCGTAGGCGAACACCGTATAGAGGATGTTCGACGTGACCTCGTAACGGCTCAAGTGGATCAGGCCGATCATCAGCAGGATGGCCAGGTGGGCGAGCAGATAGACGTACTTTCTCTTCGTTGCGTCCACGTGGAGCATGACGCCCAGCAGCACGAACCCGATCGAGAACAGACTGCTCGTCACGGACAGCAGCATCACGGTGCCGCTGGTTTGCATGAGAGTGTCCTGGATGAACGCGACCATTCGGATTCGGAACAGTTCAGGCTGGGCCACCAGATCCGACCAGGTGGTCTGGAAGTGGCGGGCGATCACCACGACCCTGTACATCTCCAGGGCCAGGACCGCAACGCCCATCAGGAGGGTGAACTTCAGCGCGCGAGCCATGTCTTTCTGCGTGAAGGGGCGGGCAGAGGCGATCGGGGGCGATTCTGCCGACGCATCCAGGCCGCGGAACAGGGTCCACGTGAGATATCCCAGCGCGAAGGTGACGACGTTCAGGAACAGCAACGCGAGAGTGAACGGCGAAGGCTCAGGGAAGATGCCCTGCCACGCGCCGCCCAGGTATAGCGTCGTCGCCCCGCTCCAGACCAGCAGGAACAGGCACAACGGATTGGCAAGGCACTGCATCATGGAGTCAAATCGTCCCTCTTGCCCAATCGGCCCGCCAGTCCGTCACGGATTGCTCGGAGGACCAACCCCAATCCCCATGGACCTTGGCCGAGGCCGCGAACGAGGCTCCCAAGGATCAGCTTGAGATTCCGCAGACGACGATACCGGAAGTGCCGGTTCAGAACCAGGGCGTTTCGAATGTTGTAGTACTGTCTCCAGTCGAACACCATTTCACGGGACGGAGGATGGTAGACCCTGCTGTCCGCCACGGTGTACAAGTCGAACCGTCGGGCCGTTCGCCAGAGAAAGTCCCGCTCGTCGCCCCAGAGGAAGAATTCCCGGTTGGGCAGGCCGATTTCTCTCACGATTGCCGCCGGAACGAATGTGCCGTTGAACGGACAGGCCCACCGATACAGGCCATCCTTCACGAGATGCCGGGCTTGCGACAGTCGCCAGTGGTAGACGCCCCTCTTGGGGTCGCCATTTGCCGCGATCTCCTGCAACGGAAACGCCAACCGGTCGGGGTCTTCCTGGTCCCTGGCGAGGACCAGGGAATTCAGCAGGACCGGTTTGTCGTTCGCGGCCTGGAGCCGGTCCTTCTGGCTCACGAGCGCCGCCAGCGCGTCGGGGCAAGCCAGCACGTCGTCGTCCATCAGCCACATCCAGTCGAAACCGGCTTCCAGGGCCCGCTTCATGCCTTCGTGAAATCCGCCGGCCCCGCCGGAATTCTCTTCGAGCCGCACATAGTGCACCTCGATCTGCCGACCGACATGGTTTGTCGCAGGCACGGATCGAACGGTCCAATGGGAATCCGCGTTTGGACGGATCAGCTCCCGCGTCAACAGATGATCGTGGGTGCCGTCGGTGGAATGATTATCGACGATGACGATCGCGTCCGGCGGTCGGCTCTGACCGAACAGGGAGTCGAGACACTCCTGCAACAGGAGTCTCCTGTTGTGGGTGACCACGACCGCAGCGATACTCTCTCTATCCTCGGACGACACATTCACACGCTTGAGCTCATCGATTCCCTGCGCCGCGGAACCAATCCGCCGCGAAGACGCTCAGTCTACCAGGAAACGGGGATTCGTCCATCCTCAAAGACTCTCGACGGCATGCGCGGACCCTCTTATCCTCGCCTTGCCCGGAAGATGTCCAGGCCGCTGCGGCGCATGGCGAGGAACAACGCGACCGTGACGAAGGCCTCCGCCGTTACGGCGGCGGTGGCGACTCCCACATGTTGGAGCGGCAGAACCAGGACCATCGCCAACGCGATGTTCAGAATGCCGGCGGCAAGCAGGATCCTGGTGAGGGTCTTCTCCCGTCCGAAGTTGACCAGGATCTGGATGCCGAAGATGTTGCTGAGCCCGATGATGAAGGGCAGAGCGGACAAGATGCGGATCACGGCGGTTCCTTCCGCCGAGGGTTGTCCCTGCACCGCTCGCGTGATGTACGGGGCCGTAAAGAACAGGCCTGCGGACATGGCCAGCGTGGCGACCGAGACGAGCCTGGCGATCTTGCCCGCATAGACCAGAGCCGCCTGGCGGGATTGGGACGCCAGACGTCCGATGTGGGGGAAGATCGCCTGCGACAAGGGAAGTTGCAGGCCCTGGACCGCTCGGACGATCTTGTCGCCCGCCGCGTAGTAGGCTACGAACGTCAGGTCGGTGAACAGACCCAGGATGACGGTGTTGCTCGTCGTGTACATCGTCGTGGCCATCTTGGAGACGAATAGATGCCAGCCGTCGAGAAACTCCCGTTTCAGCACCGCGGTGGGAGGCATGCGAAAGCGAACGCCGAAGCGGCTCAATGCGATGACCAGTCCGGCCAGTCCCACGACGACGGCGCCGGAGGACTGGAGCAGGGGGACGTACAGGTAGTCCTCCTCGTTTCGCACGAGGATGAAGATGCCGGCGATCACCAGCGTCTTGGCCGCGACGTTCAGCGTCGCGATGGGCTTCATCCGTTCCAGCCCCTGGAAGAGCCAGACGGGAAACAGCCACATCCCCAGGACGTGGACGAAGGACAGGTAGTAGACGGGCCAGTCGGCCCGCAATCTGGGCACGGTCCAAACGACGAGCGACAGGATCGCTGCGCTGAGGACCACCAGCAGGAAGCGCAGGACCAGCACGGCGGAGAACACCTCGGACACTCGCGCCGGGTCGTCGCGACGGATGGAGATCTCCCGCGTGGCCGAGAGGCTGAAACTGTAGTCCGTCAGGAGCAGGAAGTAGACGGTGATGACGCGAGCCAGCTCCACGAGCCCGAATCTGGCGGGCCCCAGGACGCGGAACAGGTAGGGCAGCGTGATCAACGGAGCCATGTAGTTGGCGAATTGAACGACCGACAGCGAGACGAAACTGTCGATGACTCGGCGATTGCGCCCCCAGGTGGTCTTGAGTTCGTTGCGCATCGTGTCCCCAGCCGGGGCGACGCCGCCGGACGGGTCGTCCTCCGTCACGGTGGCGAGCCGGACGCGCCGGCGCCGTTCCGCCGGCGGCGATGTTCGGACAGGACCGCCGCGAACAGAGCGATCATCAGAAACAGCGCGAACGCAAGGATGCTGTTTCTGGCCGTGCCCTTGGGAACAGGGTACACGACGGGCTTTTCTCCGGCGCGAGTGTTCACCAGGACCAGATTCTCCGTCTTTCGGATGTAGGATTTGAGGTAGTCCGCGACCGAATCCTCCTGGCAGGCCAGCAATTGTTCGCTAAGGAAGGCCAGAAACTGCTGGACCGTGCAGTCGGTCAGCAGGCTTTCCTCGATCCGCTTGAGGAGGCGGCTGTTGAGATCCAGAACCTTGAGATAGAACCCGTACTTCTCGTGGTCGCTGGCCAGCGTCTCCTGCAGGTCGATGATCCGGGACTGGATCGCCAGAACCTGGTTGGGCAGGGGCAGAAACTCGCTGCTGTTCTTGACGTCGGTGAACTGCAGGACGATGTTGTCCTGAGCGGTCTGCGTCACGGCCCCCTCCACGCCTTTGAGCTTCTGCAGCTTGCCCTGTTCCGCCTGGATGTCCACCGTCAGAGCGAACCGGTTGTCCTCGATCTGGGCCGCGAGGGTCTGATACCGCTGAATCGATTCTTTCAGCTCGTTGCGGGCGTCATAGAGGGGCAGAATGCTCTCGACGTTGTTCGTCATGATCGCCCCGGCCTGAAGCACCTGCTGTTCCGAGTCTCCGAGGACCTTGACGAACAGGAGCCGGGACTGGAACGCGCTGATCGCTGCGGAGGTGGTCGGGTCGGTGGTCTGGAGGCGTTTGGGGTACATCGGCGAGACCTCGAACCGAATCAGCTTGTCGAAGGATTGTCGGACCCGGGCCTGGTCCAGCCTCTCGGCATAGTCCCCCAATCCCTGCTCGCGGAGCCGTCGAATGATCTTGTCGAGGTTTTCCTGGCTGTAGAACCGGCGCAACAGCACGCTGTGCTGGCTCTCGGAGAGCTGCCGTTCATAGACGAACGTGGCCGTGTACTTGGGGGGCCACAAGAACAACAGTACGGCTACCGCAAGTGCAGGCGCCACCGACAGCGTTGCGATCATGAACCTGCGCATCCATACCAGGTGCAGGTACCGAAGGACTGCCGGGTCCTCCGACGAGACCGCTTTCGGTCCCCTGCGAGGTTCGTCCGGGTTTGCGGCTGTATATCGCGTGTCACTCATGGGAAGCGGTCACTATAGCCGCGGGAACCGGTCGTGTCAACGGCATCTATTTCCCATATCTGACGGGGGGATTTTGGTGCGAATCCGCGATTCTGCTCAACAAGGGGTTTCACGGAACCGATACTTGGGGCGGCGCGTGAACGACGCTCACGCGATGAGTTCAGAACTCGCGAGGGGCCGATAACCGAGGCGCAGGGATTGGCGTCATGAGCGAAAGGCAGACCGGCTGCCCCGATGGGAAACCCCACTCGAAGGGCAAGACAGTGGTCAGGAGGCTCGTTCCGATCGCGCATTTGCGGACGTGGCCGGACCTCCGGTTGGACGGAATGCCCCTATCGCTTGATGCATGCGTCCACAAGTTCCTTCTCACAAGAGACTTGCACGATTTCGGATCCGCAAGCGGGGCCTTGACAGGTTCTGGACTGGATGATAAGATGGGTGGTGTACGCAAAAAGGGGTGTGGCGAAAGGACTTCTCTGGCACCGGTTCGCCCGAGTCCTCCTCGGCTCTGTCCAGGAGACACGGTTGTTTTCATCGGGCATGGCGCGACACCGCAGGATGCATTCCACAGACTGACCTCCGGCCTGCCGGTGGGCTTTTGTTCTGCGCGGCCGACGGCGGCCAAGACAGGAAGGAAGTCGTGACATGACGGGATCAGATAGTTGGAAGGGCTCGACCATGAAGACTGACGTTTATCGCAGGACCTGGGTGCGGGCGGCGGCCGCCGTTCTGCTGCTGTTGATTGCCGGGCGAATCGCATCCGCCAAGTCCATGTATGTGGTCGCCAAGATCGTCGCCTTCGACTCGCAGATTCCGGTCCACGTCTATGACATCGGGACCGATGGCCTGCTCACGTACCAGACCGAGTTCGGTGCTCCATTCATCGGCGCAGGCATGGTGGGCATTTGCATGGACTCGGACACCGGGTATCTCTTCAGCACCTATGAAGACTCCGGGTCCATCCTGGTGACTACGGCCGCCACCCTGGAGAGGAGGGCGGTGCTGGCGGTGTCGGGCGCCAAGAATCTGGCGGGCGTCGTGTACGACCACCAGAAGCGGCTCCTGTACTGCGCCGAGATGGGCGAGGAAACCCTGCATGTCTTGAACTGGAATTCTCTGACGGGCAAGATCACCCCGGTCGTGGGTTCGCCGTTTGCCCTCAAAGGCGCAATGATCTACGGCATCGCCCTGGACGAATACGCTGACCTGCTGTATATCGCCAGTCCCAGCCAGGGCATCGGCGTCTACAGCACCTACGACTGGAGCCTGGTCCGAACGGAACTCGCCGAGGCGACCGCCATCAGCATCGCGGTGGATCCCGGACGGGACTACCTCTACTATGGCGGCGGCTTCGCGGACAACTACAAACTGACCCGGCGCAAGATCTCCGATTGGAGCAAGAAGGAGGTCGAGGTCGATCCGGAGGCGGGCGTCATGGGTCTGGGAGTCGATCCGGACACCGGCCTGGTCTACATCACCACCGGGCGGGACAACCGCCCCGGCGGCAAGGACCTGATGGTGTACAACTCCGAGCTGGAACTGCTCCAGGTCGTCGAAGACGTCGGCCGGCCCACCGGTCTGGCCATTCCGTTCGGCAACACCAGCTTCAACCCTCTGCACCTGGCCAAGACGGTCAAGAACCCGCTGGGAGGCAAGGCCAACAGCGAGGGCCTCTTCTACGTGGTCGTCGGCGACCTGCTGACGTACACCATTTCCTTCGACGACGGCGGCCTGGACCCGACGGAGGTCTCGGTGATCGACAAACTGCCGGAGCAGGTGACGTTCGTCAGCGCGACCGGGCAGGGCGACTACGCTCGGTACGATTCGACCGCCCACACGGTCACCTGGACGAATCCTCCCCTGACCGCGGGACAGACCACGACGCTGGAGGTCGTCTGTCGCGTCAAGACGGATACGCCGGCCGGGCAGATCATCACCAACCGCGTCGCCATCGACAGCGACAAGACTCCGCCTTCGACGGTCAGCGCCGGCGCCGTCGCGACCGAGGCGGTCTACAACCCCTTGAACCTCCACAAGGTGGTCACTTCGCCCGCGTCTTCGCAAGAGGATTCGACCCTGTACGCCCGTCCGGGCGACGAGGTCGCCTATCGTATTCTGTTCGACAACAAGGACAACGGTCGCACGGTCGCCAACATCGTGATCGTCGACGCTCTGCCGCAGGGAGTCGAATTCGTCCGCGCCACCGGCGACGGCAGTTTCGGCGCCTACAACCCGCAAACCCACACGTACACCTGGATCTACGCTTCCCTGCCCGGCGGCGGCTCCGACAGCGTGGATCTGGTGGTCCGCCTGGCCGACAACATCACGCCGGGAACGGTCGTCGCCAACCGGGCCACCATCAAGAGCGACCAGACGCCCGAGGCCGGCACAGGGGCGGACATCACGGTGGCGTACGAGCCGCTCGAGGTCGTCAAGACGGTGCTGAACCCCGCCGGCGGGCTGGACGATCGCGGCCGCGCGTGCGTCGGGGCCGGGGAGAGAATCGCCTACCAGATCACGGTCCGAAATCCCGCGCGGGACGTCGCGGTCAGTCAGATCCTGATCCAGGACGAGATGCCTCGCGAGATCACGTTCGCCACCGCGGACGGGAACGGGGACATCGGGTTCTATGACTCGGTCACCCACACGTTCACCTGGAGTTACTCGCTGCTGGTGGCCGGCGCACAGACCAGTCTGAAACTGGAAGGATATGTGAGCGAGGAGATCGAGCCCAACACGGTGCTCGTCAACACGGTGACCGTCACCAGCAAGCAGGCGGCTCCCACCCGGGCTCAGGCCGACGCGATCGTCTGCGCCGGGTCGATTGACGCCCAGATGTTCCTCAAACCCACGATCCTCTGGCGCAACGAAAGCCAGGCGACGCCCGATCTGATGGTTGTCGTGCATCTGCCCGAAGGGTATGGCATGGAGACGATCCTCGACACACCGCTGACGCTCACTCCAGGCGAGGTGCAATCGACGACGCC
Organism: Sedimentisphaerales bacterium; assembly: GCA_035476995.1. Classification (GTDB taxonomy): domain Bacteria; phylum Planctomycetota; class Phycisphaerae; order Sedimentisphaerales; family Anaerobacaceae; genus PLanc-01. The sequence goes on along the minus strand of DATIKY010000076.1, from coordinate 2,276 downwards.
GAAAATCTACGGCACCAGCCAGCAGGGCAAGATCCTGTGCTTCTTTGACACCGCTGGGCTCCTGGCGGCCACGCAGGGGTACGGCCAGTTCGACATCCAGGTCGCCGGCAGACTCACCGGCGGACGATCCTTCGTCTGCAAGGGGAAGGTCTCGATTTTGCGGTTCGGCGGCCCGTGATCGACGGCCGCCAGACCCGCAGTCTCATGTACATCGACGATTGTCTCGGTGGGATTGACCAGATCCTGCACTGAGAAGACCTGATTGCCACGCCCATCAACCTGGGTTGGGACTTCCTGATGTCTATCAACGACCTCGTTTCCATTGCTGAGAAGATCGGGGGCGTTACCCTCAAGCGAACCTGTGATTCTGGACGCCCCTACGGGCGTGGCCGGTCGCAATAGCGACAACACATTCATCAAAAGAACCCTGGGGTGGGCACCCAGTCTGCCCCTGGAAGAAGGCATGAAGCGAACCTATGCCTGGATTGAGCAACAATATATCGGTCGCAAGGCCGGTAGGCGTGTAGTGAGCTGAGCCTCAGGCAAACGAGCACTGTTGGGTGATCGTCGGGTAGTTATGTCGCGGCGACCGGCGCCGCCTGAGCCTGGCGACGCGGAGGGCGTTGTTCCGGGCCCGCCATCCTTTTCCATTGCGGGCACGTGCATCCCTCAAGGTCCGCAGTGGGATTCTGCCGACATCCAAGGGTTGCGCGATGACTCTCTTGCGCGCCGGCAGAGATGGGAATCTCAGACCTTCGTTGGCGAGATCAGCCTGTTTTCTCGGGTTCCCAGGGAAGTATCTGCGGCTTGGCCTCGCCGGCTTCGACCATACGCCGCGTCAGGATGGTTGCCAATTCGGCCCGGACCGCGGCGAATTGGGGGGCGGCGACCAGGTTGTCCCGTTCGTGCGGATCATTCCGCAAATTGTACAGGAAGTCCTCTGTATACCTGTCACTACTCGCTACGGCGCCGCCGCTCTTGCCGCTGGCCCGCACGGAGTACTTCCATTTCCGGGTCCGGACGGCGCGACCCACCTGGGATTCGCTGATCTGGACAAACACCTCCTGGGGCCAATCCGGAGCCCTGCCCGCCACCAGCGGCTGCAGGGCCCGGCCGCCCATCTGATCGGGTATGTCCGCACCGCCGGCCGTCAGGACCGTCGGGGGCAGATCGATGAGGCTGACCAATTCGTCGATGACCTTGCCGCCGGTGAAGCCGGGGCCGCAGACGATCAGGGGCGTTCGGATGGCATTGTCGTGACAGGCCCGCTTGTACTCACCGTTTCGCGTACGGAAATGACACCCGTGATCGCACGTATAGAACACGAGGGTGTCGTCGGCGATTCCCAACTGCTCCAGCGTATCGATCAGCCGTCCCACGTTGTGGTCCAGACTCCCACAACACCCGAGGTAGTCCGGCATCTCCTTGCGCCAGTCGCCCTTGGTTCCCGCCAGGTCGCCGGGCACTCTGTAGTCTGCAAACCTCTCTTTCGAACCTTCAGGTCCCTCGAAACAATTGCGGTCGTTTTGATGATGAGGTTCGATGTAGGATACGAACAGGAAGAACGGCTTATCACTCGTGCGTCCCTTGAGGTATTCGATCGCCCAGTCCGTCTACGCATCGACCCGATACCGGCCTTGCGGAAACTCCCGTCGCCTGCCTTGGGCATCGAACATGTGGCCGTCATAGCCGTGCGAAGTGAATTCCAGGATATCCGACGCCAGCCAGAAATCGCGGTATCCCCCCCGACGTTCCAGGGGAACGGGCGATGTGCGGTAGTCCGCATTGCGGTCTGGTATGCCGTGGGTAGACGCGAGGTGCCACTTCCCCAGGTATCCCACTTCATAGCCCGCGGCGCCGAGGCAATCGGCGAGGGTCTTCTCGGTCTGCGGTAGGGCGATGCCGTTTCGGAAGCATCCCACCTGCGTCGCCCACCGGCCCGTCTGCATGACCGCGCGAGCGGGTCCGCAGACAGGCTGACACGTGAACGAATGCTCGAATCGAACGCCCTGCGCCGCCAGTTTGTCCAGATTGGGCGTCAGTCCCCCGAAGATCGGGTCTCCGTAGCAGCCGACCGTGTCCCAACGCTGCTGATCGCTGAAGAGGAAGAGGATGTTCGGCTTCTTCACCGCCTTCGCTAGTGTAGTGTTTGATAAATAGTTGCAATTATATGATTTATATTGCGTCTTCCTTGGTAACAGGAAAGGATGGACGCAATGCGTGTAGCTGCGACGATCACGATTACGGACGAACAGCGTGTGACCCTGCAACGGTGG
>DATIKY010000075.1:0-16944 GCA_035476995.1 Sedimentisphaerales bacterium | reverse complement strand
AAGATCCGCGTCCTGCAACGCAAAGCCTACGGTTTCAGAGACACGGAATTCTTCAAACTCAAGATCTACGCTCTGCACGAAACCCGCTACGAACTCGTAGCGTAACCCACCATGAAAAGTACGCAAAAACCGGATGAGCCGAATTTGTCATGATCGTCGAGGACGATCAGGCATCCCACGTTGTGGGAGAGCATCTTGGCCGCGGCCTCCTTAATGTTCCGGTCGTGGCCGATCGTGATGATCTGCGAGCAGCCGGCGCCAAACGCCGGCCTGTTGGCGGACTCAGACATCGTTTACCCTTTCGTCAGCGTCGTCATCGTGGTTGGGGCTTCCATACCCACGGCGGATTAGGAGTATCGACCTGTACAATGACCTGCTTGAGTAGGGAATCTGCTCGGACCAAGAGATTTCGTTGAAGAATAGAGGCCCGATCTGCCTTTTTCCAATCCGTCTAATCTGCCGGAGAGAATCGAGCGATACAGCGAGCAGAAGGGCGGATTGCTGCGTATAAGCTGGAAAGTGTGGGCAATCTGAGAAAAATCGTTCGAACGTCGGAAAATGCGTTACGAAGTGCCCGACGGGCGGCACTTATCTGCACAATGATGACCATGGACCCAACAACACAGTCCTCTACGGACAGACAAGTGAACGAAACCGAGCTGGTTGAACGGGCTCAGCGAGGAGATCGGCAGAGCCTCAACATGCTTGCCCAGATCGCCAGGGAACGTCTCAGGACGTACGTGTACCGACTCACCCAAAAGGACGATCTGACGCAGGAAATAGTGCAGGAGAGCTTGTTGGAAATGTGCAAGATACTTGGCAAGCTGCAGAAGACCGACCGATTCTGGCCTTGGCTGTACGGCATCGCAACGAACAAGCTGCACCGCCATTACCGGACGGAGAAGGCCCGCAAGCACGTCGCGGCTTCGGAAGAAAGGCGACGGGGGTCGGTGACCGAACGTGAGGAGGGCTTCGAGGGCCTGGTCGGCGAAGAGCTCAAAGGCATCGTCTCCGGCGCCATGCAGAAGCTCAGGACCCGTCACAAGGCGGTGCTGGTCATGCGGTGTTACGATAATATGGCCTATAGCGACATTGCCGAATCGATGGGTTGCAGCGAATTCAGCACGCGGATGCTCTTCGTCAGGGCCAAGAAAGCCCTGCAGAAGGAGCTTCTGCAGAACGGGTTCGGACGGGGCTCGCTCCTGGCGGCCCTGATCGTGTTCGGCAAGATGACCGCCCCCAGCAAGGCGGCCGCCGCCCAGCTCACCGTCCCGACCGCTGCGCTGAACGCAGGCTTGGCCGCCGGAGTTGTGGGTCTGGCCACCAGCAGCACCGGGATCGTATCGCTCGCTGCGGCCGGCGCCCTGACGGTCGGAACCGTCGTGGCGACCTCGGGACCCGGACTGCCTGGGATCAACCCTGTGAATCAGCAGGGGGGGCGGGTGGTCAGTCCGTACGCGACGCCAGTGGAGGCGCACGAGCAATACTGGTTCGGCTTCCCCGAAGGTCCGCAAGGGCCCATGATGCTGCGAGCCCAGTCGGGCAACTCGACTTCCCGCGTGCTGCAGAACGAAGAGGCCAACTATACCTACAGCAATGGCGTCGTCGCCATCAACAATCATCGCATGTGGCACAGCGATCTGAGCGTGTTCAAGCTCCCGATCGACAGCACGGAGACCCGCAGCTTCCTGGCCCTGGTGGAGAAGGTCGACAACGACATCCAGCCGGTGTCGGCCACCAGGGGCAAGGGTCTGCTCGTGGTCGTCGAGCGGGCGAAGGACGAGGCCGGGGTGCAGAAGCCCTGGACCATTTCCAGTCGCAACGTCCTCGATACCGACTACTTCCAGAACGACTGGCCGACGAACGCGCGGATCGTGGACAGCCGCGACGCGATGCATCGGCAGGGGTGGACCTGCTTCCGCATCCGCGGTCGGGTGGGCGGACGCGACGTGGCGGGAGCCGGTCGGATGCCGTTCGTCTACAGCGCCTGCAAGCAGCATGAGCCCTGGCTGAGACTGACGGTGGGCGACCTGGCCATCGTCGACGGCGGCACAACCGCCACGATGCAGACTCCGCAGGGGGAACTGCCGATGCAGTACCGCCAGGGGGCGTTCTTCAGCGGTCTGGGGCGTCCCTGGATGGGTCTGCACACGCTTGACACGGTCCGGCGGGACGCGGCCCAGCAAAGGGCGCGGTTCGAGACCCGTCTGCCGGCGGGCGGTCGGGAGGCCCAGGTCGCCGTGACCTCGGAGAAGACCAGGCTCCTCTATACGATCGATATTGAAGCGGACCTGATCCGCAGGATTGATTTCACCGTAAACGGCGCCGGGGCCGGTTCGCTCGAATTCGAGTACCTCCCGGACGCGAACCTTAGGAGCAGCGAATTCACCGGTCCGGTTCGCCGCAATGAGCGGGTGACGCTCGACCGGGACCCGGGAATGCTCTGGCTCGTTCAGCTCGCCAACGGGGTCCTGGGCCAGTAATCCGACGTGACATGCGAGCCAGGCGTACAACGCTCCTGGCCCGGACAGAGACCGTGTGCCCATGCGGCACGGAAGTTCGAGAGAGAAACGATGGCTCGGAAAGAAATGGAAAGCAACAGGGGGTTGGGTATGAAACGCAGCGAGTGGTTGGGCGCCGGGATGGCGCTGTGGATCGCGGGGGCGGCGGTGTGGGCCGGGGATCCGGTCAGGAAAGATGATTCGATCAAGATCGCCGAGGAGATCACGTCCGTCACGACTTTCACAGTGGCTTCGCCGAGGGCTTTTCTGATGGGCGTTCCGGTCACCGGGTCCAACGACCTGGCGATGATCGGAGCCGTCGAGAACTTCACGCGGGCCGACGGGACGCTGGAGATTCCCGTGAACACCCGCGTGATCTTCTCTCTGAGCCGGGAAACCGAGGGGGTATGGCAGCAGGGGACCTATGGGACCATTGAGACGGCCATGACCGTCCAATGGTTCCAGGCGGTGGCCCAGGACGAGTGCGACGCGTGCGCCTCGTCGGGTCTGGGCGAGGACGGAAATCAAGCCGGGAAGGGAGACGCCGACGCCTCCTGTCCCTGGATCACCATCGGCACGGACGGGGCTCGCGACACTCGCACCGGCCCGAGCCTGGGATATACGAAAGTTGGAGTGCCCGTGGAGTTCACCCAGGCCGGCACGTTCTGCGTGCGAGCGATCGTCAGTACGTCCGTGAAATCGTCCTATCTTCGTCCGACCGAACCCCAGAATCCGACCACGAAGCAGGAGGCTTCCGCCCAGTCTTCCGATGAACTGCTGGCGATCGACACGGACGTCATCGTGGTCAAGGTTCGCGTGCTGGCCGGTGCGGCCAAGCCGCAAGGGGCATTGACCTTGGAGCCCGAAGTGGTTTACACCGCGCCGATGCCCAACACATCGGACACCAAGGCCAAGGCGGACGAAGACACCCAGAAAGACTCCGGGGCAGTGAAGAAGTAGTCCGGCCCCGGAGTCTTTTTCGGACCGCGGGAATCAGAACATGCGGTCGCTCTTTCACAAGCTTATTGGCAACTGAATAGTTGCTGGTTGTTTGGCGGCGGGTTTTTCGGTGGGCGCCTTGCCCACCGAAGAACCCAATTTTATCACGGCATTATGAGACTTCCGGACTTCTGCAACATGGACCTTCGGCCTGTATTCTTCGACAAATCCAATTGCCCGGGTTTCCCGGAGAATGCAGCTATCGCGTTCGATCCGGCGAACCGAAGAGGAGAGAGAAAGGAATCCCGCAGCGGATTGGCTCCTTTCGAGGTAGGCCCAATGTCCAGGTTGCAGAGGTCCTGATGGTTATGAACACCCAAAAGACTGTGCAAATCGTGTGGATGGCCCTGGCGCTGGCGTTGCCCGCCGCGGCGGCGAATTGGACGGATTACTCGGACGATTTCTCCGGCTTCGTCGTCGAGACCGACAGTGTCCTGCACTCCACGTTCTACGAGGCCGACGTCAATCCGCTGCCGGAGCCCTACCTTCAATATCATGGGTCCGGAGCGAGCCGCGGTCTGCTGTTCATGGGCTATGGCGAACAACCTGCGGGACTGGGCTATTGTCTGTCCTACGACGCCGCCCGGAGCCGACGGATGATCACCGGCGCCTTCACGCTCACCGTCTCGTTCCCCTGCGACGAGCAGGTCTCGCAGACTCCGTCCGGCCACCTCCATTACGCGACCTCGCACGACGGAATCGCGTGGTCCCGGAAACAGCCGCTCGGGGCCGGACGACAGACCCTCCCGATCCGCTCGACCGAAGGCGTCTGCTACCTCCTTTTCACCGGCGACCGCGCCAAGATCGACGACGTCCGAGTCACTTTGTCCGTCGCCCCGGCGGCGATCGTGGTCCGACCCAACTCCGGAACGACGATCCAGCAGGCCATCGATTCCGCCAGGACCGGCGACGTCATCGAGGTCGCCTCAGGCACGTACACCGGATCGGGCAACTGGGACCTCGACTTCCGCGGCAAGCGGATCACCCTTCGCAGCGCCAACGGCCCTGGGAGCACGACGATCCTTTGCGGCAGCGGTCATCGGGGATTCTACTTCCACCAGGGCGAAACATCCGATTCGGTGCTCTCGGGCTTCACCATCCGCGGCGGACGGCTCAGCGGCTCCAGCACCCTGGGCGGCGGCATCTACTGCGAAGAGGCCGGCCCCACGATCATCAACTGCGTCGTCGAGGACTGCGCCGCCGGGCTTGGCGGCGGCATCGCAGCCTTGGGCGGCCGACCCACTTTTCTCGGATGCACGATCCGGAATTGCACCGCGACCTCCGCGGGCTCGGGCGTCTACCTCTTCGACACCGAGGCGACCTTCGCGGGCTGCACGATCTCGAACAACTCCGGCTCCGCCCGAGGAGGCGGCGTCTATGGCAGCGGCGTCTCCCTCGACGCGACGTTCAGCAACTGCCTCATCTCGGACAACCGCGCGACCGCCGGCGGCGGGCTCCTGGCGGAACGTTTCTCCGGCTGGGGCCAGCAGTGTCGCGTCTCGATCGTCAACTGCACGATCGTTCGCAACCGCCTGACTTCCGTCGGCTCGGCCGGCGGCGTCGACGCAGGCGACGCCGAAGTCACGATCCGCAACAGCATCGTCTGGGACAACGACGGGGTTTCGATCGCACCGGCCTATGCCGTGGACGTCAGCTACTCCAATGTGCAGGGGGGCTACTGGGGCTCGGGCAACATCAGCGTCTATCCGCAATCCGCGGATTTCGCCTACCGCCTGAACGCGGAAAGCCCCGGCGTCGACGCGGGGGACCCGAGTTCCTCCGCCGCCGCGGAACCCTCCCCCAACGGAGGGCGGATCGACATGGGCGCCTACGGCGGGACCGTCGAGGCCCCCGCGAGCTCGCGTTCGATCCTGCACGTGGACATCACGGGAATCCAGCCGGGATCCTACAGGAGGATCCAGACCGCGATCGATCGCGCCCGCGACGGCGACACCATCCTCGTCTGGCCCGGCGTCTACGAAGAAGAGATCACCTTCCAGGGCAAGGCCATCACCGTGCAAAGCGCAGCGGACGCCGCGGTGATCACCGCGCGGGATCGCGCCTGCTCGTTCTACATGGGCGAAGGACCCGACAGCGTCCTGTCCAATTTCATCATCACCGGCTGCGGCGAGAGCGCGATCTTCTGCAATGGCGCATCGCCCACGTTGAAGAACCTGACAATCGTGAAGAACTTCATCGGCATCGACGGTTACGGCGGGGCCTCCCCCGACATCGTCAACTGCATCCTCTGGGAGAACAAGAGGGCGTCTCTCTTCGAGGTCAACGCCCGGTACAGTTGCATCGAGCCGACCTCCTGGGACGTCCAGATGAACAACATCAAGGCGATAGCGGGCAACATCAGCGCCGACCCGCTGTTCGCAGACTCCGCAGGCGGCGATTACCATCTGAAGTCTTTCTACGGACGCTACGATCCTCGAACCGACACGTGGGTGAAAGACGCCGGCAAGACTCTCAGTCCCTGCATCGACAAGGGCGACCCGTCGGACGAGGCGAGGAACGAGCCTCGCGGCAACGGCAGTCGAGTCAATATGGGCGCCTACGGCGGCACGCGATTCGCCAGCAAGAGCGGCGAAGCGACATGCCCGTGAAAGAAGAGCCGCAAGAAAGAAGGGAAATTGAGCCGAAAGAAACGAAAGAAGACGAAAGAAGAAGACAAGGAGGCGGCGAATCCCCCTTTTTTCGTCCCTCTTTCGTTTCTTTCGGCTATTGCTCTTTGATACTCAAGCTGTAGGGGCGGCCCGATTGCCGCCCCCAAGCAGTGGTGCCTTGGGGGGCTCGATTGATTGCACGCACTTTGCCGGTCCGTGGAACGTATTGTTCTTGCGTCCAGATCGGCAGCGTCGTATAATGAACCACTGCCGAGTGACGGGTCCCTCAACGCGTCGTTTCGCGTCGGGCTCCGGTTCGGCACGTATAGGGGCTTTGGGATCGGAGGACTTAGCTATCCGTACGAGATGCCCATCCATCTCTGTCGGAGCCGGCGGGGTGAAACCCAGCGACCGGGCAGCGTTTACGCTGGTCGAGTTGATCGTGGTGATGGCCGTCATTTCCACGCTGATGGCCATCCTCGTCCCGGCGATCCATGGGGTCAAGCGCCAGGCGACTGCGCTGATGGGGATGCGCAATCAGCGGGAGATCGCCACAGCGGTCAACCTCTTCGCCGCCGACAACCGCGACCGTTATCCCGACTCCGTCGCGACGGTCGGGTTCGACGACAAGTGGAACTGGTACGACCCCACCGTCCTGACCGGCAAGAGCAAGCGAACCCCCCAGATGCATCGCTCGATGAGCGCGTATCTCCGCGAGTACATCCCCGACGGCGAGACGATGTTCTGCCCCGGCGCTCCCAAGCTGTACACGTACGCCAAGGAATGCTGGGACGCCGGCGACGGCTGGGACAATCCCGACACGCCGCTGTCGTCCGACCCGGTCGACGGCACCTACTGCTTCTATTGGAACTACGTCGGCTATCTCGGCGAACCGGGAAGGCTGTTCCGAGGTCCGCGAGGTCCCGCCGGCGGAGGAGGACAAAGCCAGTTGCTCGTGAGCGACTACTTCGGGTTCGGCCACTGGCAGACCCCGAACGCCTTCGCAAGCTGCGAGAAGCTCTCCGGCGGCTTCGTCCTGGAGGAGACGTGGCTGTCGGCCGCCTGGTGGTCTGTCGCAGGCGGCCCGGAAGGCAAAATGCCCAAGGTCAAGCTCCGCGCCGCCTACGCCGACGGACACGTCGAAACCTACACGCCCGACGAAGCTGTTCCGATGCGGGTCCCCCTGGCCCCCGAAGGCGCACCGCCCTATCCCGACGGCGCAGGCAGTCGGGGCATCTTCTACATCCCGCAAAGCGCGGTTCACTGAGACGCGACCGGTTCGACAGAGTCGCACATGAAAAGCCTGATCCACATTCTCGCGGCATGGATGCTCCTGTCATCGAACGCAGCAGGCGCTCCCCCTGAGGCGGTGGCGGTGCATTGCTTCCGGTCGTCGTCATACAATCGGTGTTTCTACACGCTCGACGAATCCGAGAGGGACATCCTGCAGACCCGCTACTGGGACGTCTGGACCTATGAAGGCCCCGCATTCCTGGCCTTTGCCTCGCGAAGCGACGACCGCCTGGCGCCGGTGCATCGCTTCTGGTCGGGATGGCTGAACACGTATTTCTACACCCTCGACGAACATGAGGCCGAGGGACTCCTGGCCATCTCCTCAGACGTTTGGACCTATGAAGGCGTCGCATTCTATGCATATCCCGCGAACGACCGTCCGGCGGGGACCTTTCCCGTTCACCGCTTCTGGTCGGACGCCCTGGCGACTCACTCCTACACGACGAGCGACCGCGAGCGGTTCTCGCTGGCCCACGATCCTGCCGGCCTCTGGCAGTACGAAGGGCCCGCGTACGGTGTCCATCCGCAGGAAGACGAGCGAGCCGCTCGAATCGTCAAAGGTCCCGCGATCCACTGGGTCGCGCCCGACTCCGCGACGATCCTGTGGGAGACCGATGTCCCCACTCCGTCGCACGTCCGCTACGGCGTCGAATCCCTCACCGAATGCGACCTGTGGGACCCCGAGCTTGTGACGCTTCATCGAGTCGTTCTCTCGCAGCTCGCAGCGGATACCCGCTATGTCTATCGCGTCGGTTCCGAATCCGCCTCCCGCGAGGGCTCGTTCACCACAGCCCCCGCGTCCGACCGGGCGTTCCGCTTCGCGGTCTGCAGCGACACGCAATGGAACTCGCTGACGCACGCGCAGATCGCGCAGAGCATTCTCGCGGACCGGCCGCGTATCGTCTTGCACGCCGGAGATCTGGTGAGCGCCGGTCGTAATTGGGACATCTGGGAGACCGAATTCTTCAACCCCGCCGCCGAGCTGCTGGCGAACGTACCGCTGATCCCCATCCCCGGCAATCATGGCTACTTCGGTTCGGGGCCCCCCTGGTTCTTCTACTACTTCGACCGCCCGGTCTCGCAGGGCGGGTTCGCTCTGACCTACGGCGCGGTCCGATTCGTCGGGATCGACACGAGCGCGCCGTTTGCCCCAGGCAGTCCGCAGCACCAGTGGTTCTTGGAGGAACTCGCCTCGCCTGCGCACAACGACGCCCTCTGGCGAGTGGTCGTTCTGCACGAGCCGCCGTTCACTGCGACGACGGGACATGGCGACAACCTCGCGGTTCAGGAACACCTGGTCCCCTTGTTCGAGCAGCGCCGCGTGGACGTGGTCTTCAGCGGTCACAGCCACGCCTACGAGCGGTACCTGCATCACAACATCGTCTACATCGTCACCGGAGGAGGAGGGGGTCCTCTGTATCCCCTGTTGCCCGACGTGACGCCGCCCATCCGCCAGGTCGGCCTGAGCCTGCACCATCACTGCTCGATCGACGTCGATCCCGCTTTGGGCACAATGACGATCGCGGCGGTGGACGCCACAGGTCGGATCGTCGATCTGGTGAGACTGCACAAACCAGCGCCGACGCAATCATTCACTGCCCTGAGATGATGATAGTCCCGGAGCCGCCGCAGTGTTTCGTCGGGGGGCCGACTCGGTCGAACCGGAATCGCCCGACTCATCCTCTTCAGGCGCAACGGTCACCTGCCAACTGGCCGTGGCCAGGTAGCCCTTGGCGTAGTTGTTCTTGTCTCGCAGCTTCACTGTGATGGTGAACGTCCCAGGCTTGTAGTAGGTGTACTTGCATTGGCCGACCGCGGTCCAACCGTCGGTCCGCGCGGGCGACGATTCCCCGAACGACCACTCGAAGCTGGGAACGGGCGGACCGTTCTCCACCGTCGCCTCGAACGCCCCCTCCTTCCTCACGACGAGCCGCTCGGGCACATGGCGAAGCTGCGTGATGCGCACCTGCGATCCGACGACGGTCTTGGCCGGCGCCGGACTCTCGGCGGCCTTCGCCTGCACCGCTGCGGACATGTCGGGCTTGCCCGAACGGACGCCCTGGAAGTTCGCCCGGCTGATCTGGCGCTGCAACTCGGACTCCAGGGCCTTGGGCAGTTCCTTCGTCCATCGATAGACATGCTGTTCGCGGAACATCCCGGCGGGAGTGCAGGCGTCCAGGACCAGGATGAACCGCTCGGCGGTGGTCACCGTCGTCTCGGGAATCAGCGGGAATCGCACAGGGGCAGATCGGTTCAAAGGTCTGCCGTCGGCCGCGGAGAAACGAGTCGGACCGCCGGGAGCCAAGTCGTCCTCGTTTCGCACTCGGATTCGATTCTCCTCGGCTCGCCCGACGATCGCGCAGCATTGCACCAGGCGGGGCAGCGCCCCTTCCGCGGGCGAATGCAGCATCACGCCCAATCGGGCGCTGATCGGATCGGTCGTCTCGGACCAATCGACGCTGCACGTTTCCTTGAGATTCAGTTGGAGCATGAGGTCCCAGTTGGTCCCGTTGGGCGTCACCGAGGGCGGATCGTCGAATGCGATCGTGCCGACGGCCTCATAGGTGAAGCGGACGGAGTCGGCCCCCGCCTGGCCCGGCCTCTGCCTGGCAAAGACATCCTCGAGTTTGACCGAGCCGACGTAGGTGTGAGGACCGGTGCGCTCCGCGCTGACGTCCAGTTGGTGCTCGCTATCCTTGGCCGACGAGCGGACGGACAGCTTGTCGCGTTTCGATTCCTCCAGAATCCAGAAACCCGTGTACCCCTTCAGATCGAGGGGCTTGGCCAATCGCCGCTCGATCTCCTTGAGCGTGCGATTGAAGGCCGGCGCGCCGCCGTTCTCGAAGGCGATGACCAGCTCCACCATCTCGGGCTGCGGCATGAACGCGCCGTCGCGGGCCCACGGCGACCGGCAGATCCCCAGCCGCACCAGATGCCCATCGATCGCGTCGAGAATCCGAAGGAACCGACGAAAGCAATCCGCCCGATTGGGCGAGTGGAACCGTCGTTCGATCGCGCTCCTCAGAAGCGGGCGATCCAGGTACCACTGGTAGATCTTCTTGAGGTCCGCCTCCCACTGGGCGGCTTCCTTCTCATGAGCCTGGCGCTGGGCGAAGTTGCTCTCGACGAACTGGGCGGTCTCCGCGTCGGTCATGGACTGGCCGTCGGGCTTCGGGAACTTCCGCTTGAGGTATCTCAGAAGGTCCTCTCGTCGGGTCACCCGCTCGGGGATGAACGTGCCGGCCTTGTACTCCTGGTAGAAGGCCTCGAGCGCGTCGTCCTTGAGCATGCTCCAGCCGGCGTCCATGATCGCGGCGGCCTGCACGGTGAATTGATAGATGGGCGTGCTCTGGGAGTAGGCCTTGCCCAGGATCTCGACCGCGGCCCAGTAATCCCCCCCGGCGGCCTGCCCGCCCGCCTGGGAGACCGCTTCAATCGTGTCGGTGCTCTGGGTGACAGCCTCCAGCACGGTGCGAAGACCGCTGGCGGGCACGTTGTCGACGATGATTTTGCCCATCAGCAACTGGAAGCTCTGGCAGAAGCCCACCGGGTCCTGGGCGCCCGAGGCGGTGAACAATTTGCCGATCTGCTCGCGATGCGTCACAAGGCCCAGGAGGATCTTGCGTTTGATCCCGCCGTCCAGCTTGTCGAACGCCTGTTTCTCCAGATAGTCTTCCGCAGACTTGAGCAGCTTCTCTTCGAGTTTCTCGCGCACCTTTTCGATCCGGCCCCACGCGCGTCGGCTCGCCTCGTCGGCGATGGCTTCGGTGATCTCCCGCATCGGGTCGCGTCGGAAGCTGATGAAGCCGCTCAGGTGCGGGACGTGCACCACGACCGCCGAGCGAGTCGGGTCGTAGTAGCCGTCGAGGTAGACGGGCCCCCGGGCCGAAAGGTGCACGACGCCCACGTTGCGGGCGGTCGCCTCGGCAATCTGCTCGGTCGTCAGCGGCAAGACCAACTGCAAGTCCGCGGGCAGGTACTCCCCATGGTCGTACGGAGCCGGCGGGGTGATGTCGATGACGCGGTCGCCCAGGACCAGACCCGCCTGGCGCGCCGCGTGCAGAGCCTCCGCGGACGGACCGGCGAGTTGGTCGGGCGGGACCGCCTTGACCTGCGATTGCTGCACGACCAAAGCCACCTCCTGCGTCCCGGCCAAGGTGACGCCCGCCGACTCGAAACGCCGCTGGACCGGCAGTTGCGGTGGAACCGCCCTCGCGGGCAGATCGAACGGGTCTGCGGAAGACGCCGGGACATCCTGGCCGGACGCCGAAGGCGGAGTTGCCACCGATGGGCTCGAAGGCTGCGGGGCCCGCGACGGCTCCGGTTTCGGCGAATCGTCCCGACAGCCGGACGTCGCGACGACGATCGCCAGGCCAAGCAACGCGAGACTCAACAAATCCAATCGCCACGGCGTGGACAACCTGCGAACACCTGCAATCTCATGCATCGGACCATCCTCGATGAATCCTGTCCAGTGTAGGGACGCACCAACCAACGTCCTGCTCCATGATAGCGGATGCTCGAAGTCTGACAAGGGGCTGGCCGTCGATGAGCACCTGCGGATCGCCGGCCCGATGTGCCAGAATCGTGTTCAAACATGGCCCTCGGGCCGCTATGATAGGGGAGTCTCCCGCGGGGGAGCATTGCTCCGGGGCGTCTTTGCCAGGGTTTCAATGGGTCGTGGTGAACAGTTCAAGTTCGACGTGTTGCGTCTGGCCTTTCTCATGGGCCTGTGCTCGGTCATTGGCGTCTACCTGATCCTCACGACCACGCTCATCACGAAGGACGGGGCGTTCTACATCGAACAGGCCAAACAGATCGCCCAGGACCCGTCGGGCGTGTGCAGGCGGTATCCGCCGGGATATCCGTTTCTGATCTGGGCCGGCCACGCGGTCGCGAGTCGGTTCGCAGAAGGGGATTCGCCGCTGCTGTGGGCGTACTCGGCACAGGCCGTGACGCTGCTGTGCCGCGTCCTGACCCTGATTCCTCTGTACCTGCTGGGCAGGCTCCTCGTGGGCTCGGTCAACAGCTTCTGGGCTCTGTTCGTCCTCGTGATCCTTCCCTATCCCGCTTTCTACGGCAGCGACGTGCTGCGGGAATGGCCGTATCTGCTGTTTCTGAGCACGGGATTGCTTGTGCTGTATCGGGGCCTCGCGACAGAACGCTGGCGGACGCTCGCGCCGGTCGGACTGGTCGCGGGATTGGGATCGCTGGTCCGTCCGGAATGCGCCCAACTGATTCTGTATGCGATGCTGGGGGTGATCGTGGTCGGGAGATCGGCGTCTGTTGGGGATCGCCTGCACAGGCGGCCTGTGCCTCTCGGCGCGATCTTGCCGGCGATCGTCGGCTTCGTTTTGCCGATTGTCCCCTACGTTCGCGCCGGCGGGGGCCTCGTGCCGCACCAGTTGCGTCCGGCGTCGGGGAACATGCCGCCGGTCGTCAGCGCGATCGGACCGGAGGCGGCGTCGAACGCCCCTGTGCGGTTCGAGACGCGAGCAGGCGAGCTGCTGGAGCTTCCGATCCAGGCAGCCGACCCGGACGGCGACCCGCTGACGTTCTCCTTGGCGGGGTCGCCGGTGGGATCGCGTCCGGTCTATGAATTCCGCTCGAACGCCGCAAGCCCATTGTGGACCCTCGTCGAGGACGAGAAAGACCGCCTGATCGAGCTCCATCGCAAGGCCTGGCAGTATCAGGGGATCGCCTGGTACGCGTACGCACGAGCCGATGCGAGAGCAGGACTGCTGCCGGTCTACCGGTTCTGGTCGCGCACGCACGGCGGGCACCTGTTCACGACGAGCGAATCGCAGAAGCAAGCCCTGCTCGCGGAATGGAGCCCTGAGCGGTGGGTCTACGAGGGAGTTTCATTCTATGCGTTCGGCCAGGACAACCCTCCTGCAAACACGATCGCGGTCCACCGGCTCTCGGACCCGACGCAAGGGCACTCGTGGCCCACGACGCCTCCCGCGCAGGACGACGCGCCAACGGGCTTCGTCGCCTGGTACGCACACCCGGCCCAGGACCCCCCGACAGGCGCTCGCATCGAGGCCGGCGTCTTTCGCTGGCGACCTGCGCCCGACCAGGCGGGCGAGCATCAGATCAACCTCATCGTCACGGATGGCGAGCTGTCATGCTGCCAGTTGATCCTCGTGCGCGTCCTCGACGCAAGCCCGGCCGGTCGGAACCTGCCAGGCTCGCGCGCCGCGGCGCTCGCAGGCGTCTCGGGCTTCAACCGCGGCGCGCTGCGGTCGGTGGTGTGCCGTGTCCCTCTGGGCAGACTGGCGGCTGCAACGGACGAGCTGGCCGACGGGCTTCTTGACAACTTCATGATCGTCCCGGTCCTGCCCTGGGTTCTGGGCCTGTGGGTCCACCTCAAGAGCCGCGCCAATCGCCTGGAAAGGACCCTGGTCCTGGCGGTGCTCGTTGTCGGCGCCGGTCTGGTGATCGGTCGAAGCGTCTGGTTCCCCGCCGGCTCGGCCCGACGATACTCCCTGCCCCTGATCGCCCTGACGATCTTCTACCTCCCGACGGGCGTGGACGTCATGGTTCGCGTGCTGAACCGCGTCTACACCTTTGGCGGCAGACTGGCGGGATTCGGCGTCGCGCGTCGCTCTCTGTGGTTCTATCTGCTCCTGCTCGGCGGCGGCGTCCTGTGCGCGCCCAAGCTGGTCAGCACTCCTCTGCGCGCCGACAAGTCGGGCTACCGATCCGCAGCGCGGTGGCTGCGCGAGAACACGCCTGCACACGCGGTGATTGCCGATCCGGATCGTCGCATTGCATTCTACGCGGGTCGCGACATGATCCTTTGTGAGCGGTATCCCGACTGGAGAAGGGCGGACTTCGTCGTCGCGATCGCAGGGCAAACCGTTGTGCGAGCGCCGAAGGGCTGGGAGCGGGTATATTCCGTCGCGGTCGGACCGCAAGAGGCCGGGGAACTGGCCGTCTATGCGCGCCCACCCGCGTCGGAATGAGGCCTTGGCCCCCAAGCTCCTTTTCCGCGAGAGCTCGCAACGCGTCTGTGCACGACGCCTCGAACGACAGAAACGGCGCCGGCCGCGGATGGGGGTCCGCGGCCGGTCCTTCAAGGTAAGGGGGGCTTCAAGTCTTTGTCAGACGCGGCGTTTGCGAAGGATCGCCAGGCCGCTGAGTCCCAGCAGGACGACGGTGGTCGGCTCGGGCACGGACATCGCGCCGCTGAACCCGCCGGAGCCGATGCCGCCGCGGTCGAGCATGTCCGCGAAGCTGCGGTAGCCCGATCCGCTTGCGCCTGAGAACGCCAGGTCGAAGTCGAGCGAGGGCAGGCCCAGATGCTCCAGGATCGCCAGGGCCGCCGAACCCAGAGCGGCGCCTTCATGCGTGATGAACAGGTTGCTGATGTCGGCCTTGAACTCCGTGTAGCCGCCCGCGACGGTGCCCATCGTGCCCAGGTCGCCGACCGCCAGCGTTCCGGTCATATAGGTCACGCTGTTGTCCGCGCTCTTGATCGTGATCTGCGAGCTGCCCAGCGGGGTCAGCGTGTAGGGCGCGCCGGGGATGCCGCTGACCTGGAACGTCGGCAGGTACACGCGGGCGCCGACCAGGGCGTCGTAGTTGCTGTTCAAGGCGCTGTCGACCGCGATCGACTGGTCGAAGCTCAGGACCCCCGATCCATTGTAGTACCATTCGCCCGCGGAGCCGACGGCCGGACTGAAGGTCAGGACCTGCTGAGGAGTCACCGTGTCCGCGAGGATCGGACTCGTCACAGCAGCCGCCAGTGCGATCGCGAGGGTCAGGGACATTCTCATTTCTTGTTCTCCTCTATCTGGATAGAAATCTTGTCAAAGTCGCCGTTCATGTCACACGGCTTGGACGCAAGCCTTCCTGCGACGTCGGCCTGCGACGGTGAACAGCCCGCCCAGTCCCAGCAACAGCGCGGTGGCCGGCTCGGGCACCACGACCAGGTACTCCTGGCCGCCGCAACTGACGAAAACCCGCAGGTCCGCTTTGGCCCCGCCGCCGGTGAGGCTGTGCAGCCACTTGTCGGCGGTCTCGTAGTCGAGGTTCTCGGCGCGGAACCCGCCCAGTCCTGCGGTGCCGTCGATCGTGACATCCCAGCCCGAGGCGGAGGCGGGCAGTTTTTCGTAGATGATCTCCCAGACTGCCACGGCGAACGCCTGTGCGGCCCGGTTGTCCTGAGCGGTGTACGAACCCGAGGCCCAGCCCGGATCGTAGTAACGGGCCCAGAGCTCCCGAAGGTAGTTCGCCTTCATTGTGCCCAGCGTCTCGCCCGTGTAATTGTTGTACACATCCTCGGGCATCACGACGCCATAAGTCCTGGTCGTCTTGGGCGCCGGTTCCTGGAGTTCGATGCAGAAACCGGGGATCGGACCGTTCTTCCAGGTGTCGCCTGTGCCGGTGCTGCCGCTCTTGTTGAGCATGTAGACGCCGGACATGGCGTCGAAGCCATCGAAGCCCGCCCCCCAGAAGAGGGTCACGTCGTGGGCTCCGTACGCATCGTGGACGATGTCCACCGTGTCGGCTCGGGCGGCCCCCAAAGGCAAGACCAGAACGCAGGCCGCCAGAAGTACCCCTCGTGTCGTTCGCTCTCTCATGTCACCACACCCCCAATGTGCCCCGATCGCGTCCGGCAAGCCCATTCCGGCGGCGCACCGTCAGCGACCTATGCATCCGTTGGATGCCAACCAAATCCCATGGTGCTCAGAAGAGAAGGAGAGATTGTCGAGCACCCCCCATTGAGAATCAGCCGCCCTCGGGCGATTGATAAGGGTAGTGTACCCGTTCCCAAGGGGAAAATCAAGGAATCGGACCGCCGGATGGAGGCGCAGAACGCCATGCAATCGCAAGACCCGCACCAGGCGTCGCAGAACATGCGATTATCGGAAGGGATTGTGTCTTTTCCTGGGTTTAGGCGAAGATTTTTTCGCCAGGCCGGACGATGGATGGATGGTGTCCACGCGCCAGGACCGGGCTGTTCGCATCCCTGGGCCTGTGCAATGCTGTGGAGAATATGTGGATAAGTCGATCGTCTCACAGGCATTTTGTGACTTGCGGAGCCGCTTTGGACATCAGCAGGGCCTTTCCATAGATACACCCGACCTTCCATAGGGCATTCACAGGCCAGTTGCAGCATCATAAGTCATTTTCATATAAACGTTTACAGCAACAGCCGGAAGGGCACAATCAGCATCCGACCCCCTCATCAGGCTTCAACAGAAGATGTTTCTTCAAACCTCCCATCTCCCCTATTTGGACTTGGAAATGACCCATCTCGGTGGAAAAACCGTTGAGAACTCTCCAATCGCGTTCTCGAAGGCAGCGGTCGGAGCAACGGATAACTCCTTGACGCAGAACAGATTATGCGGACTTCCGACAAGCTCTGGAAAGAACCGATTCATGGGCTATAATTGGCTCATCCGGTTTTTGCGTACTTGGAGATAGGGCAACGGCCGGCCGCCGTGGACGCTGTCCCCGGACCCCTGGGATTTTCCGCGTTAAGCCAGAAACATGATGGCGGAGGATAGGTCGGGACCCCAAACGCGATTCAT
>DATIKY010000074.1:0-15900 GCA_035476995.1 Sedimentisphaerales bacterium | reverse complement strand
CACGCTCCTGAAGGATGGTGAACGTCACCCTGCCCGCCTCATACGTGGTCTTCACGTACTGGTAGCCCCGAATCCCAAACCCATGGTACAATAAGCTGGTGGACATGCTTGACTCCTATCCTAAGTCCTTGCAAAACCTTTAAATAAGCCGGCATGTCCACTCTTCTCAACTCAAAAGTACGCAAAAACCGGATGAGCCGAAAATGAGATCTCCTGGAAGAATATAGGCCTAATCTCCATTTTGCAGAACTCCACCAACGGTATGAGCGAACGCACAGACATCATCGAACTGGTCCGGCGGGCACAAGAGGGCCGCCCGGAGGCGAGGGGCGATCTGGTCCGGATCGTCGAGCCCCGCCTGGCGGAGTACGTCGGGCGTCTGACCCTGGACCGCGACCTGACCACGGACATCGTGCAGGAGAGTATTGCCGAAATGCTCAAGATCTTCGACAGTCTCAAGGACCCCCAGCGATTCTGGTGCTGGATCTACACGATCACGCTGAACAAGCTGCGGGCGCATTATCGCAAGCGATGGCGGCACAAGGAGACGCCGCTGTCGGAGGTGCAGCAGGACTGGCTCGAGGCCAAGGACCAGGACGTCCTGGCGGACCTGGTGGCCCGGGAGCTCAAACAGATCGTGGTCTGCGCGGTCGGCGAGCTGGAGCCCCGCCAGCGGGCGGTGCTGGTCATGCGATGCTACGACCAGATGTCGTACGGAGAGATCAGCCGGGCCATGGGCTGCACGCAACTGGGGGCGCGGGCCCTCTTTCACCGGGCGAAAAAGAGCATGGCCAGGCTGCTCAACGCGTATGGGATCGACAAGTCCGCTCTGCCTGTGGCGCTGTTGATCTTCGGCAAGCTCAGCGCCGCCAGCGAGGCCGCGGTCTCGGGCGTTTCGATCACCGCTTCGGCGCTGCGGGTCGGGCCCTGGGGTGCGATCGCGGCGATGGCGGCGCGGCACGTGGTGCTGACGGTGGCGCTGGGCACGGCGGCAATCGGGGCAAGCGGCGTGATGATCGTCGTAGCGGGTCGCGCGGAGGACGGCCCGCCGGCGGCCATCGCGATGGCCTCGGTGCCGCAGGCCGGAGCGGTGTCTCAGGAGACCTCGTGCTGGTGCTACTATCCCCCCGGCTCGACGGGGACCGTGATGATCCGCACGGGCGGGCGGGCCATCGCCTACAGCCAGTGGCTCGGGAAGGAGCAGGCGAACTACTATCGCCAGGGCGACACGATCCGCATCCGCAACCACCGGCAGTTCACGCCGGACCTGTCGGTCTGGCGGCTGCCGACGGACAAGCCGGAGTTGAGGAGCTTTCTGCGGGCCCAGGACGGGTGGAGCAGCGACCTGGACTACGCGGCGTCGAGCCCGCGCGGGATGCTCGTGGCGGTGGAGAAGGCCCAGGGCGGCCGGCTCCGCCAGACGACGCTGAACTACGACGTGTCGGTGGAGGACTACTTCCGGCACGATTGGTCCGCGGACGCGACGGTCGTGGACGAGCGCGACGAACTGCACCGACAGGGCTGGGCCTGGTTCGAGATCCGCGGGCGCATCGACGGGCGGCCGGTCTCGGGCGGCGGGCGACTGCCCTTCGTCGCGGCCGCGGCGTGGGAGCACGGGCCGTGGCTGAGCCTGACGGTGGGCGACGATCGGACGATGTCGGATGCGGGGACCGGGGCCGGAGAGAGCGGAGGTTCCGGCTCGGTCCCCAGCCACTATTCCGGCGGCGGTCTCTTCCAGGGCCTCGGCCGGCCGTGGACGGGGCTGCACACGATCGACACGATCCGCCGGGACGCGGCGGCGGCAAAGATCCCCTTCGCCACGAGGCGACTGCCCGACGGCGAACGGGTCGAGATCGTGCTCGACGGGCCGCGGGTGCAACTGACCTATCGCGTGCACCTATATCAAGACTGGATCGAGAGCATCACGCTGCGCCGCGGGAACGCACTCGTCGGAGAACTGATGTTCAACTATTCGAAGCTTCGCGAAACACAGGAACGCCGGCCGGCGGCGTCCATGTCGCCACAGGGTGGCCGGGGGCAGGGCCCTGCGCCCGACGGTTTGTGGCTGATGCGTTTGGATGAAGGACTGCAAAGTCGGTGAAGAAAGAAGGATTGGCCACAGAGAACACGAAGCACACAGAGAATCAGAGGACCGCACGTATGAACTCATCTGGATTCTCTGTGACCTCTGTGCCCTCTGTGGCAAGAACTCTCTGAGGAGATCTGCCATGAAAAACAGATGGATTGCTCTACTGCTCGTATCGTCGGCGCTGGCCGGACCGTTGTATGCGGCGACCTACTACGTGGACGACGACGTGGCCATCGCAATGGCCAGAAGTCGAATGCCGGCTCCGGTTCAGGACGGCTCGGTCGAGCACCCGTTCGGCACGATCGAGCAGGCGATCGAGATCGCGGCCGACGGGGACACGATCGTCGTAGCGCCGGGCTGGTACCTCTCGCCCGACCCGTGGCAGTACGCGGAGCTGAACTTCAAGGGCAAGAGCGTCCGACTGGTCGGTTCGGCGCCGACGGACTTTGGGGTCGTGGAGCAGACGGTGCTCTGCGGCGTGATCGTCTTCGACGGCATCGAGGACGCCAACAGCCTGCTCCAGGGCTTCAAGATCCAGAACCACACCTGCGGCGGCATCCTGGGCAACGGCACGCAGGCGACGGTCAGCCACTGCATCCTCAGCGGCAACGGCCCCTGCGGCGCGACGGTGATCAAGGACGTCAAAGGCCCGATCCGCAACTGCCTGATCGTCGACAACACGACGTTCCACGATTGCGGCACAGGGCCCGTCGTCTCCGGCTGTCCCACGCTCATCAACTGCACCATCGCCAACAATCTCACGGGCGTCGAAATCGACAACGAAGACCTCACGGACCCCGAGCATGTCTTTCTCAAGAACTGCATTCTCCACGGCAATCAGAGCGCCCAGATACTCACACGGTGGACCGGAACCATATTTCCCAGAAGACCGATCGAATACTGCCTCCTCGGCCCCTCCACCTCCTCATCCGCCACAGCGACGCGCGGCGGAGGCTGGGTGAGGGGGGATATGTATGCCGACCCGTGCTTCGTGCAAGCGGGCCGTTGGGTGGACGCTCCAACGGGATCGCGAACCACGACAAGAACAGGAGACGGCGCGAGCATGATCGGGACCAGGCTCCTGATCGAGGGCGACTACCATCTACGGACCGAAGGCTGGCGTTGGAACCCCAAGTCCCTGCATGGATCGAACTGGTACTACGACGCGACGACCAGCCGGGCCGTGGACGCCGGCGATCCGATGGACCTGCTGGACGAGGAACCCGAACGGGCCCCGGACGATCCTGAAGGCCGATGGGGATTCAATCACGCCATCGACATGGGCGCCTATGGCGGCACGACGCAGGGAAGTCTGTCGCCCACCTATGGCGAGGCGCCGGGCGTCGGTGCGGTGGATCTGCGAAACTATTGGCCCCTGGCCATGGGCAATTCCTGGACCGTGCGCGCTGCCGATGGGGTCAAGGCGTCCACCCTCCAGGCGTATTCGTTGAGCATCGCGGGATATGAAGGAGTCGCTCTCTCGATGCGTGACGCGCCCGATTGGGCGCCGACCGTCTACTGTATCCATTTCAACCGCACGCTGTACATGACGCAGACCGCCACCGCTCTGTACAGACTTCCGACGATCACCGACCCACTCCAGGCCCAATACCCTCTGTACCTGATCCCCGGGTCCACGATTCGAATTCCCATCGATCCTTTCGCGAAGGGAGGATCGCAGTACAAAGATGCATTGGTCGTACGCACCACACTGGACGAGGCGCTCTCGGGCTCAGACCTGGACCGGACGCCCTTCGTGGTGGGCACATGGGCAGATGTGATTGCTTTGAGAGCCCAGAACGCCGACGGCACCGCGGGCGAACTCATCACGATCTTCGCACGCGGGTTCGGACCGCTGATGATCGCAGGCCAGCCCGTGGAACGAGCGAGCGTCGGTTCCAGAAGCTTCCGGGCCGCGGGCATTACGGATACAGGCGCCGCAAGACGTTGATCCAAAGCGGTTCAATATCGAAAGAGACGCCTATCCGGCAGACAATCGCGACATCTCGCGTGTGGTGGCTCAAGGTCATGACGCCGATCGAACGGCTCGCTGCGGTCGGCGTCATGACCCTTTGGGCGAGGTTCGTCGTTGCCATTTGCGGTTCGCGGGGGTATGATCGAAGAACGAGTGGACGGTCGGTGAGACAATCGAATGCGAGTTCTGCGATGCAGCCAGATGCGAAGTCCATTGCCGGGAGACGACCATCAGGGGAACGCGTCTCGGGGTTCACCCTCATCGAGCTGCTGGTGGTGATTGCGATCATCACCCTGCTGATGGCGGCTTTGCTGCCGGCGCTCGGGGCGGCGAGAAAGCATGCCAGAAGCGTCGTTTGCCGCACGCACCTGCGGCAATGGGGGACGATCCTGTCGCTCTATCTTGGGGATAATGAAGGCCGCCTCCCCCGCACGGACGGCCTGTGCCCCGGCCTGCCCCTTCTCAGGGGCATCTACATCGCTCACAACATCGATCCCAACGCACCCGGGCGGCCCCACCCGATTCGGACCGAGAAGGTCGCCTGCTGTCCCCTGGCCACCAGGACCACCGGGGACGGGGCCTATACGTCTCTTGCCAGGGATAGGGTGTACATGCACGTGGACCACGGCGGGACCTTCTTCGCCTGGGAGAATACGATCCCCGCCCCTTCCTTCCGGATGAGCTATGGAGTGAACGGGGCCCTGGTCAGAACGTTGCCGCCGTTCGAGGGCTTCGGGGCCCCACGACGCCCGTGGCCGAAGGAGTACACGGACGTCTGGTCGCTGAAGGGGACCGACAACATCCCCTTGCTCCTGGATTCGGCGGAGGTCAACTGCACCATGCGGAGCGATACCTGGTCGCCGCCGGCCGAAGAGCCGGTGGGCTTTCGCGGGGGCCTCTGCATCAATCGCCACAGCGGGACCCTCAACGGCCTGCTCCTCGATGGGTCAGTCCGCCCACTCGGCCTCAAGGAACTATGGACGTTGAAGTGGGATCTCGAATTCAACACGGCCGGGAAATGGACCCGGGCTGGCGGCGTGAAGTCGGAGGACTGGCCGCAATGGATGCGGGGATTCAAGGATTACTGAGAAGTGGCTCGTGACCCGTGGCCTGTGGCCCGTAGGAGACCGAATGAACAAGGCAGCCGGCAAGAGGGAGAAATGGGACGTGGCGGCAGAGAAATCGTAAATAGACAATCGTCAATCGCAAATGCCCACGGCTTCACGCTCGTGGAACTGCTGGTGGTGATCGGCGTACTGGCCCTGTCGATGGGCGTCTTGGTCCCTGCGCTGGGCCAGGCCCGGCGGACGGCCCGCTCGCTCGTGTCGAGTGGTCGCCAGAAGCAGGTGGTCCTGGCTGCGAATCTCTACTCGACCGATCACGAGGGCTCGTATCCGGAGTCCGTGGCGACCGCACTGGGACTGGCCCGAACGTGGCGGTGGCAGGAGCCTCGCAAGATGAAGGCCTGCCAGCCGCGAGGGGATGGCTACCGCGCCTCCATGGCCGCCTACCTTCGGCACTATCTGCCCGATCCGGCGGCGCTGTTCTGCCCGAGCAGTCCGCGGCCCTATCCTTATCTGGAGGACCTCTGGCGCGCCGGCGACGCCTGGGACAATCCCGACACCGCGTTCCTCGACGACAGCGTCGCAGGCAGCTATTGTTTCTTCTGGAACTACGTGGGGCACCTCACCGAGCGGGAGCGTCCCTTCCGCGGCCCGCAGACCAGCGAGGGCCGGCCGGGGTGCAGCACTCTGCTGATCAGCGACTACTTCGGCTTCAACCACTGGCGGAGCCCCGAAGCCTTCGGGAGCTGCGAGCCGATCCCCGGCGCCGAGGTCACGACCGAAACGCCGGAAGCCGCGAACTACTGGTTCAGCAAGCCCGCAGGCGAACCCGACCGCACCGGCGAGCAGGTCAAGCTCCGCGCCGGCTTCGTCGACGGACACGTCGAAACGTACGGCCCTTCCGAGACCACGGTCCTGGAGGTTGCCGAGACGCTGGATGGGACCAGGCCCGCCTTCAGCGGCGCGGGCCTGGGCGCGGGGCAATTCTTCATCCCTGCCAGCGGAGCCGGCTCACGCCGGTGACGTCTGAGGCGTTGAGCCGTCGGGAAAGCACAGAATAGTCGCCGACCCGCAAGTCAAGAGAAGGCAACGGACCTCCGACCCTTGTGCAGAGCATCCCAAGCGTCCCATAACCGTCGCCGGGAGATTCGCACAGACAGCGTGTTGTCAATCCGAAGGCTGCGCTGTAGAGTGAAATCCCTGTGGACAACCGCTGAGATGTTCTGTAAAGGATGATCGCGTGATGCTCGGAACCTGTGCAAAACGGATATGGACGGTTCTCTGTGTTGTCTTTCTGGTCGGGATGGCGGCGGCGGACGCCGCGGACTACTATGACCATGCCTCGATGGCGGAACGTGTCGCCTCCCTCGGCCGGCAGGAGCCGAACCTGGTGCGCGTTCGCGAGCTGGCCCGGTCCCGGGACACGCGAGAGATCTGGATGATCGAGGTCGGCGAAGGGACCGAGGAGAACCGGATCGCGAGACCGGCTCTGCTCGTGGTGGCGGGCATCGAGGGCGACGACCTCGTCGGGCCGTTCCTCGTCCTCTCCTGGATCG
The DNA here is from genome assembly GCA_035476995.1 of Sedimentisphaerales bacterium. Taxonomy (GTDB): domain Bacteria; phylum Planctomycetota; class Phycisphaerae; order Sedimentisphaerales; family Anaerobacaceae; genus PLanc-01. The sequence continues at coordinate 9,216 of DATIKY010000074.1, read as the reverse complement.
ACCGGCTGATCCAGGAACATCGCAAAGCCTCCGCGTCGGCGGACCTGCTGAAGACGACCACGCTCTATGTGGTCCCCAGCCTGAACCCCGACGGCGCAGAGCGGTATTTCGCGAATCCCAGAATCGAGGGACGCGGCAACGGAACTCCCCACGACGAGGACCACGACGGGCTGATCGACGAGGACGGCTGCGAAGACCTCAATGGCGACGGCCTGATCACCCTGATGCGGGTCGAGGACAAGCAGGGGCAGTACATCGTCGATCCGAACGAGAGCCGCCTGATGCTCAAGGCCGATCCGCTCAAGGGCGAGATCCCGGTATGGAAGCTGCTGACCGAGGGCGTCGACAACGACCGCGACAAGCGATGGAACGAGGACGGCCCCGGCGGCGTCAACTTCAACCGCAACTTCCCCTACGACTACAAGTACTTCGCGCCCGACGCCGGGCTGCACCCGGTCCGCGAGACCGATACGCGGGCTCTGGCCGATTTCGTGGTCGCCCATCCGAACATCGGGATCGTCGTGACCTACGGCGCCGCGGACACCCTTCGCAAGACGCCCAGGAGCGCCCCGTCGCCCGGGCGCTCCAGGCCGATGGAGGCGATCAGCGACAAAGACATCGGCTACTTCGAAACGCTCGGCAAGGTCTATCGCGCCAAGCTCGGCTTGGCGAAAGAACTGCAAGCCGCGTCCGAGCCCGGCACATTCAGCGATTGGATGTACTTCCATCGCGGGCGACTGTCCCTGGCGGCCCGTCCCTGGGACCCGGCGATGGCGGTCGCGCTCGAGAAACCGAAGACCGAAGACCCGAACGATCCCAACGCGCCCAAACCCCCGGAGAAGAACGCCGCCAAGGACAAAGGCGACGACAACCGCGGCAAAGACGAGCGGGAACAGCTCGCCTGGCTCGACGCGCATTCGCCCGGCGCCTTCGTCGCGTGGCAGGCGATCGAACATCCGGACTTCCCCGGCCGACGGGTCGAGGTCGGCGGCTGGCGGCCCTTCGTGCGGACGAACCCGCCCCTGGCGATGCTCGACGAACTCGCGGGCAAGCATGGCGACTTCCTCACGGACCTGGCGGGGAAGCTGCCGCGAATCGAGGTCGCCAGGATCGAGTGCCGCCTGCTGGCCGATTCGATCTACGAAATCGAGATCCTCGTGACGAACACGGGCTTCCTGCCGACGGCTTTGGCCCACGGCGAGACCAGCCAGCAGATCCTCCCGACGCGAGTGACGCTCGACATCGAGCCGCAGTGCTTCCTGGCCGGGACGAAAGCCACGTTCCTGCCCACGCTCGCCGGCAGCGGCGGCGCGGCCAAGGCCCGCTGCACGGTCCGCACGACGGGCCGGACCGCGATCCCCTTCGAAGTCGTCTCGGCGCTGGCCGGCCGCGTGAAGGGGAGTATTGAGCTGCTGACGCCCGATGATACTGCTCGCAAATAACGCGAGGCGGCATGAGATTCGACTTGTCATGCTGAACGACGTGAAGCATATTGTCTCCTTCCGATGAAAGTGACCGTCATGACAACGATGTTCAAGAATGACTGTCTCACAGTCTCTCTCGCTCTGTCCTTCCTGCTGTTCGCAGCGTGGGCTCGCGCGGAATCCCCTTCGACGAACGAGCAGCCCACGAGGCCGGCGGTTTCTCTCGTGTACCCCGCCCTGGGCGTCTCGGCCGAACGGAAGGTGGACGTCGCCTGGAATCGGTATTACAGCCACGCGGGCCTCTCGGACATCCTGACCCGCCTGCACCAGGCCTTTCCCGATCTGACGAAGCTCTACTCGATCGGCCAATCGACCGAGGGACGGGACCTGTGGTGCATCGAGGTGACAGCCCGCAACGTCGGCAATCCCGACCGCAAACCCGCCATGTACCTCGACGGCAACATTCACGGCAACGAGGTCCAGGCCGGCGAGGTCGTCGTCTACACCGCCTGGTACCTGTGTCACCAGTACGACCGGCTCGACCGCGTCAAGGCCCTGCTCGACAACTACGTGTTCTACCTGGTTCCGATGACCAATCCCGACGGCCGGGACTTCTGGCTCGCCGACTCCAACGGAGCCAGGTCCGCGAGGACGGGCTCGACGCCGATCGACAACGACCGCGACGGCGTCGCCGACGAAGACGACTGTGAAGACCTCAACGGCGACGGCGTCGTCACCCTGATGCGGATCAAGGACCCGCTGGGGCGGTACAAAGCCCACCCCGACTATCCGCAACACATGATGATCCGAGCCAGACCCGACGAGCCGGGCGAGTACACCCTGCTGGGCTGGGAAGGCATCGACAACGACGGCGACGGCCGGATCAACGAGGACGGCCGCGGCGGCTACGACCTCAATCGCAACTGGGCCTGGGACTGGCAGCCCGTCTACATCCAGTACGGCGCGATGGACTACCCCTTCTCCCAGCCGGAAACGCGGGCGGTCGCCGACTTCGTCCTGGCCCATCCGAACATCGCGACGAGCCAGTGCTTCCACAACAACGGCGGCATGATCCTCCGCGGCCCCGGCCGCGAGGGCGGCGAGATCAAAGGCGCCGACGACCGGCTCCTGCAGATGATCGCCGAGCGAGGCGAGCAGATCCTTCCCTATTACCGCTCGATGATCTCCTGGAAAGACCTCTACACCACCTGGGGCGACGAGGACTCCTGGTTCTACGGCGCCCGCGGGATCCTGGGCTACACGTGCGAAATGTGGACGACGAAGAACCTCTACAAACACACCGCAGAACCCTCCGAGGAGCAGGAGGCGGAGTTCCTCAGGCACGTCCTGCTGGACGATGGCGTAGTCGCCTGGCGTCCCTACGACCATCCGACCTACGGTCCCATCGAGATCGGCGGACTCCGCAAGGAATGGGGCCGCATCCCGCCGTCGTTTCTGCTCGAAGAAGAGCTTCACCGCTGCATGGCGTTCGCGCTGTATCACGCCAGCGTGATGCCCCTGCTGCGGATCGCGGACGTGGCGGTCGAGCCGCTGGGCGACCGCCTGTTCAAGATCTGGGTGACGATCGAGAACAGCCGGCCCATGCCGACGCGGACCGCGCAGGACGTGGACCACCATATCAGCCCGCCGGACCTCGTCACGATCCGCGGCGACGACATCCGAATCCTCTCGGCCGGGCGGGTCCTCGACCGGTTCTTCAAACACGTCCAGGCGGTCGAATCGCGGCCCGAACGGGTGGAGCTGGAGACCGTCGAGGGCATGCAGGCCACGCGGGTTCAGTTCATCGTCCAGGGCCGCGGCCCGTTCACCATCACCGTGGACTCCGCCCGAGGCGGCCTGCTGCAGAAGGACGGCTCTCTGCCGTAGACTCGCCATGGCCCAACCCTCGCCCGACCATGTCGAACTGCTGCTTCGCATCTTCGCAGACGTCCTGCCAGAGGGGATCTCGGACGCCGCGTATCTGTTTGCCGAAACGGAGCCGAACCAGAAATCGGTCTTCGCGGCCGGTCGGGACTTGGTCGAACGGAATCGGGTCCGACGGCTCTTGATCTCCGACTGCTCGCCCAAGAGCGGTTACGTCGGCGCCCCGGCCTACCGCGCCGCGATGATCGAGGCCGGCATCCCCGCCGAGGTGATCGAAGAGGTCCCGATGGAACCCACGGAACTCCTCCACACCGGCATCGAAGCGGACAGAACCGTCCAATTCGCCGAGGCGAAAGGCTATGGGCGATTGCTCGTCGTCTCGGTCCCCTTCCACCAGGAACGGGCGGTCATCAGCGTGGTAACCGCGGCGCAGCGGGAGTATCCCTCGCTCCAAGTCTACAGCCGCCCCGGCGCACCGCAACCTTGGGACGAGATCGTGACACACTCCCAGGGCAAGCTCCGCGGCACGCGGGCCAAACTGATCGCAGAAGAACTCAAGCGGATTGAAACCTACACAGCCCAGGGCTTCCTCCTGGCCCGCTCGGCCATCCTGGAGTACCTCCGCGCTCGCGACTGAGCGTAAAACTGTATTGCCTTCACCTCCGTTCCAGGGTACAATGGAACGACAATTTGAATAGCAGTGGCTACTTGCTATGCCGTGATCAATCGCCGAATCCGCGGACCGAAAAACCGTGGAGCGGGGGACCCAGGTTTCTGGGGCGAATCCAGCCGTTTGGGGCTGGACGGGGCAACTCGGCTCCGAGCCCGTCAGCTAACCTCGCAGGCGTTCGAGGAAATCGGTGGCGTAGTCTGTCGCATACCCACTCCGGCCCGACGTTCGGACCGGCCTCGCCGTGCGGGCAAGTGCACAAAGGAAAGGAACGCCAACTATGTGGGCGTGGTGCGCTCTCGGTGCGTCTGTGCGTCGGCTCTGTGTGTGTTCTCAACGAACCGTCACGTTCTTCCAGGCCGGGTGGCTCGCCCTGAAGCCGGCTCAGATGCTCGCCTGCGGCTTTCTCTCGTACGCTTTGGCGGGGACCGCGCTTCTGTCGCTGCCCTTCGCGAGGCAAACCTCGGTCCGTCTGGTGGACAACGTCTTCAACGTGGTTTCCGCCATCTCCACCACCGGGCTGGCGACGATCAGCGTCCCGGACTCGTACACGTTCTTCGGCCAGTTCGTCCTTCTGGCGTTGTTCCAGCTCGGCGGCATCGGGTACATGACGACCACGTCGTTCATCATCCTGGCCAGAGGCCGCCCCCTCTCGGAAACCCGGGTCGGAGTCTTCAACGCGGGGTTTTCACTTCCCCAGGGCTTCCGCGTCGCACGTTTCATCCGGCACATCGTGATCTTCAGCCTGGTCATCGAGACGGTCGGGGCCGCCCTGCTGTATATCGAGTTCCGCTCCTACGGCGTTGCGCAGCCGTTATGGTCGGCCGTGTTCCACTCCGTGTCGGCCTTCGCCACCGCCGGATTCAGCCTCAACAACAACAGCCTGGAAGATTTCAGGGCCAGCGGAATCGTGAACGTGACCATCGGGGCTCTGTGCTACCTGGGGGCAATCGGGTTCATCGTGCTCCAGGATGCGTACCTGTCGTCGCGGTCCCGGCGGCGTAGGATCACCTTTACCTCGAAGGTGATCCTGGCCGTCACGGCTCTCGTCCTGGCGGCAGAGATGCCGTTGTTCCTCGCGTGCGAGCCGAGCCTGCGGTCGATGCCGATCCACGAGCGGATCTACGCCGCGTTCTTCCAGATCATGGCGGCATCCACGACTTCCGGCTTCAACTCGATCCCCATCGGCCAGCTCTCCGCCGCATCGCTTACGCTGATCGTTGTGGCCATGGTCATCGGCGCCTCGCCCAGCGGCACCGGCGGCGGCATCAAGACCACCTCGCTGTCGATCCTGCTCGGCATCGCAGGCAGCACACTGCGAGGGCGATCCACGATTACGTTCTTTCGCCACCAGATTCCGCCGCATCGCGTGGCCACCGCGGTCGCGTCGACTACACTCTACATGGGCGTCCTGGCGGGCGGCGTTTTTCTGTTGAGCCTCACGGAGAAGCAGGATTACCTCAAGCTCGTCTTCGAAACCGCCTCAGCCCTGGGTACAGTCGGCCTGAGCATGGGCATCACGGGCGAGTTGACAGACCTAGGCAAGTGGATCGTGACGGCGATCATGTTCATCGGCCGTGTGGGTCCGCTGACGCTGGGCTTCGCGCTGATGCACTCGGCCTGCGAGGACACCACGCACGCGCAGGCCGACCTCGCCACATGACAACAACCGAGGACCGCTCCACGCTTCACGAGGCGCGCCTCTCGTCACGCCATCAGCCTCTTGAGCAGCGCCCGCTGGAAGTGCAGGCGGTTCTCGGCCTGGTCGAAGATGATCGAGCCGGGGCACTCGCAGGCGTCGTCGCTGATCTCGTAACCGCGATAGGCGGGCAGACAGTGCATGATCTTGACGTGCTTGGGCGCCGCTTCGATCAGCTTCATGTCGACCGCGAAACCCTTGAACTCCCGCACCCGCTTTTCCTTCTCGTCCTCCTGGCCCATGCTGACCCAGGTGTCAGTGTAGATGACGTCGGCGTCGCGGACCGCCTCGAAGGGGTCGCGCACCTGCCAGGTGCAGTTGGGCGTGAAGGAGTTGGCCTCGCGGATCGTCTGGTCGTCGAGCTCGTAGCCCTTGGGCGACGCGACGACCAGCCTCATGTTCAGCCGGCCGGCGGCGTAGGCCAGCGAGCGGGCGACGTTGTTGCCGTCGCCGATGAAGGCGATCCGGATTCCTTCGAGCCGCCCGAAGTGCTCCTGGATCGTCAGGCAGTCCGCCATCGCCTGGCACGGGTGCGACCAGTCGGTCAGCGCGTTGATCACCGGGACGCTGGCGTACTTGGCCAGGTCCAGCACCGTCTGGTGCTCGAACGTGCGGGCCATGATGCCCTGGACGTACCGGCTCATCACCCGCGCGATATCCTTGACCGGCTCTCGCTTGCCGATGCCGCCCATGTCTTCGGGCTTGACGTAGATCGTGTAGCCGCCCAGGTCGGTCATGGCGACCTGGAAACTGATCCTCGTGCGGAGGCTGGGCTTTTCGAAGAGCATGACCAGCGTCTTGCCGGCCAGGCACAGGTCCCGTTTGCCGGACTTGTAGAAAGCCTTGAGGGAGCCGCTTGCATCGAGCAGCTCATGAAGCTCCTGCGTGGAGCAATCGGCGATCGCAACGAAATCTTTCATAGTCAGCCCTCGGCGAAAAAAGTAATGCCAAAAAGCCGAGTGCCACGGCCGAACCGGTTCCGCCGTGGCACCCGGAAGCAATCGAGTCGATCGTCTCAGCCTTCGGCCAGGACGCTTTCAAAGATGCTCACGGCTTCGTCGATCTGCTCCTTCGTGACGATCATCGCCGGCATGAAGCGGATCACGGTGTCGTGCGTGCAGTTGATTCGCAGGCCCTTTTCCAGGCACTTGGCGACGATCTGAGCCCCCGGCCGGGTGAGCTGGATGCCGATCATCAGGCCGATGCCCCGGACGTGGTCGATGACCGGGTACTTGTCCTTGAGGGCCCGAAGGCGGTCCTGGGCGTACCCGCCCATCTCGACGGCCCGCTGGAGCAGATTCTCCCCTTCGATGGCCTCGACGGTCGCGATGGCCGCGGCGCAGGCCAGGCAGTTGCCGCCGAAAGTGGAGGCGTGCTTGCCCGGCACCAGGCACTCGGCGATCTCCGGGCGGGCCATCATGCCGCCGATGGCGACGCCGCCGCCGAGGGCCTTGGCCATCGTGACGATGTCCGGCTCAACGTCGAAGTGCTGATATCCGAACCATTTGCCGGTCCGGCCCATGCCGGTCTGGACCTCGTCGAGGATCATCACGGCCCCCTTCTCGTCGCAGAGCCGACGGATCGCGTCGAGGAACTCGGCAGTGGCGACGTTGATGCCGCCCTCGCCCTGGATGGGCTCGACCAGCACCGCGGCGACCTCGTCCGTGAACGCGGCTTCGAGCGCCGCGACGTCGTTGAACGGGATATAGACGAAGCCCGGCAGCAGAGGCAGGAATCCCTCGTGGTACTTGGGCTGCGCCGTCGCGGTCACCGCGGCGAAGGTCCGCCCGTGGAAGCTGCCCTCGCACGTGATGAATTTGTATTTTCTCTGTTTGGACGTGTAGAGCCGCGCCAGCTTGAGGGCCCCTTCGTTGGCCTCGGCGCCGCTGTTGCAGAAGAAACACTTGCCGCCGAAGCCCCGCTCGCTGAGCATCTGGGCCAGGCGGCCCTGCGGCTCGGAATAGAACGTGTTGTCCACGTGGATCAGCTCGCCCGCCTGCCGGCGGATGGCCTCGACCACCTTCGGATGGCAGTGGCCGATCCCGCTGACGGCCCAGCCTGGGAACATGTCCAGCACCTTGTTGCCGTCGGCGTCCCACATGTAACAGCCTTCGCCCTTGACCATCACGCGGGGCAGCCGGCCGTAGTTGGCGATCACATGCTTCTTGAACAGGTCAATCGTTTCTTGCGTCTTCATGGATATCCTCTTGCGATTCTCGTATCGATTCGTCGGTCAGCTTGTCACGCGGCGCAGGCGAAAGGCCTCAACGGTCCCTTGAGCCCGCGCCCAAGGAAACAGCCCTCGCTTCGGCCTTCGATCCCGCCGAGCACAGCAACCGAAAATACGATATTCGCACTCAACATTATGCCACTTCCGTGAATCCGATTCGGCCGGGGGCGATCCCCAACGCGTGGTTGTGCGCCGGAGCCCTCAGTTCTTGATAATCTCCGTGCCGATGCCCTTGGCGGTATAGATTTCCAACAGGAGCGAATGGGCGATCCTGCCGTCGATGATGTGCGCCTTCTTGACGCCCCCGTCCAGGGCGACCAGGCAGGCCTCGACCTTGGGGAACATCGCATCGGTGATGATGCCGGCGTCGATCATCTCCTGAATCTGAAGCTGGTCGAGACTCGATATGCGACTCTCCGGGTCGTTCATGTCCCGGCGGATGCCGTGCGTGTCGCTGACCATGACCAGCTTCTCCGCCATGACCGCGGCGGCCACCTTGCCCGCGGCGGTGTCGGCGTTGACGTTCAGCTTGCCGCCGTTCTTGTCCATGGCGGTCGAACTGATGACCGGGATCGTGCCGTCGGCGGTCAGGGTCTGGAGCAGCTTGGCGTTGACCTCCGTCACCTTGCCGACCAGGCCCAGGTCGATCTTGCGGCCGTCCTCGCCGGGCAGGCGGAGCGTCTCGGCCGTCAGCACGCAACTGCTGAGCGTGTGCAGGCCCATCGTCTTGCAGCCGAGCCGCTCGAGCGTCCTGCAGATCGGCTCGTTGACCGTCCGCACGAGCGTGTGCTCGACGATGTTGAGCGTCCGCTGGTCGGTGTAGCGTCGGCCCTGCACCCAGACGGGCTCCAGGCCCGCTTCGTTCATCGCGCGGGTGATGGCCTTGCCGCCGCCGTGAACGATGATCACACGCATGCCGACGGTGGACATGAAGGCCACGTCGTGCAGCAGGTTGCGCTGGGCGGCCTCGTCGTCGAGCACGCTGCCTCCGAGCTTGACCACGACCACCCGGTCGCGGAAGCCGCGAATGTAGTTCATCGCCTCGATCAAGGCATCCGCTTTTGCAATGGCTTCTTGCACCGAAGTACTCCTTGGAATCCCAATAGAAACAAACCACGAAAGATAGCATTCGGGGCAGGTCGCGTCAAGCACATTTTGATAGGACTATAGTACTGGACAGTGCCATGTTCTGGCCTGTCTTCGTGGCGGGATAGTCAACCCGTTTCCCGTTCCATTCTCGTCTGACACAGTTGGGTTGACAGTTCAATCCAACGATCTACCAGGGTACGGAGGCGACCGTAGTTCTTCA
>DATIKY010000073.1:0-21914 GCA_035476995.1 Sedimentisphaerales bacterium | reverse complement strand
AAGATCCGCGTCCTGCAACGCAAAGCCTACGGTTTCAGAGACACGGAATTCTTCAAACTCAAGATCTACGCTCTGCACGAAATCCGCTACGAACTCGTAGCGTAACCCACCATGAAAAGTACGCAAAAACCGGATGAGCCTGAAATCCGTCGCGCCGAGGCTGATCCGGCCGCCCTGCGGCTCCCAAAAGTCCAATTCGTAGTGCTGATAGGATCGTTCAGTATAGACAGGATCCGTGTAGGCGAACCGTCGGAGATCATTGATCTCGAGTTCGCCCGAGCGAGAGCTGATCGCTCCCTCGGGTTCCTCGCGACGGAGCGACGGGCCTCCGTCCAGATGGATTTGGAGGTCGACCACATCGAGGAACGTCAGCGTCGCCGGCACAACGAGGAACTCAAAGCGGTTGTCCGGAAGGAGACTCCATTCGGCGAGGTAGTCGATATCGAGAACGAGGTTGATCTCGAACTCCTGTCTCTGCAGGAGGAACGAATAGACCCGAACCTCGTGCAAAGACACCTGATCGAAAGCCAAAGAATCGATCTCGAGTTTGCCTGTCTGACGCGCTGCTGCCGGCGTATCGAACCAGGCAGGCGGAAACTCAGCGAATTCCTCCGGATAGTGGCTCAGGTCGAGACGGTCTTCGTCGGGCACGGGGTGGATGCCCCACTGCCGCATCGCCAAGGCGCCGAACAGAATCTCGATGCGCCGGCCGTCCCCGTCCTCGCCGATCTCGTCCACCACCAGGGCGTGAGTCGAAACGAGATGGCCCTGGACCTCCGCCTGGAGCAACGCCGTACGCGTAGTCTCCTTCACGCTGCCGCCCAACGCGGTGCGAATCGGATGAAAAGTCGCCATCGTCCCACGCTTGTCCGCCACCACATTGACGACGTAGGTGCTGCGAACTCCCGTATCGAACAGCGCCAGGCACTCCCGGCCGTCCACCCTGACCATTTCGCGTACCCCTCCCATCACGCGCCCTCCATCCTTATCGGTGTGTTCTGCCGATGGCGACCTCTGCACTCTGCTCAAGAGGCATCGAGGCAATCTTTGTAGAATCCTCGTAGAGCGTGTCCGGACAAATGTCCTGCTCATGAGGCCAGACAACAGTCCCGCCTTCGACACGAGCTTGCTTGAAGTAGCTAAGATCCCGAAACTCCGTGAATACGCCGAACTCAAGCAGATGGGCGCAATCGAAAATCCCTACTTCACCGTTTGTGAAGACGATCTCCAACTTGTAGTCGTCTCTTGCTACTGCGTTCTTGACTCTCGGATTCATAATTCACCTCAAGGGCTCGATCCGGAATGGCTGTTGCCCACTGATGGCAAGTTGCCAATCCGCCAGGAGTTCATCCCGGTGAATCTCGATCCAGGCAGAAACCAGTTTCATCTTGCTGGAAGGCAGGGCTCCCTCCAACAGGTCACCCTCAGGAATCCCGAGCACGGCCTCATCATCCTGGTATCTCACGTGGATGTGAGGCCGGTGATGACGTTTGCTATCCTGGAAGTAGAGCGAAACAATAATCCCATAGAACATAGAGATTACCGGCATACCGTTCTCCAATTTGCGTTTCGTACAGGATCATTTTAGGCAATTGACGCCTCTGTGGCAAGATTGACAAAGGGTCAGAACACTCTATATCACAACAAAAGCCCACCGGCGACGTAGAAATAGTGATTTTACCCGCTTCGCACAAATCCCGCGAGGGGGGATTTACCCTCTTGGGGCCAGTGTGCTACAATTGTTTGTTTGTGCCGACCCGCTTGGGAACGGGGGCACATCCTCGGGTGGGGCCCGTTGCCACAGAGACAGGAATCGAAGAGTCCGGTTCGTTTGAGATATGGTCGATCATACTGAGAAGGTCATCCGAGTCGAGGGTGCTTCCGAGCACAACCTCAAGAACATCAGTCTGGACATCCCCCGCGACAAGTTCGTCGTCATCACCGGCATCAGCGGCTCGGGGAAGAGTTCGCTGGCGTTCGATACGATCTACGCCGAGGGGAGGCGAAAGTACGTCGAGTCGCTTAGCGCCTACGCGCGGCAATTCCTCGAACAGATGCAGAAACCCGCCGTCAACGACATCTCGGGCCTGCCGCCGACGATCGCCATCGAGCAGCGCAGCGCCAGCAGCAACCCGCGATCCACAGTCGCCACGACGACCGAGATCTACGACTACTTCCGGCTGCTCTTCGCCCGGGTGGGCCAGCCCCACTGCTGGGTCTGTGGGCGGGAAATCACGAGCCAGCACTCCTCGCAGATCGTCGAATCGATCGCCGCCCGCCCCGAAGGGACCAAGATCCAGGTCTGCGCCCCGATCATTCGGGGCCAGAAGGGCGAGCACAAAGAGGTCTTCGCCGGCATCCAGCGGGACGGCTTCGTTCGCGTCCGCGTGGACGGCAGCGTCTATGACCTCCAGAACGTCCCGGTCCTGGCCAAGACCAAGAAGCACGACATCGCCGCGGTGGTGGACCGACTGATCATCCGCGAAGGCGTCCGCACCCGCCTGGCGGACTCCGTGGAGACCGCGTTGAAGAAGGCGGGCGGCTTGCTGCTGATGTTCATCCAGGAGCCAGCCAGCAACGAGGGCGACGGCAAGTGGGAAGAGGTGATCTACAGCGAGAAATTCGCCTGCCCGGACCACCCCCAGGCCAGTCTGGAGGAGCTTTCCCCGCGACTGTTCAGCTTCAACAGCCCTTACGGCGCGTGCAAGAGCTGCGACGGGCTCGGCACCATCCTTGAATTCGACCCCGATCTGATCGTGCCCGACAAGAGCATCTCGCTCGAGAACGGAGCCGTGGACGCCTGGCGTCGCAGCGGCAAACGAATGAACATCTACTACAATCGCCTGATCAAACGATTCTGCCGGGATACGGGCATCAGCAAGGCCATCCCCTACGAGGAGATCCCCGAGGACATCCAGCATCTGCTCATGTACGGCACGAGCGAGGCCGACGAGGAGAAGTACGGCGTGTGGTTCGAGGGCGTCATCCCGAACCTGGACCGACGTTGGAAAGGCACCACCAGCGAATTCGTCAAGGCCCGTCTCCACGGCTACCTCTCCGAACAGCCCTGCCAGACCTGCCACGGGGCCAGGCTCCGCCCGGAAGCCATCGCGGTCACGGTCGGCGGCAAGAGCATCCAGGACCTGAGCCACATGAGCATCGAGCAGGCCCAGGAGTTTTTCGGCGCCCTCAAGCTCAACGACGAACAGACGATCATCGCCGCCCAGATCCTCAAGGAGATCCGGGCGCGTCTCCAGTTCATGCTCGACACCGGCCTGGGCTACCTGACGCTCGACCGCATGAGCAGCACCCTGGCTGGCGGCGAGGCCCAGCGAATCCGCCTGGCCACCCAGGTCGGCAGCGGCCTGGTCGGCTGCTGCTACGTCCTCGACGAGCCGACGATCGGCCTGCACAAACGCGACAACGATCGACTCCTCGGCATCCTCCAGACGCTCAGCAAGATCGGCAACACCGTGATCGTGGTCGAGCACGACGAGGACATCATGCGAGCGGCCGACTACATCATCGACATCGGGCCGGCCGCCGGCGCCCACGGCGGCGAGATCATCGCCCAGGGCACCTACGAGGAAATCCTCCGCTCCCCGACCTCGCTAACGGGCGACTACCTCAGTGGCCGAAAGAGCATCGCCGTGCCACCGAAACGCCGCCCCTATTCCCTCAAGAAGTGCATCGAGGTCAAAGGAGCGACGGAGCACAATCTCAAAGGCGTGGACGTGAAGTTCCCGCTGGGCGTCTTCACTTGCGTCACCGGCGTCTCCGGCTCGGGCAAGAGCACGCTGGTCAACCACATCCTGTTGCGAGGTCTCAAGCGATACCTGTACCAGTCCCGCGAGAAGCCCGGCGCGCACAAGAACATCCTGGGCATCTCCCAGATCGACAAGGTGATCGAGATCGACCAGTCGCCGATCGGCAAGACCCCGCGAAGCAATCCCGCGACCTACACCGGGGCGTTCGACCTGATCCGCAAGCTCTTTTCCATGACCCGCGAAGCCAAGATCCGCGGGTATACGCCGGGACGGTTCAGCTTCAATGTCAAGGGCGGACGCTGCGAGTCCTGCCGGGGCCAGGGCACCAAGGTCATCGAGATGCACTTTCTGCCCGACGTGTACGTCACGTGCCAGGACTGCAAGGGCACCCGCTACAATCCCGAGACGCTCCAAATCACGTACAAAGGCAAGAACATCGCCGACGTGCTCGACATGCGGATCGAGGACTCGGTGGACTTCTTCGCCAACTTCCCGACCATCGTTCGAGTGCTCAAGACGCTGACCGACGTCGGCCTGGGCTACGTGCAGCTCGGCCAGTCCTCGACCACCCTCTCCGGCGGCGAGGCCCAGCGTGTGAAGCTCTCGGCCGAGTTGGGCAAAGCTTCGACCGGCCACACGCTCTATCTGCTCGACGAACCCACCACCGGCCTGCACTTTGCGGACATCCACAACCTTCTGGGCGTCTTGCAGAAGCTGGTGGACATGGGAAATACCGTCGTCGTGATCGAACACAACCTTGATGTCGTCAAGACGGCCGACTATATAATAGACCTCGGCCCCGAAGGCGGGGACGCCGGCGGGACCATCGTGGCCGCCGGACCGCCGGAGGAGATCGTGAAAGTCCCGGCCAGCTATACCGGCAAGTTCTTGAAAGACAAACTGGCGTGAGACAGCAGGGCCTATCGGTCCCATGAGTCCAATAGGTCCTATCTCCCAGCCACAGAAAAGGAGACAGGACGATTCAGGCCGCAACACAGACCATTCAGCCCCGACAGTGGGAGTTTGAACTGAACAGCATCGATGATCTCCAGCGATTGTGTCGGCAGTTGGAGGTTTGCGTCGATGCCATCGAAGACGTCTCGATCCTGGCACGGCCTGTCCCGTTCGGCCCGTTGACGATCCCCAATTCGCTGGCCGTACACCCGATGGAGGGCTGCGACGGCGACGCCCAAGGCCGACCGGACGATCTTACCGTCCGGCGGTACGAGCGATTCGCAGCAGGCGGCGCGGGGCTCATCTGGGCCGAGGCGATCGCGGTCGTCGAAGAGGCCAGGGCCAATCCCCGCCAGTTGTGGCTCCACAAGGGCAGCAAAGAGGCGTTCAAGGCCATGGTCCGCCGGGCCAGGGACAAGGCCGCCCTGGCGAACGGCTCGGCGCACAGGCCGGTGATCGTGGCGCAACTGACCCATTCCGGCCGCTACAGCAAGCCAGGCCCGGTCCCCCGACCGATCATCGCCCAGCGGGACCCTTACCGCGACCCGATGGCGCCGCAGCCCAAGCCGGATATGAACCGCAAGAGCAGGCTCCCCGACGACTATCCCATCGCCACGGACGAGTACCTCGATCGTCTCCAGGACGCTTACGTCGAAGCCGCTCGCAACGCGTATGAAGCCGGTTTCGACGCCGTGGACGTCAAGTCCTGTCATGGCTACCTCATCAACGAGCTGTTCGCCTGTCACAATCGTCCCGGCAAGTACGGCGGCTCGTTCGAGAACCGCACGCGATTCTTCTTGAACGTGGTCGATCGCATCCGCGAAGATCTCGGCGACAAGATCCAGGTCGTCACGCGTATGGGTATCTACGACGCGATCCCCTACCCCTATGGCTGGGGCGTGGACAAGGACGACTACACCAAGCCGGACCTGACCGAGCCGATGAAGCTGATCGGCCTGCTGCACCAGCGAGGCGTCAAGCTCATCGACATCACCATCGCCAACCCCTACTACAATCCGCACGTAGGCCGGCCGTTCAACGAGCCCATCGTGGGCGGATACGCCGAGCCGGAACATCCCCTGGCCGGGGTGGCCAGACTGGTCCACATCACCGCCCAGGTCCAGAGAGCATTCCCCGACGTGGCGTTCGTGGGCACAGGCTATAGCTGGCTGCGAACGCTCTTCGCCAACGTCGGCGCCGCCAACAAGAGCAAAGGCCTCGTGACGCTGGTCGGCGCGGGCCGCATGGGGTTCGCGTATCCGGACTTCGCAAGGGACATCCTCCGCGAGGGAAAGATGCACGCGGAGAAAGTGTGCGTCGCCTGCAGTGCCTGCACGCAGATCATGCGGGACGGCGGCCGGACCGGATGCGTTGTGCGGGACAACGAGGTTTACGGGCCGATCTTCCGACTCGGCCGCATGAGCGACAAGGACAACCTGCTTCGCCTGGCCGCGGCATGCCGAAAGTGCCAGGAGCCGACGTGCCAGTTGGGCTGCCCGGCCGGGATCGAGATCCCGCGGTTCATCACGCTGTTCCTCGAAGGCAAGGAACGCGAGGCCTACGAGACCATTCGCAAGGCCAACGTCTTTCCCGAGGTCTGCGCGTGGCTGTGCCCGGTCGAGCATCAATGCCAGGGCAACTGCCTGCAAAGATTCATCGGCGACGGACCCTTGCCCATCGCAGACATCCAGCGGTATCTCGCTTCGCAAGCAAACAAGAACGGCTGGTCCAAGCTGCGAATCCCCCAGAAGGCGACCGGCAAGAAGGTCGCGATCGTGGGCGCCGGTCCGGCGGGCCTTTCCTGCGCGGCCGGGCTCCTCGAAGCGGGCCACGCCGTGACGATCTTCGACAAGAGCACCGCCTTCGGCGGCCTGGTCGAATCCGCGATCCCCTCCGACAGGCAATCCAACGCCTTGACGAGCGAGGTCACGGCGGTTTTCGCCGACGTGCCGAAAGACCGGATGATTCTGTCGCTTGGCAAGGAACTCGACTCGCGTCACAACCTCGACACGATCCTCGCTCAGGGCTTCGGCGCCGTGTTCATCGGTATGGGCCTGCCGAAATCGTCGAGCGTCACCAAGACGCCATTGTCCGGCCTGTGGAACGCGATGGACTTCCTGTCTCAGGCCAAACATGGAGGCGGATTGAACGTGACCGGCAAGTCCGTCGCCGTCATCGGCGCCGGCAACACCGCGATGGACGTGGCTGTCACGGCCGCCAGAGCCGGAGCGAAGGACGTGTATGTAATCTACCGCCGGTCCTTCAAAGAAATGCCAGCCTGGGGCGCCGAGCGGGATCGGGCGATCGCCGAAGGCGTCCACTTCCAGATCCTGACCCAGCCGATCGAGTACATCTCGCGAGACGGCGTGCTTACAGGCATCAAGCTCTGTCCAACTCGGCTGGGCGAGCCCGACCGCAGCGGCCGGCGGAGTCCGCAATCGCTGGAATCCAGCGCGTACAGCCTGGACATGGACATCGTCGTCGAAGCGATCGGCCAGACGGCGCCCGAGGGCATCGAGAAGGTCCTGCCGAGCGTCGAGTTCGATCGCGGCCTGATTCGCACGAAGCCCGGTACATTCGCGACGTCGCGAGCGGGCGTCTTCGCCGGCGGCGACTTGGTCCGCGGCCCAGCGACCGTCGTGGCCGCCGTGGCCGACGGCATGAAGGCCGCGAAGGAAATTGATCGATTCTTGCGTCAGGAACAAGCGGCATAGGTCCTATCGGTCCCATAGGTCCCATGTCCCATTGAGAAAGAGAGCAGCATCATGGGAGATCGACCCGTCGCCATCGTCACCGGCGCCAGCCGGGGCATCGGCCGCAGCGTCGCGTTGGAACTGGCCAATCTCGGTTATGACCTGGTCGTCAATCGGGCCCAGGACGAACAGCCGGAGGTGTTGGAGGAGGCCGGAGCGTTCGGAGCCCGGTGCGAATTCGTGCCCGGCAGCATCGCCGAATCCGCGACCCGACAGCGAATCGTCGAAGCGACCAGGGCCCGGTTCGGCCGATGCGACATGCTCGTCAACAACGCCGGGGCCGGCCCGGCCAAAAGGCTCGACATCCTCGAAGCCACCGAGGAGAGCTTCGATCGGGTCCTGAGCATCAACCTCAAGGGCCCCTACTTCCTCACGCAGATCATCGCCAACTGGATGGTCGAGCAGCGCAGGGAGCACCCGGACCGGTCGTACCGCATCGTGAACATCGGGTCGATCTCCGCCTACACGAGCTCGCCGTCGCGAGGCGAGTACTGCATCAGCAAGGCGGGCATCGCGATGATGACCAAGCTCTACGCCGACCGGCTCTCCGAGTACGAGATCGGCGTCTTCGAGATCAGTCCGGGCATCATCGAGACGGACATGACCCGGGTCGTGAAGGAGAAGTACGATCGCCTGATCGCCGAGGGCCTGACCCCGATCAAACGCTGGGGCAAGCCCGGCGACGTGGCCAAAGCCGTCGGCGCGATCGCCGAAGGCCGGCTCGACTTCTCGACCGGAAGCGTCATCAACGTCGACGGCGGCTTCCATCTCAGAAGACTTTGAGCAGAAGCACGAAATCCGAAACAAATTCAAATGACCAAAGCATCAAATTCAAAACGCGTCCGGCGCCTCGCGACAGCGTTTTGGTCATTTAGATTTGGAGCTTCGGATTTGTTTCGGATTTCGAATTTAGAATGTCGTTTGTGACTGTTCTGAGGGGATCATGGACATCAAGACCGTAATCACAGCCCTGCTCCGCGACGGTTTCATTCTCGTCTTCAACCAGGACAAGCTCGACATCGTCAAGACCGCCCAGGCGCTGGTCGAAGCAGGGATCAACAACATGGAGGTCACCTGCCGGATCAAGAAGCCGCTGGAGAAGCTCTCGCGACTTCGCAAGGAAATGCCCGGCTTCGTAGCGGGCTCCGCCAGCCTGATCGACTGGCCCGGGATGCTGGCGGTCTACAACCGCGCTCACCAGGATGATCCCCTGCCCACGCTGCAACAGGTGGCCGACGCCGGCGCCTGCTACCTCGTCTCGGCGGTGAACTTCAGCGACGCCGGCTACGAGCGGTTCGCCGGCAAACTGGCCATGATCCCCGGCTGCGGCGCCGCCACCGAGGTGGTGACCCAGTTCGGCAAGGGGGCCAACCTGTGCAAGGTGTTTCCCGCCAAGGAACTGGGCGGCCCGGCGTTCGTCGAGGCCATCGACCCGGCCTTGCACAAGATGATCAGCCTGGTCCCCACCGGCGGCACCACCGCCGCCAACATCCCCGACTACATAAACGCCGGCGTGCTCGTCCTGGGCGGCTCGTTCAGCATGATCGAAAAAGCCACGATGAAGAAGATCGTCGAGGAGCAGGACTACAGACTCCTCGCGATAGAGCTCGCGTCCGTCAAGCGTCTGATCGACGAGGCAAGGGCGAAGAGGTATCCGGGTCTGGATTTCTCAAAGGCTTCGATTGAAGAGGTTTGCCGGAAGACCGGGCGCCATTTCAACATCGACTAAGACTTTCGGGAGCCGCTCATGATCGGCGTACTACTCGTTCCCATTCTCCTGGCAGCCGCACAGACTGAACGGCCGCAGGTGCAGACGCTCAACACAAAAGACGCCGGCTACCGCGGCATCTGGTACATGAATCAGCCGCTTCAGAACGAATATCGGTTCAAGTACAGCGGTGGACTGGGCACCTACTGCGACTTTCACAAGCCCTTCGCCGTCTACTGCAAAGAGGTCAACAGGACCTTCTTCTGCTACGGCGGAACCGCCGATGGCTCGCACGAACGGCACGACCTGACAAAGACCAGCGACGGGGCCGACGTGCCGGGCGTTTTGCTGCACATGGTCTCCTACTACGATCACGCCACCGGCAAGGTCCCACGTCCGACGATCCTGCTCGACAAACGGACCAAAGACGCCCACGACAACCCGGTCATTTCGGTCGACGATCGCGGCCACGTCTGGATCTTCTCGACCTCGCACGGGACCGGACGGCCTTCGTATATCCATCGGAGCAAGGAGCCGTACAGCATCGACGAGTTCGAGCGGATTGCGGCGACGAAGATCGAAGACGGCAACGACGTGCCGATGACGAACTTCTCGTACATGCAATCCTGGTTCGTGCCGAAACAGGGTTTCGTCGCCTTCTTCACGCGGTACAATTACCCGGCCGCACGCACCGCCTGCTTCATGACCAGTCCCGACGGGGTTCGCTGGTCCTCCTGGCAGAAGCTCGCTGCGATTGAGGAAGGGCATTATCAGGTCAGCGCCGTCAGCGAGAGCAAGGCCGCGACGGTCCTCAACTATCATCCCAAAGGCAAAGGGCTCAATTGGCGGACGGATCTGTACTACCTGGAAACGACGGACTTCGGCCGATCCTGGCATGCCGCAGACGGACGCAACCTGACGCTGCCCTTGACGACGCCGGAGAACGAGGCTCTCGTCTGCGATTATCGGAAAGAGGGGCTGCTCGTCTACATCAAGGATATCCGATTCGACGAGGCCGGTCGGCCGGTAATCCTGTTCATCACAAGCAGAGGCTTTCGCTCCGGCCCGGAGGACGGGCCTCGCACGTGGACGACGGCCCACTGGACCGGACGCGGCTGGAACATCCGGCCCATCACAAATTCCGACAACAATTATGACATGGGCTCGCTCTACATCGAAAGCGACGGAACCTGGCGGATCATCGCGCCGACCGAGCCGGGCCCGCAGACATACAATCCCGGTGGCGAGGTCGCTGTGTGGACCAGCGACGATCAGGGCTCGACCTGGCGTAAGACGAAGCAGCTCACCCACGGCAGCCCCTTCAACCACACATATGTCCGCCGTCCGGTAAACGCCCACGACGGTTTCTACGCCTTCTGGGCCGACGGACACGGCCGGCAGCCCTCGGCCTCCTCGCTCTACTTCAGCACCAAGGCCGGCGACGTGTTCCGTCTGCCCTCGCACATGACCCAGAAATTCGCGAAACCCCAGAAACTGGACTGAGGTGATCCCGTGGAGACCAGACAGATAGCCGGACGGACGGTGACGTTCCACCGCTACAATACGATCATCGTCGGCGCAGGGGCCGCTGGGATGAACTGCGCCGTGCATCTGTGCGAGTTGATGAGACGAAAAGGCGTCCCGGACCCCCGGAATCGAATCGCCATCGTCACGCGAGGCATGAAGCTGGGCGCCTCGCGAATGAGCGGCTCGGACAAGCAGACCTACTACAAACTGGGCACCAGCCCCAACGTCCCCGACTGCGCCGAGTCCTTCGCGGCAACGCTGACCGCCGCCGGCGGCTGCCACGGCGACCTAGCCTTGATCGAGGGGATCAACTCGCTTCGCGAGTTCTACCATCTCGTGCAGGCCGGGGTTGCCTTCCCGACCGATTCGACAGGCGTCTTCATCGGCTACAAGACCGACCACGACCCCGCCGAGCGGGCCACCAGCGCAGGACCCAAGACCAGCCGGTTCATGAGCGAATGCCTGCAACGCGAAGTCGAAAGCCACGGCGTCCGGACGTTCGACAACCAGGAAGTGGCCCATCTGCTCACCGTCGGCTCCGGCCCTGCCAAGCGGATACTCGGCGTGGTCACCCTCGACAGACTGCAATCTGTGGGCTCGCATCATGCGGTCAACGTGTTCCTCGCGACCAACGTCGTGCTCGCCGCCGGCGGTCCCGGCGAGTTGTACAAGACCAGCGTCTACCCCGCCGGTCAGGTGGGGCTCCACGGCTTGGCGTTCCGAGCGGGCCTGGCGGCGGAGAACCTGACGGAATCCCAATTCGGACTGGCCAGCACGAAGTTCCGATGGAATGTCTCCGGGACCTACATGCAGGCGATTCCTCGGATCTTCAGCACGAACGCAGAAGGAAAGGACGAACAGGATTTTCTGGCGGACTTCTTCCCCACAATGAAGAGCATGGCCACGAACATCTTCCTCAAGGGCTATCAATGGCCCTTCGACCCGCAGAAGATCGAGGGCCTGAAGTCGTCGTTGATCGACGTCCTGGTCTTCAACGAGACCCGCAAGGGCCGACGGGTATTCCTGGACTTCCGCGTCAATCCGGCAGGCAGCAGGGCCATGGCCCCCTTCAACCTGAACGATCTCGAACCGGAGGCGTTCGAGTATCTCCGCAACGCCGCAGCGAACCAGCGAACCCCCATCAAACGGCTGGACCACATGAACCCGCTGGCCATCGAGATCTACAAGGAAAACGGCATCGATCTGCACAACGAACCGCTGGAGATCGCGGTCTGCGCCCAGCATAACAACGGCGGGTTCGCCGTGAACAAGTGGTGGGAGTCGAGCATCCCTCACACCTTCGTCATCGGCGAGATGGCAGGCACCCACGGCGTGAAGCGTCCCGGCGGCTCGGCCCTAAACGCCGGTCAGGTCGGCGGCCTGCGGGCCGCGGAGTACATCGTCAACGCCTACGGATGCGAAATCCCCGATTACACCCAGGACGCCGAGACCGTCGATCTCCAGATCGCGGAACTCCTGGCCACGTTCGAGTCGTGGAGCCATTCGTCGGGCCGGTCGCCCCAGAAGATCATTGAGGAGATCCAGGAGCGAATGACCGCGTCGGCCGCCCACATCCGCCAGGAGAAAGACGCCAACGAAAGCCTCAGAGACGCCCTGCGGCTCTATCGCGAGATCCAGGAGAAGGGCCTGGCAGCGAAGGACCCGCAGGCCCTCCTCACGGCGGTCCACGCGGAGCACCTGGCCCTGGCCGGCGTCGCCTACCTCAAGGCCATCCTCGACCTGCTCGCGCTCGGAGGCGGCTCGCGGGGCTCCTACCTGGTCCTGAGCGAGCACGGAATCCCGATCCATCCTGACGTCCGCGACAAGAACACCGGCGAGCCGCTGGCGTTCAAGCCGGAGAACCAGGACCTTAGAAACACGATCCTGAGTATCCAGTACGATGAAGCCTCGCCCGACCTGTTCCAGTGCCGGACGGTCGCGCCGAGAACGACGCCCGCCGACCGAAAGTCCTTCGAGCCGGCATGGCAGGACTATCGGGAGGGGAGAATCTACAGCCTGTGAATTTACTATTTGCCATTTTCCATTTACTATTGTGGCCGTGTTGATTGTGCGGCGTCTCGTCCGGCGGGCGAAGCTGAAATAACAAATGGAAAATCCACATGGAGACTCTATGGCGGTTGTCGACCTGAAGTCCGCATCCGAGTGCAAGTATGATATCCTGTCGCTGGGCGAAGTCATGATCCGGCTCGATCCCGGCGACGAGCGAATCCACACGACACGAACCTTCCGCGTCTGGGAAGGCGGTGGCGAGTACAACGTCGCCCGCGGCCTGAAGCGGACGTTCGGCAAGCGGGCGGCCGTCGTGACCGCGATCGTGGACAACCCCGTCGGCCGGTTGCTCGAAGACCTGATGCTTCAGGGCGGCGTCAGCCTCGAGTACGTCAAGTGGATGCCCTTCGACGGCATCGGCCGCAAGACCCGCGTCGGCCTGAACTTCACCGAGCGCGGCTTTGGCCTCCGCGGGGCCGTCGGCTGCTCGGATCGCGCCAACAGCGCCGCCTCGCAACTCAAAAAAGGCGACATCGACTGGGGCCGGATCTTCGGGCCCGACGGCGTCCGCTGGTTCCACACCGGCGGGATCTTCGCCGCCCTCTCGACGACCACGCCGGACGTGATCATCGAGGCCGTCACTGCGGCCAAGATGCACGGCACGATCGTCTCCTACGACCTGAACTACCGCAACTCGCTCTGGCGGGACGTCGGCGGTCAGGAGAAAGCCCGCCAGGTCAACCGGGCCATCGCCCCGTACATCGACGTGATGCTCGGAAATGAGGAGGATTTCACTGCGGCGCTGGGCTTCGAGGTGGGCGGCCTGGACAAGAGCTACTCGCAGCTCGACCCGACGAATTTCCGCAGGATGATCGAGGCCGCGGTCAAGGAGTTCCCGAACTTCAAGGTCGTCGCCACGACGCTGAGACATGCCAAGACTGCGACGAAGAACGACTGGGGCGCGGTGATGTACGCGAACGGGCAGTTCTACGACGCGACGCTCCGCCCGGACCTGGAGATTTACGACCGCGTCGGCGGCGGCGACAGCTTCGCCTCCGGCCTGATCTACGGCCTGATGGAGGGCAAGAGCCCCGAGCAGGCGGTCAATTACGGTGCAGCCCACGGCGCGTTGGCGATGACCACGCCGGGCGACACGACCATGGCCACGCTGGGCGAAGTCGAGAAGGTAATGAAGGGCGCCGGCGCCAGAGTAGATAGATGATTTTCACCACAGAGACACAGAGGACACAGAGAGAAAGGCGAATTCAGGAAGAGTTCGGCTCCTTCTGTTCCCGCTTCCACACACACTTTCTCTCTTCTCTGTGACCTCTGTGTCTCTGTGGTGATCTGAACAGCAAGGAAGCAACGATGATCGCAGAGACTGTGAAATGGGTCGGCGGCGTGGACGGCGTGCTGGAGATGATCGATCAGCGCCGGCTGCCGACGGAATACGTGATGTTGAAGGTCCGCAGCGTCGAGCAGCTCCACGAGGCGATCCGGACGCTGGCGGTCCGCGGCGCTCCGGCCATCGGCGTTTCGGCGGCGTATGGTCCGGTGCTGGCCCTTCAGTGGCTGGAGAAGCCCAGGAACGTGCAGGAGGCGTTGGACCATGCCGTCAAGGCCTGCGACTATCTCGCCACTTCGCGTCCGACCGCGGTCAACCTGTTCTGGGCCCTGGACCGCATGCGAGCCAAGGCACGAGAGGTTGCCGCAGAACCGGAAGCAACGCCCCACCGACTCGCAGAGACCCTGCTGGCGGAGGCCGACGCGATCTGCGCCGAGGACGTCCAGATGTGCCAGCGGATCGGCGAGAACGGCGAGAAGTTCATCCGCGACGGCTTCGGAGTTCTGACCCACTGCAATGCGGGGGCTCTGGCTACCGCCGGACAGGGAACCGCCCTGTCGGTCATGTTCGAGGCGCAGAAGAAGGGCCGACGGTTCGAGGTCTACGCCGACGAGACCCGGCCGTTACTGCAGGGCTCGCGTCTGACCGCCTGGGAACTCCAGCGGGCCGGAATCAAGGTGACGGTGATCTGCGACAATATGGCGGGATTTCTGATGAAGCAGGGAAAGATCCAAGCCGTGATCACCGGCGCCGACCGCATCGCCGCCAACGGCGACACCGCCAACAAGATCGGCACCTACAGCGTCAGCGTGCTGGCCAAACACCACGGCATCCCGTTCTACATCGCAGCCCCATCGAGCACATTCGATTTGGGCATCGAGACCGGCGAGCAGATCCCTATCGAGGAGAGAAACGCCTCGGAAGTGACCTGGATCGGCGGCGCCCACACGGCCCCCGACAACGTCGGCGTCTACAACCCCGCCTTCGACGTGACCCCGGCGCAGAACATCGCCGCGATCATCACAGAGAAAGGTGTGATTGAGAACCCCGATGCAGACCGCATTCGCGGCATGCTCGGATAGGCGCGAGCAGTCTAGGCGACGGCGACGACCTGTTTGACTTCGGGCACGCGTTCCTTGAGGATGCGTTCGATGCCCATTTTCATCGTCATGGTCGCGCCGGGGCAGCCCCGGCAGGCCCCCTGCAGGCGGACTCGGACGGTCTTGTCCTCGTCCACGCCGAGCAGTTCGACGTCGCCGCCGTGACCCTGAAGGGACGGGCGCACCATTTCTATCACATCGGCGACCTTCTCTTGGAAGGTTTTCGCAGCGCCGTTTTCGTTCGAATCGACCTTGTCAGCCATGTGCAATCTCCACCAAACAACAGGCGATCATTATACTGGCATCCATGCCGAGGGCAAATCCTTTTCTCAATACCTCCGGCGTCGCCCAGGGTTCGCCCTATTGACAACAAGAGGCGAGATCTGTACGTATAGTGTCTGTTCATACAATCATGACTTTTTTGGGAGGTTCACGAATGAAAGCTGTCTGGGTTGGTGTGTTTCTGGCTGCGATGGCGGTTGGCGGCTGTGCGTCGAGCGAGGCCGAGAGCACAGCGGTTGCCGGTTATGATTTCTCCGGTCTGAACAAGATCGCGATCGTCGAAGTGACCGGCCGGGTCTATGGCGAGGCCGCCAAGAACAAGGTCAGCAACCTCGTCACGATGGCGCTGATGAAGAAGGGCTACACGTTCATCGAACGCCAGAACGTCAAGGCTCTGCTGAAGGAACAGGAGTTCCAGGCATCCGACCTGACGACCGACGCCGGCGCCGCCAGAGCGGGCCAGATTCTCAACGTTCCGGCGGTCATGGTCATCGACATCCCCAAATTCAGGGATGGCAAGATCGATATGTCGGCCAAGCTGGTCGACGTTGAGAACGGGACCATTCTCTGGATGGGAAGCGGTTCCGGCAGCACGAACAAAACGCTCGGCACGATCGCAGGCGCCGCCGCGGGCGCGGCACTCGGCGCCGCCGTGGCGGGTGGAGACTCCAGCGACCGTTGGCTCGGCGCGGGTGTCGGAGCCGTCGCGGGCGGCGTCGCCGGCAACATGCTGACGCCCAGCGAAGAGAAGCAGGTGTCGAAGGTCGTCTCCAAGGTGGTCAAGGACTTCCCGTCCCGGCTGCCTCCGGCCGCGAAATCCAAGTAAGCCCGGACGATCCGGGGCAAGCGTCGATTCAGGGCCGCGGGCGAACGTCGCCTCCGGCCCTGTTGTTTTGCCCTCCTTCACGGAGACGGAGAACATGAATCGACGGGACTTCATCGCGACCGGCGTCGCAGGCCTGGCGACAACGAACCTCGCGGGCGGCTCGGAATCCATGGGCAACGCAGCCCCGAGACGATTCTTCGAGTGGCGACAGCACCAGTTGCGCACCGGGGCTCCGAGGAACCTGGTCGGCGACTTCTACAAGAACGTCGGCATCGCCGCGATGAACCGAGCCGGCAGGAAGAAAGTCGAGATGTTCAACGAAGGCGTCGAGATCGCCATTTTCCGAAAGACGGGCCTGAATCCCGTGATGTTCGGCGAGACGATCATCGGGTCCAACTTGCCCAATCTCACGTACATGCTGGCGTTCAAGGATATGGCTGAGAGGGACCAGAGGTGGCAGGTCTTCCGCGACGATCCCGACTGGAAGAAACTCAGCGCGGATCCGGCTTACAAGGACACGGTCTCGAATATCACCGACATCATCCTGAGACCGACGGAGTACTCGCAGATCTGACGATCAAACAAAGGCCGGCTCGAGATCCTCGACTTCGTCGTATTGTTCGAAATCGGCGTGCTGCTCGCCCGGCCGAAGCGGCAATGGATCAGAGAACTGGATCGCGACGCGGCGAAGGGCGTTGTTGACCCCATCCACGCGACACACATGGCCTGCGCGAATGAAATCCACCATGTCGAAGGAATTGTCCCGACCGTACTGCGGAATGCTGAACCGCGCGGTCAGGTATTGGCCGGGATAGGGGCATCGGTCGTCCGCATAGCAGGTGAAGGCCGCCCCTTTGCTCGAGAGGTCCACCATCTGTCCCTGCGACAAATCCCCGTTGGGGTCGTGGCCAAACCAGATGGGCCAATGGTAGCAGAGCCGTTGTTCCATTCGTCGTTCGCTTGTCGTAGTCATGCGTACTACCCCGGACAAACCGATGTTTCGTTCCTGTCGCCAGACACATCGGTCGCAGGAAGGCGCTACTTGACAGACGCCCCCGAAAAAACATGAACTCGTCCGGCTGGAATGCGGTGTTTGCCCGATTCACGAGCGCGAAACGGCGGATTGAAGGACGATTGGGGGCAACGTTTTTCGCGTCGCGAGCAAGGAGATTCCGATAACCGTTTCAGAGTGCGCACCGATTCGCCATTTCATCACGACTTCGGCTGCGCGATCTCGCGGGCAAACTCCCCAAACATGCGGCCCCGTTGCTGATAGTTCTCGAACATGTCGTAACTGGCGCAGGCGGGACTGAGCAAGACGACGTCGCCCGGCGAGGCCAGTTTGCCGGCTGCTTCAACCGCCTCCACCAACGAACCGGCGAACCGAACATCGATAGTCTGTCCCTCCTGGCCAGCCCGAATGGCGTCCGCGATCGCGTGGGCGGTCTGGCCGATGAGGACGGCTGCCTTCGTGCTCGTGGCGATTCGACGGCCGAGTTCATCGAACGGCGTATGCTTGTCATATCCGCCCGCGATGAGAATCTTGGGGCAGTCGAACGCCGAGAGGGCCACCATCGTGCCCTCGGGCGTCGTCGCCTTGGAGTCGTTGTACCAGCGAATCCCCCCGCCCTCCGCGACCAACTCCAGCCGATGTGACAGGGCCTTGAAGCGCGACAGGCAGGACCGGATCGCCTCATCCGAAACGCCGAAACAGCGGGCGATCGCCCTGGCGGCCGCGAGATTCGAAAGGTTGGCCCGACCGGGAAGAGTGTACGGAACCTGAAGTTCGCTGCCGATGTCGTCCGCGGAGAACTGCATACAGGTCCGACCCTCCTGCGAACCGTACTTGGCGAGCCAGGAACGTGCGATCGTATCCTCCCCGTTGAAGATCGAAATCGCCGGATCGTTCCGATCGAGCGTCTGGAGGCGGAAAAGGGCTTCCTTGGACGCACAGTAAGCTTCGAACGTGCCATACCGATCCAGATGGTTCGGCGTGAGGTTCGTCAACAGGGATACCTTCGGGGCCTTGCGGATTGGGGCCAACTGGTCGATCTGGAAGCTGGAGATCTCCAGAACCACCAAGTCCTCGGGGCGGACCTGATCGAGGATGGTCAGCAAGGGCTTGTCGCCGATATTGCCGCTGAGCCAGACCCTGCCGTAAGCGTGTTCCGGCGAAGTCGGCCGGGCGTGCTCCAGGAGATGAGCGGTGAGAGTCGTGGTCGTGCTCTTGCCGTTGGTGCCGGTGATTCCGATAATCCTCGCCGGACAGGACTGAAAGAACAGCCCGACCTGTGACGTGACCGTCCGGCCGTTCCGACGCGAGATTTGCAGGAACTCATTGTCCGGCGGGATCGCGGGGTTGGCGATCACCACGTCGGCCGTGGCGAAATCCTCGGCGTCATGGCGACCGAGGTGGTACTCGATCCCCGACAGATCGGACAGTTGGCCGATCGAATCCCGAAGCTGCTCCTCACTCGCCTTGTCCGTGACCACCACCCTGGCCCCACTCTGCGCCGCATATCGGGCGACATCGACGCCACCGCCAAAACGACCCAGGCCCATGACCAGAACTCTGCGACCTGCCAGGCTGGAGAAATCGCATGTCGTTCGACTTGATTCGAATCCGTTCATAACTCACCTGTCCATAGATCGTCTGATTGCATGGCTCCAACAATCGATATCCTATCGCCCAGTCGGCGACAAAGGAAAGCGGAAACTGCGTGTCCTCGCAGGCGACGCCAGGACGTTCCACCCCCCTCTGCCAAAGGGGCGACGGGATCATGTACGATCAGTCGCACGGCTTCTGTCCCCGGTAGATCGAGGCGACGCCCCAGGTCACGGGTGTCGCCAGGACCTGAATGAACCCGGCCTGGCGCATCAAGGCACAGAACTCGCCCGGCGGATAGAATGCCTCGATCGATTCATTGAGGTATCGGTAGGCCTGCCGATCGCCGGAGACCACGGCGCCGATGAGGGGAACGCCGTATCGCAGATACTGCAGATGACACCAGCGTATCGCTGGATTCCTCGGCAGGGAGAACTCCAAAATCAGCGCGGCACCGCCGGGCTTGAGGATGCGATGGATTTCCCGGAGCGTCGCTCCCACGTCAGAGGTGTTGCGAATCCCGAATCCCATGGTGACCGCATCGAACGCACCGTCGGCAAACGGGGTGGCCGCAGCGTCGGCGCAGCGCAGCGTCACACGGTCCAAGAGCCCGCCCCTCCGAAGCTTCTCGCGGAACACACTGAGCATCGGCTCGGAGATGTCGAGCCCCACCACGCCGGTGAGATCGGGGCGACGCCGCAACAGGGCGATCAGCAGATCGCCGGTGCCTGTGGCCAGATCCGCGACTTTCAGACCCGTGCCGTCACCGAGCAGTCCCGCTACCTTGCGCCGCCAGGCGAAATCCCGGCCGAACGACAGCACGTGGTTCAGGAGATCGTAAGTCGGCGCGATGCGGCCGAACATCTCCCCGACGCGGAACCGCTCATCCCCCGAGGAACGATCCGCGACGAAAGGATCCTTGTCCATGTCACACGCCGGAGACGATCAGAGCTTCGACTGCATCGCGGTGGACAGATCGACTTTGGCGTCCACGACCGCCTGTTCGAGGCACTTCTTCCAGTCGTCGCCGAACTGGTCTTTGTACTTGGGCCTCTCATACGCGTAGATGATCGAGCGGGAGGCATTGATCAGGGCGCCGGTGCCGTCGGGCTTGCAGAATCGGATGCAGTCCACCGCGTTGGCGCCTTGGGCTCCGTAGCCGGGGACGAGGAACCAAACGTTGCCGTACGTGGAACGCAACGACGCAGTGGCCTCGGGAGCGGTGCCTCCGACGACCATGCCGATGTCGCTGTAGCCCTTCTCGCCCATGTACTCGGGCCGGCTGGCGATCTCTCCGACAACCTGGGCCATTTTCTCGTAAAAGGCCTGACCGGAGGGGTCCTTGAAGTCCTGCAGCGCCCCGGCCGACGGGTTGCTCGTCCGCACGAGCACGAACACGCCCTTGCCCTGGGCTGCGGCCATTTTGGCGAACGGCTCGATGCCGTCGACCCCGGTGTAGCCGTGGATCGTAATCGCGTCGGGGGCCAGCACGTCCTCCAGCCCGGTCAGCTCGGAGTTCTGCAGGTGCGCGGCGGCGTACATCTCCGCGGTATGACCGATGTCGCCTCGTTTGACGTCGCCGATGATCTCCAGTCCCAGGTCGTCCGCCTCGCTGATCAGCGAGTAGTACGACTCCAGGCCCTCCCAGAGATACCTCTCGAAAAACGCGATGTTGATCTTCACCGCCGGGACGATCGGAGCGACAATCCGCATCGCTTGCGTGCAGAAATCAAAAATGGCGTCAACCGCGGCGGCCGCGTCAAATTCGTCGTTCATCTGACGATGGGCCCGGATGGCCGGAGGAAGTCGGCTGTAGATGGGATCCAGACCTATCACCAACGGGGTCTTCTTCGATTGCACAGCGGCATGCAGCCGGTCAGAAAAGTGGCTTGACATAATCGGACGAACCTTTCTTTCAACGTATCCCTGAGTCGCAACCGGAGGGCATCGCTGCATCAGAGTTCCTGCAAAACTGCCGGCAAGTCTCACCTGCCCAGGCCCGGCAACAAAACTGCTTGTACCAAACATCGGGACCACTATAATCACCGACAGAGTATCGGGCAAGACAGAATTCGCCTATTCCGACTTTTCCGGGAGCCCCAGAATTCACTCCCGTCGAGGCGCCTGTGGTGAAATCGAAGAAGTCCAGACGCAAGAAGCTGATCCTCTGGTTGTGCATCGATCTGGTCGTGGCGGGGGCCGTCATCTCGCTGCTGCTGTACACGCCTTCCCAGTATCATCCTGCGACGCCCCCGGCCGACGACGACCCGAACGGTCGACGGGTGCATCCCTACGTCACTCACGAGCTGATGCCCACGCTCTACAACAACGCGCAGGACCGCAAGCCCTTTGAGATGGAAGTGCTCGACACGGGCCTCAACGAGGCCTTCGCGCAAATGCGATGGACGCAGGAATCGGGCGGGATCAAGCTATCTTCGCCTGCGATCGCGTTCACCCGTGGCCGGATCATGCTGATGGGCGCCGCCGACATCGAAGGGGCCGATCTCATCGTCACCGTCGAGATCGATCCGAAAACCCTGGAGGACGGGCGTCTCAATCTGGTCGTCGAGAATGTCAAAATCGGGGTCCTGCCCATCACCTGGCCGGCCAAGAGAATGGCCCGGAAAATGTACCGTGAGCAGGTGGAGGCCGGAGGCGTCGACATGCAGGACTGGCGCACGAAGATCGTGGCGTCCCTGCTCAATGAAGAGCCGTTCGAGCCGGTATTCCCCGTCGACGACAGATGGGTCCGAGTCACCGGCATCGACGTCGCCGAGGGAAAATTGACCGTGCGGCTGGCGCCTGCAAAGTGAGCGAACGCGGCCCACGCGACGTCCAAAGAAAACGAGCCCGGAAATGAATCGCTCCGGGCTCGTAGGATCGCTCGATTGAACGGCTCTAGTGCTCCATTACCCATCCATTGATGGATAGAGACGTTTCAGCTTTGTCCTGGCGTCTGCCGTGGTGAACTGCCAGTTCACTTTCACCTCGGCCCCGTCACGGCTCTTCTCCCATGCGGCGGTTTCCTCACGCAGTT
>DATIKY010000072.1:0-3843 GCA_035476995.1 Sedimentisphaerales bacterium | reverse complement strand
CGATTCTCTTGCCGAATCTGAACCTCACCTGTGGTGAGATTTACGAATCGGCTCCTCGGTTACGAATCCACGCCTCTTTCCCGATGAAAACTGCACATTCGCAAGACTTGACGGAGTGCCTTATGCAACTGGAGGGTATAGCAAGCCATCGAATAACCGCGTGCACGTCACCGACTATCACATTCTCACAGAGAAATGGTTCGACGAGCAGACTGAGCTGGTCGTGAAGAGCGTCCAAAACGTGGTGCGAGCGATGGCATTATTTGGGGGGCAGGATCACTCCGCCTGTTGAGATCGCGAAGTCATCAGCAGACGGCTCGGCGCAGGACGGGGATGTTCATCAGGGCTGTGGTGATCAGGTAGCCCAGGGCGAAGGTGATCAGGGGCACGAGGAGCACGCCGAGCAGGAAGCTGCCTTCGCTCGTGTGGTTCCTCAGGGCGTGCTGAAGCCGGTTGAGGATCAGGGGGTGCAGGGTGTAGATCCCCAGTGTGGTCGAGGCGACCCACTCGACGGCCGTCTTGCGGAAACCTGTGGCAAGTGTGCCGGCGGCATCGCGACGTCGAGCCATCCAGAAGATCGCGATGGACGGCAGCACGATCGGCGGGGTGAAGAAATCGAAGAGGAATCGCCGGCCGGGACCGACGCCGCCGTGGCGTGCGACGAACAGCGGAGCGAAGACAGCCAAATAGACCACGCACAGAAGAACGCTCAGAACCACGTACTTCGCGGGCGGCATCTTGCGAGGATCGATCCGGCCCAGCTCGAAGCCCAGCAGATAGAATCCGATGTACGGGACGAACAGGGTGAAGATCGACCTCTGGTTCTGCCAGAGCACGTTGTCCGCCTGGCCATAGGCGTTGGCCAGGATCAGCATCATGACGATGACGAACACCCGCTCCCCTTGTGTGGCGTGACGCACGAACGTCCGCAGGATCGGCGTCACCAGGTACAGGCCGACGACCATGTAGAGAAACCACAGGTGGTAGTAGGGGTCTGCCGTGAGGATCAGTTCGAAGACGCTGCTCGCGGTCAGAGGTTCCTTGTCGATGAACGCTCGCACGAACAGGTACACGATCGACCAGACCGCCAGCGGCACGCCCACGCGGATCATCCGCTTGCGGTAGAACTCGCGCGGGGATTCCTCCCTTGAGGGGTCCAGCAGGAGGGTGCCGCTGATCATCACGAAGACCGGGATCGAGCAGAAGCAGGCATAGAAGATCGCGGTCCCCAGCCACCAGTTGAAGGTCAGCGGGGTCAGGGGCATCGTCAGGCCGATCGTGACGTGCGCCGTGACGACCAGGTAGATCGACAGGATGCGGAGCTTGTTGATGTACTGAATGTTTCTGGATCGTTCCTGGGGCACGGGCGAATCCCTTCCACCATCGTAGCCTTCGCCGACGCGCGCCGGGAAAAGGCGTATCAGTCGCTTGATTGTAATGCGACGGACCGGCAAATCAAGAAGCAAGCGGGCCGCAGAGAAGGGAGAATCCAATACGGCAGGGTGTTGCGGGGCCTGATTTGGTCGCTCCCTACAAGTCAACTCGCGTTAAACGACGCAAGATGAGGCCCCGCAACAACTTGCGAAAGAATTGGAGTGGACAGGGTAGGAATCGAACCTACGTAGGCTTACGCCAATGGGTTTACAGCCCATCCCCTTTAGCCGCTCGGGCACCTGTCCGAATCTCCGGCCGCGAACGTCGCGACCATAATAGTATTAAAGCGAAGAAAGCCCCCTCTGTCAACCCGTCCGGCAGATTTTCTTTCACTTCCCCGTGTCGCTCATTGGCCGGGTTGTCGTCAGGCACATTCCATCGGGAAGTAGGCCTTGGCATTGTGGAAACAGATGTCCTCGACCATTTTGCCCAGCAGGGGCAGGTCATGGGGCAGCAGGCCCGCTTCGACGTCGCTGCCGAGCAGATTGCACAGGATTCGGCGGAAGTACTCATGACGCGGATAGGACAGGAAGCTGCGGGAGTCCGTCAGCATGCCGACGAATCGGGAAAGCAGGCCCATGTTCGCCAGGGTCCGCATCTGGTCCTCCATACCGTCTTTCTGATCGAGGAACCACCAGCCGGAGCCGAACTGGAGCTTGCCGGGGACGGAGCCGTCCTGGAAGTTGCCGATCATCGTCGCGAAGACCGCGTTGTCTCGCGGGTTGAGGTTGTAGAGGATCGTCTTGGGCAGAAGGCCCTGGGCGTCCAGACGGTCGAGGAACTTCGAGAGCGGGCGGGCGACTTCCAGGTCGTCGATCGAGTCGCAGCCGATGTCCGGGCCGAGTTGTCTGAACAATCGCGTGCAGTTGTTGCGAAGGGCGCCGATGTGGAGCTGCTGCACCCAGCCTCGCTCGGCGTCCATGAGTGCGAATTCGACCATCATCGCGGACTTGAACTGCAGG
This sequence comes from Sedimentisphaerales bacterium, assembly GCA_035476995.1. Taxonomy (GTDB): domain Bacteria; phylum Planctomycetota; class Phycisphaerae; order Sedimentisphaerales; family Anaerobacaceae; genus PLanc-01. Next base: position 1,447 of record DATIKY010000072.1, on the reverse strand, counting down.
GCTTCGCGGGGGCTCAGGGACCGGCCGCCGCGGATCTTGTCGAAGATCGCCTTGATCTCGTTGTCGGTGTAGTCCTCGGCGCAGGCGGTGTCCAGGCCATGGTCGGAGAGCCGGCAGCCGTGGTCGTGGAAGAACCCGTGGCGGTCGCGAAGCGCCTCGATGTACTCGTGAAAAACCACGATTTCCATGTTGCACAGCTCCTCCAGCTTGTCGATGAAGACGTTGAGCTTGGGCAGGTCCTCCACGGCCATCGCGGGATCGGGTCGCCAGGCAGTGTGGACCCTGACCTCGAAACCGTCCTGTCGGATCTTGCGGTGGTGTTCGAGCGTGTCGAGGGGGCCCTCGGTCGTGCAGACCAGGCGGACGTTCATCTTCCGCATGATGTTGCGGACGCTGAACTCGGGCGAGCGGAGCATCTCGCCGCACTCCTCGTAGATCTCCAGGGCGGTGTCGGGACCGAGCCGTCGGCCGGTGACGCCGAAGGGCCGGCGGAGCTCCAGATGCGTCCAGTGATAGAGCGGGTTGCCCAGGCAGGCGGGCACGGTCGCGGCCCACTTCTCGAATTTCTCCCAGTCGGTGGCGTCTCCGGTGACGAACTTCTCCGGGACGCCGTGGGTCCGCATGGCCCGCCATTTGTAGTGGTCGCCCTGGAGCCAGGCCTTCGAGAGGTTGTCGAAGCGATGGTCCTCGGCGATCCGGTGGGCCGGGAGATGGCAATGATAGTCGTAGATGGGCATCTGGGCTGCGTGGTCGTGATAGAGCGTCCGAGCGGTCTGGGTCTGGAGCAGAAAGTCCTCAGTCATGAACGGGCCTGCCATGGTTCTCCTTTCGCAACGGTATCCGCGTCGGTTCCCGCGGGCGCGAATCCTCTGCGGTCATTCGTCCTGCGGCTTCTGGTCGCTGCCGGGCCGTTTGGGCGGGCCTTTGAACTCGGCCATCTTCTTCGCCCAGTCCGACACTTCGGAACTGGTCTTCTTGCGCTGTTGGGAGTATTGCTTGGGCTGCATCGCCTCTTCTCGGTCGAGCTTGCGGTTATGCAGCCAATACGCGATCCACCCGCCGCCCACGACGAGGACGCCGAGTATCATGAAGATGCCATACAAGCCCATGGTGTTCTCCCTTCAATAATCCGAAGCCCAGAGCGATCACCGCGCTTCCCACATGGTAATACAATCTGAAATAGGGGTCAACCCGGATTGGCAGGACGCCAAAGGGTCTCCCAGGGACGCAAGGATCGAATGCATCAGCCAATCTGGCTTATCCGGTCTTCGCGTGCTCCTCAGGGCAGAACCGAAGCGTGGGCATGTTGACCCTCCAGTTGCATAAGGCACTCCGTCAAGTCTTGCGAATGTGCAGTTTTCATCGGGAAAGAGGCGTGGATTCGTAACCGAGGAGCCGATTCGTAAATCTCACCACAGGTGAGGTTCAGATTCGGCAAGAGAATCGG
>DATIKY010000071.1:0-19578 GCA_035476995.1 Sedimentisphaerales bacterium | reverse complement strand
ACCATCATGGATTACATAGCACAGCACAACGACAACCCCAAGCCGTTCGTCTGGACGGCCAAGGCCGAAGAGATTCTCGCCAAGGTCGCCCGCGCGTGGGATACGCTTAATGTCGCATCAGAATAGAACACTACACTAGGGAGGCAACGCTGTCCGGCCAGAAGCAGCAACTGTATTTCATGCGCGGGCCGAGAGCCCTCTCGATGAACTCGGGCGGCATCTCGTAGTGCTGTTCGTTGGCCTTGTCGGTGGCAACCGCGACCGGGCTTTCCCGCAACTGCCGCACCAGGTCCATCTTCGCCTGCAACTGCTCCGCAGGACCGCTTCTTCGCTCCGCTCGCAGACGTCGTCGATCCAAGGCCCGGATCCCTGCGCGGATCACGAAATCGGGTACTCGGCCCTGCTCCATCATGTCGATCAGCCATTTCATGGCGTCTCCCGTTTCGGAAACCAAGGGATGAAGGGACTCGTTGTCTCCTGGTATCGGCGGTAGTCCTCGCCACGGCTCTCCAGGGCCCGCTTCTCCGTATAGGGAATGCCGGTCACCTTGTACAGGAACAGCAGCATGACGACCGGCCCTGTGAGGGCGACCCACCAGAAGGGCGATCCGAACCCCAGGAATACATAGGTGAACCAGTGAATCCACTCAAAGAAGTAGTTCGGATGCCGACTGTATCGCCAGAGCCCGACCCGGCAGGTCTTACCTCGGCTGGCGGGATCGGCGCGAAAGCGGGCCAACTGCCCGTCTGCGAGTGTTTCGCCTGCCACGGCAACGAGCCAGACGAGGATAGCCAGATAGTCGAGAAAGCCCACGGAAGCAGCGCTATAGGCGGCCGGCAAGAACGGGATGGAGAACATGACCGCCCACAGCGCCTGGATTTGGAAGAAGGCGAAGAAGAACGCTGGGGCCTTGTCGCCCCAGTTGCGTCGGAGCATCTCATAGCGGCCGTCTTCGGGCCTTCCCAGAACGCGGTTCATGAGCAGGTACAGAGCCAGCCGCAGGCTCCAAGTGCCGGCCAGGATGGCCAGGAGTATCCGTCTTTCGATGGCCCCCGAGGCCGTGGCAGCGTAGAAGACCGCCAGAACACCCACACCGGCGGCCCAGACCAAATCGACGATACCGGCGTTCTTCGTGCGTCGTTGCACAAAGTAGAACACCAGCATCGCCAGGGCCATGCCCGGTGTTCTGGACAAGCGCCTATGTGGTCAAATCGAGAATTCGTGGCCGGACGCAGAACCGTACCGATATTCATCGTTCTGTGTTTGTGTGTGTACTCGGGCGGGTGTGGTACCGTGGGGATAGAGAAATCAAAATACTCAGTACTGGAGAAGCACCGGCGGTTTGAATTGCGCCTCTATGAGCCCTGCGTCATCGCCGAGACGGTGGTCGAATCCGCCTTCGCCGATGCAGGGAATATCGCATTCTGGCGGCTGTACGACTACATCTCGGGTGAAAACCGCACCAGGGAGTCCATCGCCATGACGGCCCCGGTAGGTCAGGAATCGCGTTCCGAGAAGATCGCCATGACCGCTCCCGTCGGCCAGCAGAGCGCTGGGGACAAATGGATCGTCAGTTTCCTCATGCCGTCGAAGTACACGATGGAGACGCTGCCTGAACCGCTGGACCCCGCCGTGACCCTGAGGGTGATCCCGGCCCGGAAGATGGCGTCGGTGAGGTACTCGGGAACGTGGAGCCAGAAGCGCTACGAAGAGCATCGCGGCCGTCTCGAAGAGTTCATCGAGAATGAGAAATGGAAGATCCTGGGCGAACCAGTCTTCGCTCGCTATGATCCGCCGTTTCAGTTACCCTTCTTGCGTCGCAATGAAGTCCTGATTCCGGTTGAATGACATACGCCGCCCTGAACCGACCAGGAACCTCAGGAACCAATCAGAAAGGGCGCACACCAGGTGAAACCGATGGTTGCCTACTACACAAAGCTGTATCTCGCGACTCTATTTGCCTTTCTCCTGATCGACGGAATCTGGCTTGGTCTGGTCGCGCGAGGATTCTATGGCAGGTATCTTGGGTACCTGCTCCGGCCAAGTCCCAACTGGTTCGCGGCGATTTTGTTCTACCTGCTGTTTGTGGGCGCCCTGCTCCTGTTCGTCGTTCTCCCGGCCTTGCAGCATGAATCCTGGAAGCGGGCACTGGTCTACGGCGCAATTTTCGGGCTTGTGACCTATGCCACGTACGATCTGACCAACCTGGCGACGATCAAGGATTGGCCGCTCATTGTCACCGTCGTGGACTTGGCGTGGGGCACGGCTATCGGCGCGGCAGTCAGCTCTGTTGGCTTCCTTGCCGGCCGTCTCTTCTCCTGAAAATCCTCCGCCGTTTGTTCATTCCTTGCCTGCACGAGATCTGCCCGGTAGCATGAGTTGCGCAGCGACCCGTGAGGGCTATGGCCCTCATACGGTTCGCTCCTGATTGCTGGCAGAAGACGGGGAATGATTATGGATTGCGTGCGATTTCTGTCGGTCGCGACGGCTGCATGGATTGTGGTCTGTGGTCTGGTGGCATCGCCGGTTGGCGCGACCGAGGTGGCCGTCGATCAACCCTGGTTTCGTCGGTCGCTGGTCGGGATGGAAGTGGGACCCACCGGCGCCCAGTTCGGCCACAGCGACGCAAACGATGCTCGTTACTGTTCCCAATTCGACGGGATGGAGATTGTCCGTCGCTGCGTATCCGCCCACTGCGACTATCTCGTCATCTGGGTCCGGGATGGCGACTACGCCTACTACGACTCGACCTTGCTGCCCAAGGCGCCCGGCCTGGGCACGCGGGACCCGCTTCGGGAGACGATGGAGGAAGCGGAACGGCACAGATTGCCGGTAATCGCCTACTGCGTCGTGCAGCAAGGCGGGCACTTCCTGCAGCAGCACCCCGAGTTTGAGATGCGCGACCCTGCCGGCAATCGGATCGGGCGGTTCTGCTACAACTCCGGTTATCTCGAGGTGATGAAGCGGATCGTAGCGGAGCAGCTTGCCTACGGCATCGCCGGCTTCCACATCGATATGCTGGATCAGGGTTTTGGCCCTCCCCACGGTTGCTGGTGCGAGCACTGTCAGAAGGCGTTCGAGGCGAAGTACGGCCATGCGATGCCGGCGGGCGTTATGTGGGACGAGAAGTGGGACCGGATGCTCGAATTCCGCTATGCGACGAGCGCGAGGTTCGAGCAGACGCTCTACGACTACATCAAGTCACTCAATCCGCGTGTGACGGTGGACTACAACTACCATGGCAATCCCCCGTTCTCATGGGAGGTGGGGCAGCGGCCGGTGCAGCATGCCGGCAACGGGGATTTCATCACAGGCGAGACGGGTGTCTGGGGTTTCAGCGCCCTGACGGTCGGGCTCAACGCGGAGTTCTATCGAGCCGCGACCCCAGGTCTGCCCGTGCAGGTGGCGATACAGCGCGGGGTGCGGATGTACCATGACCAGACGACGCGTCCGCTCCACGACATCCGCTGGGAACTGCTGACGTTGCTGGCCCACAACGCCTTCGTAACGATGATCGATAAGACCGGCTTCGATGGATGGCTTGACCCCTTGGCTTACGAACGCATCGGCAAGGCCTTCGCGGAAGTGCATGCCAAGAAGGCCCATTTCGGGCATGAACCCGTCGCCGAGGTCGGCATTTACTTCAGCGGTCGGACACGGGACTGGCTGGGGCGAGAGCAGCCGGAGGACTATTTTCAGAGCTTTCAAGGGGCCCACAAAGCCCTGGTCTACGAGCATATCCCGTGGGGAATCCTGCTCGACGAGAATGCGACGCTTGAACGGCTCAGGCGATTCCCGATCGTGGTGCTCCCCCACGCAGCGATCCTCTCGGAACAGGAAACAAGGACGTTGACTGACTATGTGAAGCAGGGTGGTAATCTGATCGTGACCGGCTGGTCCGGACTGCTTGGCCGCCGCGGTGAGCCGCGAGAGGAGTCGGTCCTGAGCGAGCTTGCCGGGGTCCGCCTCATCCGCCGGCTCGATTCTCTCGACAACTGGGTGCGCCTCCCCGCGGGCAGTTCCTCCATGGGGGCAGACGCTCCACTCGGCCGCGGCATCGCCGGCGCCTGGCCTTTCCTGGTGAAAGGACCCGCGGTAGTTCTTGAAGCCACCACGGCCCGGCCGGTGGGCGAGCTCTTGCAGGCCTTTCGGACCACGCGCCAGCGCGAGGGCAAAGAGGGAACCGACTGGCCGATGAGCGCCGATTCACCGGTCGGCCCCGCCATCCTGGTGAACGGGGTGGGCAAAGGCAAAGTCCTGACGTTCGCTTGCTCGCCGGACTATGCCACCGCGAGTGAGCATCACATCGTGGAGGCTCGACGGCTGCTCAGCAATGCCGTCCGGTTCCTGAACCCGAATCCCCAGGTGCGCGTCTCGGCTCCGACAACAGTCCAGACAATCATCACCGACGATGCGGCGACGCGTACGCTTCGCATCCACGTGCTGGGGTACAATTCGCCTCCGCAGACGACCCCGCCGAAGGATCGGCCTCACATCCTGCCCGGTCTCATGGAGGATGTCCCGATGTACCACGTGACCGTGGAACTCGCCAAGTCCATAAAGCGGGCTGTGGCATTCAACAAGTCCACGGACCTCAAGCGCCGCGGGCGGCGTCTGGAGGCGACGGTCAACGACATCCATGACATGCTGATCGTGAGTTACTGAGAGTATGGTCATAGGGTGCAAGTGGTATCCGATATTGACTATCTGTCGTTCCTTGACTTATTCCATGGTCTGATCCGGGTGTTACGTGTGTCCCTCCCATCGGGCCCCTTCCTGAACGCTTGCATGCCATGCTGCCGGCGCCAAGCGGAGACTCTCCGCCGCACGCCCGCCGCGGGCGGGCCAGGACCACGAATGTACGCAAGAACCGGATGAGCGAGATACTGTGTGCCGGCCAGAGAGCCCGCCTCATTGTTGACGTTGCGAGCGATCTGCTCCATCCGGGCGATCAGGGCATATCGGACGTTCTCGACTCGCTCCCGGCGGTTTTTCAGGGAAACTGTGGTCCGGTACGCCCCGTCGCGGCGTCCATTCCACGGAGGCTTCCTCACACAGCAGCTAAAGCGGGTCCTCGCGACGACCGATAGGGACGGCAAAGAGAAGGTCTCTGATTATGAAGACAACGGTACAAGGTCCCTCCTCACTGGAAGGCAACAGCCATGATCAGTTTGGCGAGCTCCTCGTGAGCAAGGGGATGATTACACGGGACGAGTTGCTCGAAGCGATCGGCGAGCAGCAAGAAAGAGGGGGTCGCATCGGCGAAGTGTTCATCCGGCGACGTCTCATCGACGATCTGACCCTCAGCACGGTCCTTGCCGAGCACTTGCGCATGGAGTACGTCGGCCTGGACGACCACTCGACGATCGATCTGAAGGTCGCCCGAGTGCTGCCGGAGAGCATCGCCAAGCGGTTCTGTCTGCTGGTCTTGCGGGAGATGGACGGGAAACTGGTGACCGCGATGGCCGATCCGCTCGACGTGGTGGCCATCGACACGGTGATGCTGAAAATGCAGCGCCCGATCAAGCCGGTCATCAGCACGCCTGCGGAGATCCGACGCGCCATCGAGGCCATCTACCACGGCTCGGACATCGAGGAACGCCAGATGCGCGACCTCGTCGCCACCGAGAACGACGCGGACGAAGAGACCGCTGCGAATCTTCCGACACGGAAGCAAGTCGAAAGCGAGATCGGCGGCGAAGAGGCCGCCAACCAGGCGCCGGTCATCCGGTTTGTCGATCTGTTGCTGCGACAGGCCGTCAAGAATCGAGCCAGCGACATCCACATCGAGCCGCAGTCGGAGACAACCGATGTGCGTATTCGAGTGGACGGGGTGCTCCGCGAGGTCGTGGGGCCCCCGAAGAGAATGCATGCGGCGGTGGTCGCCCGGATCAAGGTTCTGGCTCAGATGAACATCGCCGAGCGGAGGCTTCCGCAGGACGGGCGCCTGAGAATCCGGGCGTCCGGACGAGACATCGACGTGCGGGTCTCGACCATCCCCACCATCTACGGGGAGAAGGTGGTCATGCGAATCCTCGACACCGCGGCGGTCACCCATGACCTGAACCGGTTGGGCATCGAGCCGGAGGCGCTGATCGAGCTGAGGGCCATGCTGTCGCGGCCCCACGGCATCATCATCGTCACCGGTCCGACCGGCAGCGGCAAGAGCACAACCCTCTACGCGGCGTTGAACCACCTCAAGAGTCCGACGGTGAACATCACGACGGTGGAAGACCCGGTGGAGTATCGATTGGCAGGCATCAATCAGATCCAGGTGAAGCCCGAAATCGGATTGGACTTCGCCTTGAGCCTCCGCGCCATTCTCCGACAGGATCCGAACATCATTCTGATCGGGGAGATTCGCGACAAAGAGACCGTGGAGATTGCGATCAAGGCCTCTCTGACCGGCCACCTGGTCCTGAGCACCTTCCACACGAACGACGCGCCCAGCGCGATCAGCCGGCTTGCGTACATGGGAATCGAACGCTACCTGCTGGCGTCCACGTTGAACCTGATCGTGGCGCAGCGGCTCGTTCGCAAGATCTGCGAGAACTGCAAGGAACCCGTGCAGCCGTCAGACGAAATCCTGCGGCGCATGAAGCTGGACCGCGACAAGGCCGGTGGGGCCCCGCTCCGCCGGGGCAGGGGGTGCCCCATTTGCGGCCAAACCGGCTATCACGGGCGGTTCCCCATCTTCGAGTTCCTCGTCGTGGACGAAGACCTCGGCGATCGGATCGTCGCCGGTCAGAGCGAGGCGCAGATCAAGGCCGCCGTCCGGAGCAAAGGGTACGGGAGTCTCCTGGACAGCGGGATTCAGGCTGCTCTGCGCGGCCTGACCACCGCCGAGGAAGTCTTCCGAGTCGCATCCATGGGAGATACCTGAGAACGATGAAGAGCTACACCTACATCGCCCGCGACCCCGCAGGCGCTCGGCGTGAAGGGCTGCTGGCGGCCAATTCGGCTCACGAAGCCCTGGAGATGCTGCACCAGAGGAACTTCACGCCGGTCAAAGTCCACGAGACCGTGGGGACCGGCGTCGGCAAACGCAAGACCACGCATCGCGGACGGGTCCTTTCGGCCGACCTGGGCGCGGTGTCATGGCAGTTGAGCACCATGCTGGAAGGCGGTCTGAGCATCACCAGCGCGCTGGAGATCGTCGCGGAAGACACGGATAATCTGCAGCTTCGGCGCGTTCTGCAGCATGCCCTTTCCAAGGTCGCCGAGGGCACGCTGTTGTCGGAAAGCCTCAAGGAGTTCCCCCACATTTTCAACCATCTGGCGCTGGCGATCGTCATCGCCGGCGAGACGAGCGGCGATCTGGGGAAAGCCCTGCGGCTTCTGGCGGAGTACTTCGACAGCCGGGACCGCATCGCCAAGAAGATCCAGAGCGCCGTCGCCTATCCCATCTTCGTTCTGGTCCTGATCACCGCCATCGTGATCGGCGTGATGACGTTGATCATCCCGCGGTTTCAGGCGATCTTCTCCCAGATCGGGAGCAGCCTTCCCGCGTTCACGCGAGGCTTTCTCAGCTTGTATACCCTCTTATGCCGGAATGCGCCCTATCTGCTGGTCGCCCTGGTCGGCTTGATCTTTTTGATCGTGACGCTGTTCAAGACCCGAAGCGGGCACCAACTGCTGAGCCGGGTCGTCTTGCGGCTGCCCCTGTTCGGGAAACTCTTCTCCGAGGCTTTCGTCGCGATGTTCTGCAGGACCATGGCCACGCTGCTCGAAGCAGGCGTTCCCGTGCTGGAAACATTCGACATCCTGCGGGGCATGAGCTCCAATGACGTCATTGTCTCCGCGGTCACAAGGGTCAGGCAACACGTGATGGCCGGGTCGAACGTCGCGTTGGGGATGACCGCGACGGGTTTCTTCCCGAACATGGTCGTCAAAATGACGCAGGTCGGCGAGGAGAGCGGCTCGTTGCCCAAGATCCTGCAGAAGACCAGCGATCATTATGAACGCAAGATCTCGGCGACCATCGACACTCTTACCCGGCTGCTCGAACCCGTCATGATCACTACAGTCGGCGCCATTGTCCTGGTCGTCGTCATTGCCCTGTATCTGCCGATTTTCACGGTTTCCGATGTGCACTGATTCCTAAAGTCGAGCTTTCTGTTCCCCGATGAATATACGACTGTCAATTGTTGACTGTACAAGGGGTTCACATTCCGTTCTCAGGAGGTTTGTATGAAGAGCAACAGAGCATTCACAATGGTCGAACTCATGGTCGTGGTCCTGATCGTCGGGATTCTCGCAGCGGTCGCGGTGCCCCTGATGAGCGGGCGGGTCGATGGGTCGAAGTGGTCCGAGGGCAAAGCCGCCATGGGGACGATCGCCAGCGCCGTTCGCGCCTACGCGGCCGAAAAGGGAAAGTCCGGCGTCAAGGCGGAGCCAACCTGGGGTGACTTGGGAATTGCGGCCAGTGAGCTGGATGGCACCTACTTCCTCACCGCCTGTTACAAAGTCTCAGGCGTTTCGGTATCCGACGCAGGCGTGCTGAACTTCACCATCACCTGCGATCCAGCCTTAGGGCGAAACACCGCCCCGAAGAAACCGGCCAAAATGACACTCACCGGCAACGGTTCGGGCCAGGTGTTCGAGGAAGGTTGATCTGGCTCTCCTCGGTTGTCAGGATCCGCACTTCCGTGCGGATCCTGACGCCTTTCCAGAACACAGTCCAAGCTACAAAGAGTGGGGGTATGAAGGCAGGTCCATCCAGCATGGAATACCACGCGACGCGGATCGCCCGCGGCTTCACCCTCATCGAGCAGGTGGTGGCCGCGGCGATCCTGACGATTGCCGCCTTGGGCGCCCTGCACTATGAGTACTTCGCCGCCGGACAAGCCCGAATTGCGCGCGTACAGACGGACGCCGCCCGTGCGGCGCAACTGCTGATCGAGGACTGGAAGAGCACCGGCGGATCGGACGAGTACGATCCCGCGTCGCTGGGATTGGGATTTGCCAACGCGGGGCAGGCGCCCGGCGATTTCGCGACCGCCGACGGCATGGGCAGCGCCTTGAACGGCTCAATCTACAGCATCACTCTGTGCGACATGCCTGTTCTGATCCTGCTGGCCTACAGGGACGTGGATCAGGACACCGTGGCCAACATCGTGCTGCGTCAACTCGCGGTGATCGTTCGTTATGGGCAGAGCCGTTCGGGCGGCATCACCGTGCCGGAGCCTCGTTTCGCGGATCTGCCTGCCATGACCTTTGTCACCTACGTGCGACGGGACGCCACCGATGGCTAAGAGACTGACGCAACGAGCCTTCGCCGGCATGACCCTGGTTGAACTGGTCGTCGCCATGAGCACGTCCCTGATCCTGATCGCCGGCGTGACCATGCTCCTGGACAGCGGCAACCGCGCCTGGCTCCGCACCTACCGGTTGGCCCACGACCAACTCACCCGTGACGCACAGACGCTCGTGGCCGCGTTCGGCGCGGTGGGACGACGGTCCAATCGCGGCAACTATGTCCTTTACGAATTCGACAGCGGAACCCTCATCCCGGTCTTGCCTCCCGCCAATCAGCCCGATTCGATCGTTCGCGGCGACGCGGTCGAGTTCCGCTATTGGGACGTTCCGCTGAACACGACCGACAGCTACGGTCTGATGGATTCCGAAACGACCGCGACCGCCTATGCTCTGTTCTATCTGGACGGCGACGAGATGAAGGTCGATTACGGGGCGTATCCGCCCGGCGCCGCCCCGAGCGGGGGAGGGGCCCGGAACACCACAGGCATTTCCACCACGGTGCTGGCCAGAAATGTCCGCGTCGGGTCCGCAGGTCTTCCGTTCAGCCACACGACTGTGGGGGCTACCGGGCAAGGCTCGATCCGATTGGCGGTGACCCTGACGGATCCGAACGACGAGAATCGAACGATGCGGGTGATGACATCCGCGTTGATGCGCAACGTATGGCCCCGATGAAGAACAACGAGTCCACAATCCGAACTCGGCCGTTCGCCCTTCGACGTCGCGGGGTGAGTCTGGCGCTGGTCGTCATCACCCTGGTGATTCTGACCACGATCGGAGGAGGTCTGCTCGCCATCAGCTACGGCGTCAGACGCGACGCCATCGCGGTGAAGGCGGACGCCGCAGCCATGTTAGCCGCGGAGGCGGGGTATGAAAAGGCGGTCTTCTGGATGGGCCGACAGCAGGACATGCTCAGCGCTCTCCAGCAGGGCGTTGCCGGCACCTCGGGATCGCTCACCTTTCCGGACAGTTCCTGCTCGTATCAAATCAGTCTGTACATGTTCGCCGGTTCGAGACCGGTGTTTCGCGTCGTCTCCAACGGCCGCAGCGGCATCTTCGAGCGCCGGGTGGACGTGCTCACCGTCCAGATGATCAGCGGCTGGGACATGGGCCTCTGTCGCATTCCAGCGGGCGCCGCGAGCACCTCCGCGGTGAACTTCATGAACGGAGAGATCCTCGACATACCGATTCACATCAATAAGGCCTCCGACAGCCCGGACGTCAAGGACATCTTCATTATCGGTTCTCCGTCTTTCCTCCAGGCCGTGGCCATGGGAGAAGACCGCTACACGACCGGCGGTTCGGACAAGTACTCCGGCGTCATGTCGCTCTTCCGGGGCGGCATCTATTTCAATCAGCCCGCCAGTCGTGTCACCGATGAGCAATCCGTGCAGAGCAAGATCATCCGTTTTCGCGACAGCACGCTGCCGCAGTATCGGTTCACCCCGACGGCCCCCGCCACCGGTCTGACCAACCGCCAGCCCGCGGTCCAGCTCGAGTTTTTCGTCGAGGGCGGGATCGGCAAGGTCCGCATCACCAACAACTGCTCGGTCCGAGGATTCCGCCAGTCGTCCGATTCCAGCACCTACGACTTCCGGATCCGGGCCGGCACCGACGGCTCCCAATACGAACGGTACTCCATCTACGCCTATCACGTCGCCTCCAGCACGGCAGACTCGACCGGTCAGAGGATCACGATCCCGTTGACGAACACGTACGTGACCCAGTCTTTCGGCGGCACCACCTCCGAGCCCGGCGGCCAGATCTTCGTCAATGGCAACGTCGTCATCGGGGGCAATTCCACCCTGCACAACAACGATCAGGTGGTCAAAGGCACCGTCACGGTCGTCGCCACCGGCAACATCTGGGTGGCTGATTCAATCCACGTCGACGGGACGCACGATCCGGATGGCCTGCCCAGGGAGGGCAATCCCAACGTTCTGGGATTGCTCGCCCAGGGGGTCGTCAAGGTCGTGGACCCGGGCCTGAGCGACATTGACGGCGTGGTGAAGCTCAAGGGATACACCTACATGCCGGTCGGACGTCCGGACAATCCCAGCGCCGGCTCTTCGAGCAGCCAGTACTATCAGAGGCACCTGCCCGATCCGACGGTCGTCGAGGCCGCCATCACCGTCGGCGGCGGCGGCTGGGGGGCAGAGAACGTGTGGGTCGGCTCTCTCAGCTATGCCGGACGGAAGGAGTACTCCGGATCCCAGGATTACCTCCGCGTGCACGGCACGATCACCGAACGCATCCGAGGAGTCGTCGGCGTAAGCGGCTTTTTCACTGCCGACGGCTATCTCAAGTCCTACCACATGGACAACCGGCTCCTGACCGGCATCGTCCCCGGCGACGTCTGGCTGCGAGGCAAGTACGTTCCGGCGCCCGCAGGCTGGCGCGACTACCGTCCCTAGCCGTCGCTCCTGCCTGACGCGCCCGAGGGAGCTCGACGGTCGGGCGAACACCCTCCGGTTCCCCTGAGGCACAACCGCAGGACGTCCCCGGCATTGAACGCATTCTGCAGGAGACGGTCCGATATTGTCGGGCGATGGTTCGACCCAGCTTTCGTTGCACGGGTCTGGGACGCTCGTGAGCCGCTTTTGTTTCACCCGCGTCCAAGACACATTAAGCCGACGACGCTGTCGTCCGATGAAGTGCTGTATGATCGGATTTCGCAGAAGATCTTTGGTTGGGTTGGACATCGACACAACCGCGGTGCGGATGGTCCAGTTGCGACGGGAAAACGGCGTCTATGCCGTCACGGGGGCGTACTCCACCGAGATCGCCCCCTGGGGCGATGATCCGGAACTCCGTCGGATCCATACCGTTCGCGCGATCCAGAAGGGATTGTCCAAACGCAGCATCGACGGCAAGCTCGCCGTCTGTGGGGTGCGAGGGCCGGAGGTCGTTGTCCGGAGTTTCGAGTTTCCCCTCCTGTTGGCGGAGGAAATCGGATCGGCGGTTGGACTGGAAGCGTCCCAGATCTGTCCGTTCAGTCCGGACCAGAGCGCCTTCGATTACCAGGTGACGTCGGTGGACGACGGGAAGACCCGAGGATTCTGGGTGGCCGCCAACAACGGTTTGATTCGCAGCATACGCCAGGTCGTGCGCGATGCGGGATTGCACTGCGTCCTGCTCGACGTGGCGGGGCTGGCGTTGCTCAACTGCCTCCACCACTGGGGCATGGGTGCGGACGGCTCGCCGAACAACGAAGACGTCCGCGACGGTTCGGCCATTGTCGACGTCGGCGGCTCCTGTACGACGATTGCCATCCGGGATCGCGCAGGTCGGCCGTTTGTCCGAGATCTCAATTCCGGCAGCGATCAGATCTGCAGGTGGATGGCGGACGAGACGCAGATCCCGTTCGAGACCGCCAGGGCCGCGATGTTGAACTACGGCGCGCCGCAGGACAGAGACGAACGTTCGGACGCAGAGACTGGGGATCTGCCGTTGGTGGATCCGGCTTCCTTCCGGGACAACGTGGAAGAGGCTTGCGCACCGCTGGTGGAAGACATCGTGACGACGTTGCGGTACTACGCGACCCAGCATGGCGCAGGGCTCGCCTCGCAACTTGCGGGCTCCGGCGGCTTCGGCGTGAAGATCGAACGCGTGCTTGTCTGCGGCGCGTTGTCCCGGCTCGATCGATTCATCGACCTTCTGGCGGGCAAGCTGCATCTCGATGTGCAGGCATGGAATCCTGTCGAAACCATGCGATGTGACGACGCGAAGGCCGGACAACGGGCGGCTTCGGCGCAGGCCTTCGGTCCTTCGATGTCTCTCGCCGCCGGGCTGGCCATGAGGAATCTGTGAGTTCTCGGTCCGGCCGTCAGGATCGGCGTCGCGCCTCCGGCACGTCCGATTGCGAGAAACCGATGGAGAATGGGAAGTAACGCCATGTACACTGTGGATCTACTTTTGGGAGAAGGGGTTCCGATCCGGAGCCGACCGGGGGGCATCGCCCTGGCGTGTCTGATCGTCGTGGTTCCCCTGTTGATCGGCCTGGCCATGACCAGCTTCTATCTGGACGGGCGCGTCATCCTGTCCATCAACAAACAGCAGTTGAGCCAGATCGAGACGGCCTCCACCGTCCTGACGCAAGCGATGATGAAGACGGAATTGCTCCAAAGAGACCGAGCGTCGGCGAACGCCGTGCTGACGGAGATCAAAGCTGCGGTCGGAGGATATATGCAGTGGTCGCAATCGCTGACCGCCTTGGTTGAGAATCTCTCGGACGCTCTGGTGCTGACACGCTTGGAGGCGAATCGGCGGATGGTCCGGCGCAGAGTCTCCGTCCCCGACGATCCGACCCGGAAGGTGGAGGTCAGCGTTCCGGTGCGCACGCTGACGCTCTGCGTCTGCGGGCGGCAGGCGGGGACGGCCCTGGAGGCGGTGCGGGCTCTCCAGGAGAGTCTGCGGTCCTCGCCGGTCATCGGGCCGATCCTGGGCGCGATCACCGTCTCCCAGAACCGGACCATGCTGGACGGCGAGGAAGCGGTCCTGTACGAACTCGAATGTGTTCTCAAGGCCGAAGCGGTGGCTCGGAACAATTGACGACAAGGGATTGGTGCCTATGAAGGTTCGCCACAAGTATCTGCTGATCATGGCCGCGGTATGGGGCCCCTGCTTGGCGCTGGCCGCAGCCGCTTATGGCTTGATTCTGCGTCCCCAGTTGGACTATCGGCATGATCTCGAAACGAAGATCGACAAGGCGAAGGGCCATTACACTCGTGCGGTGGAGGCCGCCAAGCCGGAACTCCACGCCCGCCTGAACGAACAGGTCGGTCGCCTGCAGGATCAGATCGAGGATTTCCTCGTGCCGGTCGATGACGCGCCGAAACTCGCCTATGTCATCGGCGGCATCGCTGCGGAGATGGGGCTGGAGTCTTTCAGCATACGACCGACGTCCTCGACCTCGCCCGGGACCTCGGAGGATTCGGGCCGCGTCGTAGAGAAGCGGTTCGACGTGAGTTTCGTCGCAGGGTTCACGCCGTTCGTATTCTTCCTGAACACCCTGGAGCGTCACGAGCCGTTCGTCTTCATCGAAACGTTCACCATCAATCGTTCTCAAGAGGCGGACGCCGAGCCCCAGGTGCATGTGGGGCTGGCGGTGCTCGTGGAGAAACCGCGAGGGACTTGACCATGGCTGACACCCAAACAGACCGCGCCCGGCAGGAGCCCGCCGGCGAGCCCAAACCCGCTCGCAGGACCTTGCTCGGCCAGTATTTCACCAGAAACGCCGGACGCCCGGATGCGGCGCCTCTGCAAACGGCGGCCAGCCTGAAGCCCGCCAGACGTGTCCCCCGCACGCGGGCGATGCGGGAAGGTTCGCTGCCCCGCGCGCGAGTGAAGCTCGCCGCGTGCGATTCGTCGCAAGAGCCAGGCAGCGGCCGACAGAAGGTCATGATGGCGTTGATTCCGATCCTGGCCCTGGTGCTTCTGTACCTGTCGAAGAATCCGTTGATGAGGTCGTCCCCCGCGCAGGCGCAGGAAGAACCGCCGGTCGAGGTCGCGCCGGTCGCGATCTCCGACGTGGAGTTGACCTGGGCGATCCCGCCCCTCTACCAGCCGAACGGACGCGATCCCATGCGGCGGCCTGCTCCGTCCGTCCCCGTCGCAGAGGTCCCGGCGCCCGAGCCGCTGCGTCAGTACGCCAGCTTCGTCGTGACCGGAATCCTGCACAGCGAAGACCGGCCGGTCGCGATCGTCGATACGATTCTCGTGCATGAGGGCAAGCAGGTCTTCGGCGCGACGGTCGTGAAGATCGAGAAAGACGCCGTCCAGTTCGAAATGAACGGCAGGACCTGGAGACAGGCCGTCGAAGCCAACAAGTGATGACAATCGGGAGAAGTGGCCATGAGATTCTTCACCATACAGTCGTGTGAAAATGCGCCTTGCCGGACGCATCCTGTTGAGGGACTGCCGAAGGCCTCGCTGAGACTCGTGCCCGTGGTCTGGCTCCTCGGGTCCTTCCTGGCCGCCGCGACGGCCCGGGGCGACGAGTCGCACGATGTGACGGCCCAGGCCAGTCTCCGGCAGCGGCTCGAGAAACGTATCAGCGCCGAGTTCCACAAGACCCCCATCGAGGACGTCGTCCGGATGATCGCCGAACAGGCCGACGTCGACGTGGTCACCAGTCCCAGCGTGACGGGCGAAGCCACCGTGAGGTTGACCGACGTCCCGCTTCAGGAGGCCTTGCGGAGCATTCTGGAGGTGCATGGATTCGACTACGTAATCGGCGACAACATCGTCCGCATCCTGGCGCAGGCGGAGATGCCCAAGGTGCCCGAAAGGCAAGTCACCAGAATCTTCGAAATCACCTATGCCGAAGTTGGCGAGGTGGTGAAATCGATCGAGAAGTTCAAGTCGGACGTTGGCTCGGTCACCCATATCGACGGCACGAGCCACATCCTGGTCACCGATACCGAGGCCAAGATCAGGGACATGGGCCTCTACATCGACGAGGTGGACCGCATCACCCCGCAGATCCTCGTCGAGGCGCGCATCTACGACGTCACGAGCAAAGACCGCTTCGACCTGGGGGTGCAGTGGGCCGCCGGGACAAGAACGGTGTTCGATGCCCAGACCGGCGTTCCCGACGTGGACACCGAGACGAATCCCTTCACCCGGAGCGTGTTCAACGGGACGGCCGGCAAATCCGAGAACACCACCGGATCGGTTCGCCTCGGATGGCTCACCAGCGATGTGGACATCGACGTGATGCTCAGGGCCCAGCAGGAGAACATCAACGCCAAGTTGCTGGCCAATCCGCGGATCCTCGTCCTCAACGACAAGACAGCGAGCATCAAGATCGTCTCGGAAATTCCTTATCAGCAGCTCCAGGAATCCTCTCTGGGCGGCAACATCGGGACAACCGCTTTCCGAGAGGCGGGCGTCGAACTGGAAGTGACGGCCCACCTGGCGGTTCGCGACCAGATGATCCGGCTGCACATGAGACCTTCGTTCAGTGTCGTCACCGGCGAGGTCATGGTCTCGGGCACCAACATCAGCTACGCCCAACCTGTGGTGGACCGGCGGGAGGCCGACACGACCCTGATCGTCAAGAACGGGCAGACGGTCGTTCTGGGCGGACTCAAGAAGAAGGAAGTGAACCAGCAAGTCAACAAAGTCCCACTGCTCGGAGACCTGCCTCTGGTGGGAGGGCTGTTCCGGTTCAAAGGGGAAGAGACCATCAACAGCGAGCTGCTTGTGTTCATCACGCCGTGGATCGTCGAACAACCGACAATGACGGAGAACGAAACCCGCGCCTTCGGGGAAACAGAGTTCACGGCCCCGCAACCGTCTTACACCGCCGCCGAAGAGGCCGAACAGAACTGATCGCGGTCACACAAGTTTTCGTGGTGTGCGGATTCCGTTCACTGGGTGCAGTTTCGGGGTACCAACCTTCCCGCGCGTGCCTATGCGCAAGGCAGTACAAGCGGTAGACGGCGTAAGGAAGAAAAACCAGATGAGGTCCCGCGACTTCTGCCTGGAGCGAAGACGGCCGACGCCTTCATGCTTCATCTGAGCCGGCTCAGTGATCCCCTTTCGGCCAATGCCGCTGTTCTTCAGATCGTTTCAACGTGCTCATCGGGATTCAATTCCGAAGGGTAGGGCCGAAGAAAGAACCGCTTGAGCTTCTCGCCCCCCGTCTCCACGAAGCGACGCGCTTTCACCGCCTTGTACGTCGGATGTCCGTCGACGATCACAAGAGCGGGCTTGCGTACTCCTTGCATCAGCCGCTTGAGGAAGGGGATGAAGACGTCCGCATTGACACGGCCGGGAGATTCCGCTATCACCGCGGAGTGCAAACGCGATTCCGTCAGAAGGAGCAACCGATGAATCGAAGGCAGTTCCTGGGTCTGGGCGCGACGGGCGTCGCCATGCTCGTGAGCGGTTCCTGTGCAACGTCGTCGCGAGAGGCCCTCGTCTGGCCTGATCGACCGTCCGCTTCAAGAAAGGGCGAGCATTCGGTTCGCGAGTTGTCCGCGGACGTCGTGATCGTCGTCGGCGGCGTAGGCGGGTGCGCCGCGGCGCTGGCTGCGACGCGGATGGGGGCGCGCGTCATTCTCACCGAGGAAACGGACTGGCTGGGAGGGCAGCTCACCCAGCAGGCGGTGCCTCCCGACGAGAATCCGTGGATCGAATCGCATGGCGGGACCCGATCGTATCTTCAGTATCGGGCCCTGGTGCGCGACTACTACCGAAACCACTACCCGCTGACGAAGGAACTCCGTGACCAGCAGGCTTTCAACCCGGGCGGCGGAGGCGTCTCCAGGCTCTGTCACGAGCCGCGGATCAGCGTCGCGGTGCTGGAGGCGATGCTGGCCCCTGCGGTCAGTTTCGACCAGCTCCTGATCCTGCGAGAGCATTATCCCGTCGACGCGGAGGTGTCGGGCGATCGGGTCGAAAGCGTCATCGTTCAGAACCGGTTCGGCGACCGCATCCGCCTGCAGGCTCCTTACTTCCTCGACGCCACCGAGCAGGGCGACCTGTTGCCCTTGACGCGAACGGAATACGTCACCGGTTTCGAATCGCAGAAGGAGACCGGCGAATCGCACGCTCCGTCCGAGGCTCAGCCGCAGAACATCCAGGCGGTCACCTGGTGTTTTCCCGTGGAGTATCTCGATGGCGAGGACCACACCATCGACAGGCCCGAGCAGTATGGTTTCTGGCGGGATTACGTCCCGCAACTGAATCCTCCCTGGTCCGGCAAGCTGCTGGATCTGGCGATGAGCCATCCGCATACGCTGGCGTACCGGCCCATGGGATTCAACCCGCTCGGCGACACGCCGGAGGGGCACTACAATCTCTTCCTCTACCGCAAGATCGCCCAGCGAAGCCACTTCGCGGGTCCGACCTACCGTGGCGACATCACCCTGGTCAACTGGCCGCAGAACGACTACCTGCTGGGCAACTTCCACGACGTCTCGGAGAAGGAACTGGCCAGGCACATCAAGGGCGCCCGCCAGTTGAGCCTGTCTCTGCTCTACTGGCTTCAGACGCAGGCCCCCCGGCCGGATGGAGGCGCCGGATGGAAAGGGCTGCGACTGCGTCCCGATCTGGTGGGAACGGAGGACGGGCTGGCCAAACGTCCCTACATCCGCGAATCCCGGCGCATTCGCGCGGAGTTCACCGTCGTCGCCCAGCACATTGCGCAGGAGGCGAGAGAGGAAATCGCAAAGAAGACCGGCGCAGAACCCTCCGCGGAACGATTCGAAGACAGCGTCGGAATCGGCTACTATCGGCTCGATCTGCATCCTTCGACCGGAGGAGACAACTACATCGACATGCCGGCGATGCCGTTTCAGATTCCGCTGGGCGCACTTGTTCCCCGGCGTATGGAGAACCTGCTGCCGGCCTGCAAGAATCTCGGCGTCACCCATCTGACGAACGGCTGCTACCGTCTGCATCCGGTCGAGTGGAACATCGGCGAATCGGCCGGCGCCCTGGCGGCGTTCTGCCTTCGCGAGAAGGAGCCGCCTCGACAGATTCGTCGCGACAAAGGGCGGCTCGCGGACTTCCAGAAGGTGCTCAGCAAAACGTTGGGGGTCAGGCTCCAATGGAGCCAAACGTGAGACCGAAAAACGAGGATCAGGGCTCGGTGTTATGGGCCCAGGACAGGAGACACCATGGTTGGAGTTCCGGTGGAATATGAACGATTGCCCCGACGGTCGTTGGGCTTTTTCCCGACGCCGCTCGTGCCGCTGCCGCGTCTGACGGAAGAACTGGCCGGCCCGCGTATCTTCATGAAACGGGACGATCAAACCGGCCTGGCCCTGGGCGGTCTGATGGACATGATCGCTCGTGGAGAACTGGGTTCGAAACACTCCGTGTTGTTCTGGCATACCGGAGGGACGCCGGCCTTGTTTTCGTATGCCAATGATCTGAGGAGATAGGCATGTCGGGAAGAACACGTGTTGTCGTCGCCGCAATTCTGTTCAGTTTGCCGCTTGGAGCCTGGGGGCAGCCCGCTTGGGCGGCTCGCGTGTACATCGATCTGAACCCGGATTGGCGGTTCGCCAAAGGCGACGCCGCCAACGCCATGATGGCCGCCCTGGACGACTCGTCCTGGCGGCAGCTCGATGTCCCTCACGACTGGAGCATCGAGGGGCCCTTCGGATCCGAGTACGGCAGCGGCAACGGCTACGCCCCCGGCGGCATCGCCTGGTACCGCAAACACTTCACCCTCCAGTTGCATAAGGCACTCCGTCAAGTCTTGCGAATGTGCAGTTTTCATCGGGAAAGAGGCGTGGATTCGTAACCGAGGAGCCGATTCGTAAATCTCACCACAGGTGAGGTTCAGATTCGGCAAGAGAATCG
>DATIKY010000070.1:0-38727 GCA_035476995.1 Sedimentisphaerales bacterium | reverse complement strand
AGAAAACGGGTCAATTCCGGCTTGAGTTGCATAATCGTACTGGCGTCCATACCGATGACCTCCCAAGAGAAGTTTCATTCCTATGGGATCATCGGTTGGCCGCTTAGGTTCTCTTAAGCTTTTGTAGCGTTGTAGTACTAGCATCCCCGACCGATATTTCAAGTGCCAGGCAAGGGATGAGACGGATGTCGTTTCCGGCGATCTCGGGCGGTCCTTTTGGATTTGACGGGTCCGGCGACCGGGACTACAATCACCGCTGTCCAGGTTGGAATCAGGCGAAGGATCCGCCGCCGAAACCGGGTCCAAGTGAATTGAGATGAGGTGAAGGAGCATGAAGGCACAGTCGAACAATCCCAATTTGTCCCGTCGCGGCTTCCTGGCGACCACCGCCTCGGTGGCGGCTCTGGGCGTTCTCGGCTCGGGCTGCTCGAAATCGCAAATCAAGAGCACCACCGACGCCGCCGCCAGGGCGGTCACGGGCAAGATCCCGGTGGGCGTGCAGGTGTACTCGGTCCGCAAGGTCGCCGAGAAGGACCTGGCCGGCACGCTGGCGGGGATCGCCAAGATGGGCTACGCCGGAGTCGAATTCGCGGGCTACTACGGGCACAGCGCCAAGGATGTCCGCAAGATGCTCGACGACAACGGCCTGGTCTGCTGCGGCACCCACACCCAGTACACCGACCTCGCGGACGACAAGCTGGCTGCGACCCTCGAATTCAACAGGACTCTCGGAAACAAGTACGTGATCGTGCCCTGGCTCCAGGGCGACCAGAAGGACATGAAGAACTCCTGGCTCAAGTACGCCGAGCGGTTCAACGTGCTGGCCGAGCAGCTCAAGAAGCAGGGCATGTTCATCGGCTATCATGCCCACGCCCACGACCTGCACCCCCTCGGCGACACGACCTCCTGGGACGTCTTCTTCAGCAACACCCATAAGGACGTCATCATGCAGCTCGACACCGGCAACGCCATGACCGGCGGCGGCGACCCGGTCGCCATTCTGAAGAAATACCCCGGCCGGGCCGTCACGATTCACCTGAAGGAATACTCCAAGACCAACCCCAAGGCCCTGCTCGGCGAGGGCGACGTCCAGTGGGCCGAGGTCTTCAAGCTCTGCAAGACGATCGGCGGCACGAAGTGGTACATCATCGAGGAAGAGAAGGACGCCATCCCGCCGATGGAGGGCATCGAGATCTCGCTGAAGAACCTCAAGAAGTTCCGGACGTGAGAACAGAAGCCTGAAGGTAAGAGCGACAAACAGAAAGGGAAGAGCAGGGCGTTCGTCTGCCGGCTCTTCCCTTTGCTTTGGTTCCTTGCGGAAGTACGGGGATGCACGGACACGGATTCCGACGCTTCGCGTCGGGAGTTTACCGCTTTGGGGCCATCAGCATGGAGGGGCGTTGCACGCCCCTTCGCAACAGTCGGCCCCGCGAGCGAACGCCTCGTTCGCGTCCAAGTCAGAGCCCACAACGCGAAAAACTCCCCTTGCACGATCGTTTCGGGCGTGCCGCTCCGGCGGTTGCGACGATCCCCGTAATTCCGTGATGAACCTTTTCTCTTGACTTCTACTCTTCTTTCCACAGCGTTTCGACCATGTGCGTCATGCACGCCAGATCGAGAATCACGAGATGACTGGAGCCGGTGATCCAGTCCGTCGTTTCGCCGGGGTTGACGATCAACGTGCGGCCCACCTTGCGGATGTCCTGGCGGTGCGTGTGGCCGTAGACGAGCAGGTCGTACATCTGGCTGGCGGCTACCTCCTCGATATTGTGATGCGTGTGCGTCATGTACACCTTGCGTCCGGCCAGCTCGCCTTTGTAGCAGAACTCGTGGATCTCGCCGCCAAAGCCCTCGATGGTCTGTCTCAGGAACAGCTTCTCGCCGTCGTTGTTCCCATAGACCGCGATGAACTTGGCGTCTTTCAACTCAGCGAAGGCCTTGGCCATGAACGGCGCCACGATGTCCCCGGCGTGCAGCACATATTCGACCTTATGCCGGGCGAAGATCTCCACAGCTTGAACGACATTGCGATGATGGTCGTGCGTGTCCGAGATAATGCCAATCCGCATATCAGGCTCCTACCGTTTGGCGCTAAGATACAGCACCGCATCGCCCTCGAACGGCGCGGCGAATTCCCGCCTGGCTCCTGCCTCGACAGGGTCGGCGGGTGTGATCTGGCCGGTGACCGGGTGGGACCACTCCACTGCGAATCTGCCCCTGGCTGCCGACAGGTCCACCGTCGCTTTGCCGCCTTCGGGCAGGTAGACCAGGTACTCCGAGCCCGGATTGGCCAGGCAGTAGCCGGTGGAGGCCAACTCGGGGCGGGGCGTCGCTTTCGCCAGGTTCATCCGCTCGGCGTAACGCCGGGCGTGGCCCATCGCCGGACGCGCCACATCTGCCCATCGCATGTCCACGCCTTGTCCCTGGAGGACCGGTTTCCACTCGGGGTCATCGTACGGATCCATGTACAGCACGTTGTGGCCTCGCAGAAAGCCCTTCCAGACCCATTTCTGATCGCCGCCGACGCCGAAGACGTGATCGGTGTCGAGCAGGCTCACCTTCTTGCCGTCCACGGCCCGCGGGTCTTTCCGCAGGTCAGGCCACGGATCGGCCCCCGGCGAGAACCAGTCCGCAGGGCTGGCGAGCATCTCGTCGTTGTTTTCGCCGCCGTGCCCGGTCAGGCCGACCGGATGTTGCCTGGCCTTGGTCTTTTCGTACTGGTGTACGGTGTCGACCACCCACCAGTCCCAGGCCTTGTTTCCGCCCTCGTTGGTCACTTCGTAGAGGACATTGTCGAGGTCGTTGACCGTGTCGATCACCTTGCGGATGTAGGCAGCCTGCATCTCGCGGACTTGCGGGTCGCTCAGGTCGGGCCCGGTGTCGCTGTGCTTGTTGCCGTTGAAGCCCTGGATGTTGTTGGCCGGGTTGTAGGGGTGTCCCATCCAGGGCTTTCCGCCCAGCCAGCTCTTGGCAGAGCTCCAGCCCTGGAAGAGCATGATCGAGACGTAGATGCCGCGGTCGTCCGCCTTCTTCACCCGCTCGCGGAGCCGGTCGAAATAGGCGGGGTCGAACTGCGAGAGGTCGAATTTCGGCTTGCCGTCGAGCGCGGCGCCAGGACCGGTCCGGGCATAGGGATTCGGCTGGATGAACCAGTCCTTGGGATTGGGTCCTTTGCCGTCCGACCACGGCGCCCAGCGGGCCTGCTCCCACGCCCACAGGCGGATGAAGTTGTGGTGATGGGTTTCGAGGAAGTTCAGATACCGGTCGTAGTCGAACACCGGCGGCGGGTCCGTGGCTCCCTGGTCCTGCAAGCTCGACCACGTGTGCGACCCGGTCAGATACACGATCCGTCGGTTGTCGTCGGCAAAATATCGCGGGTTCTCGGGAGACACCCGAAGCGGCCCGCTCGCGGGAGTCGCGTTAGCTGTGGGGAGTGAAGAGGAAGAGAGATAGCCGAAAAAAACGAAAAAAGACGAAAAAAGAAGAGTGAGAAGGGGGGAGGAGCCGCTTGGATTGGGCTGATGGAGGGTCTCGGACATAGCCAGCTTGCGAATCTGGAACTTGGGGGCACCAAAGTTGACGATGGCTCCGTGCTCCAAACGAGCCGAACGCAGGTAACCGAGCGTCTGGGCGACGTGGTCGTCAACGATGGCCTTGGCGGCTTTGATTTCGAGAATGAGTTGTTTCTCCACGACGACATCCGCAACGTATTCGCCAACGACGGTTCCATCTTCGTCTCGTACTGTCAGCGGTTTCTGCTGTTCGACGCTCAGACCCTGTTTCCTCAGGCGATATACCAGGGCATTCTCATACACCTTCTCCATATGGCCGGGGCCGTGATAACTGTGGATGGCATACCCTGTCTCCCGCACGACGTCGGTAAGCTCGAACACGCGGTCTTTCATAGTCCCTCCAAGCAGGATTCACAGCCGAAAGAAACGAAAGAGCGGGAAAGAAGAGGTGGAGCGAGCATCCCAGTTCCATGCCGATCTTCCTTTTTCGCATTCTTTCGTTTCTTTCGGCAGAACCTTTCACGTTCCGACGGCTCGGATGATAGCGTCGGTTGCCGTGCGTCGCAATGAGAAGTTCCCCCACCATCCCCATTTTGCGATTCATCCTCGACAGTGGGGCGGGGCTTGCCTTGCGGGGCAGATGTTGTTACGATAGTGGCATGTGAGGCGGATACGGCGTCTGGATTGAGGAGTACGGTCATGCGCGAACGAAAAGCGTTCACACTCATCGAATTGCTCGTGGTGATCGCGATCATCGCCATCCTGATGGCGGTTCTCATGCCGGCCCTGTCGCGGGTCCGCACCCAGGCCCGGGGCGTCGCGTGCAAGTCCAACCTGCACCAGTGGGGCTTGATCTTCGCGATGTACACGGACGAGAACAACGGCCGGTTCTACAGCGGCCTGGTCAAGAACACCGAAGCCGGCGTCGCCAACGGCGAATGGTGGCGAGAGACCATGGTGCCGCTGTCCAAGGACAAGAAGATGTGGTTGTGCCCGACGGCGTTCAAGAATCGATCGGCCGCGGCGGTCACCGAGAGCCGGCCTGCGAGGAGCCCGTTTGACGCCTGGGCGGTGCCCGCCTCGCAAGGGGGCGATGAGGGCAGCTATGCGCCCAACGGGTGGATGTGCAACATCCCCGCGGGGTACACGAGCATGTGGGGGCGGAGTCCGGCTGCGAACTACTGGCGGACCCCTCAAGTCAAGGGGGCCGACAACGTCCCGATCTTCACCGAGGGCTGGTGGGTGGACGGCTGGCCCCGCGACACCGATGTCCCCTGCCCCCAGGGCGACACGACTCCGACCCTCAGCAGCGACGAGATGCAGCGTCTGTGCGTCAACCGCCACGGCGGCGCCCAGTTCTGCCTGTTCGCCGACTGGTCCGTCCGCAAGGTCGCGCTCAAGCAGCTCTGGACGCTCAAGTGGCACAAGACGTTCAATACGAACAACAAATGGACCCGCGCCGGCGGCGTCACGCCCGACCAGTGGCCGAAGTGGATGGCCGGGATGAAGGACAGCTTCTGACGCTCCGATGAGACGACGCAGCGTACTGACGAATGGGATATCATTCGGCCATGGCGGTGTTGAGTGAGCGGACCAGATGACGAAGCCCAGTCATCCAATGGACTCCTTCACACCGGAGGCAGCGCGACGGTGGCAGAGAATCCCTCGCTGGGCACAAGAGAAGATTCTCGCGAATGTCTGGTGCGGACAGTGCCTCGGGTCCGTTACGATCGTTCTGGAGACGGCGGAAATGGTCGGGGACGACCTCGTTCTTCGAGGCAGGTGCCAGGACTGCGGCGGAGACGTCTGCAGAGTGGCCGAACCGGAACCAGACTGAGAGGGCATCAAACCACCAGGAACTCCGTCCCCGGACCCCTGGCATCTTCCGCTTTTCGCCAATAGCATGGCGAAGGAAGAGTTGGGGGAGTGATCCATGGGTACCTCCGACCGCTTGACATCTGCCCTGGCGGAGAAGAACGAGACCTCAAGAATTCCATCCATCACAGCGGCTTTCTTTGTATCTACCATGCTGCTGGCTCAAGGCGTCAAATGCGAGGGGTTTGGGGACACAGTCCCCAAGGGGCAGGTCACGAACGTCCCCCGGGGTGCATGGCCGCAAACTGGGGCCGAGCGTCAGCAGGCGTTTGATGATCAGGGCTTCCCCTGACTTTCCATGAAACTCCGGTAGACCCGGTAGTGTTCGGTGTCCTCGTAGGGGATCTGGGCGATCGGGCTGTGGTCGAAGCTGTAGATGGTGGCGCCGGGGCAGGCCATCAGAATGGGCGAGTGCGTGGCGATCAGGAACTGGGCGTGGCCGGCGGCGGCGAGGGTCGTCAGCAGGTCCAGCAGGGCGATCTGGGTCTTGGGCGAGAGGGCCGTCTCGGGTTCGTCGAGCAAGTACAGGCCGCGGATGGCGTAGCGGGCCTTGAAGAAGGACATGAGCGACTGGCCGTGGGACTGGGTCAGGAGGGATTTGCCGCCGAAGTAGTCGAGCTGGCCGGGATCGGAGGCCGCCCATTCGTCCAGCAGACGCGCGAAGTCCTGGAAGATCGAGGAGCCGAAGAAGGAGCCGGGGACGGCGCCGTTGACCCATTCGATCGAGATGCCGCGATAGAACTTGTCCTCGTAGAGGTTGACCACGCAGCGGGTCCGCTCGCCGTCGCGCCAGATATGAATTCCGGCCCGGCGGGCGATGGCCTCCAGGAGCATCGATTTGCCCGAGCCGTTCTCGCCGACGAAGAAGGTCACGGGCGAGGAAAACGCGAGTCCCTCGGTTTCCCGGAAGATCCCGAGATTGAACGGATAATGCTCCCGGGTCGGATACCGATCCGGATGGAAACGCACGTTCTTCAGATGCATCACGATACCTCTTGGCTCGACAGGGATCTGCACGCACAGCAGGGCATCATACACCAAGGGACGTCGGCTGGGTAGCGGCCATCCGTCGCCAGGAATCATTCCTTTTGAAGTGGGCGCGGAGGCGGGAAGTCGGTAGAATCCCTCGAAGGTCAAGGGCGTGATGAGTTGGAGTTGTTGACAGTCGTCGGCAATCGCCAATCATCAATCGTCAATAGTCAATTGCAAAGAGGAGATTGCCATGTCACACAACCACTCCCACCTCTCGCGGCGAGCATTTCTGGGCACGGCGGCCGCCATCGCTGCGCCGTACATCGTGCCGGCTTCGGTGTTCGGCCGCAACGGGGCCGTCCCGCCGAGCGAACGCATCATCCTGGGCGGCATCGGAATCGGCAACCGCGGCTCGGGCGTCCTGAACTGGATGCTGCCCGAGCGGGACATCCAGTTTGTCGCCAACTGCGACCCGCAGAAGGCGCGTCGCGAGAAAGTCAAGCAGATGGTGGACACCCGCTACGGCAACACCGACTGCGCTCTCTATGCCGACATTCGCGAGTTTCTCGCGGTGCGGACGGACATCGACGCGGTCCTGAGCACCACCGGCGATCGCTGGCACGCGCTGGCGGCCATCATGGCCATGCGGGCGGGCAAAGACGTGTACTCGGAGAAGCCCTCGGCCATGACCATCGCGGAGGGCCAGGCGGTGGTCGAAACCGCCCGGCGTCATCGTCGCGTCTACCAGAGCGGCATCCAGCGGCTCAGCGAGGGCAACTTCACCTTCGCCAACGAGCTGCTGCGGCTCGGTTATCTGGGCAAGGTCCACACGGTCCGGGCGCACATCGCGCCGTGGGACGCCGCGGAGATGCGTCACGACTGGCTTCCGGAACAGCCGCTGCCTCCGAAAGAGGAGATGGATTGGGACGCCTGGCTGGGACCCTGTCCCTGGCGACCCTACAACGCGGAGTACACCCGGGGCGGATGGCGGAATCACTACGACTTCCACACGAGCTGCATCGGCGAATGGGGCGCCCACACCTTCGCGCAATGCCAGGTGGCGCTGGATCTGTGGAAGACGTCGCCGGTCGAGTACAAGTATGTCGCCAACGACAGCGGCGACGGCATGGTGACAACCTTCGCCAACGGGGTGAAGATGGTCCTCGAACGAGACATGGCCGCCAAGATCTGGCACGGCTCCTGCGGCGTCCGCTACGAAGGCACCGAAGGCTGGGTCGCCATCGCGGACGGCTATTCGAGGTGCGAAGTCTCCAACCCCGCCTGGATGGGCGACTTCAAGAAGCTGGTGGACGATTACATGGCCCGCACGCAACGTCCGATGAACCACGTCCGCAATTTCTTCGACGGCGTCAAGTCGCGGCGCGAGACCGTGGCCAACCCGGTCATGATGCACCGGACCATGTCCAGCGTGCACGCGGCCAATATCTGCATGTGGCTCAAACGCGACCTGAAGTTCGACCCGACGAAAGAGGAGTTCGTCAACGACGCCGAGGCCAACCGCTTCCGTTCGCGTGCGATGCGCGAGCCGTGGACGATCTGAAGAAGAGAGAAATGATTGCAGGGTGGGGACAGCCTTGCCCTGTCGAGGAGATTGATATGTCACGATCACGAACACACTTCATGCTGATGGCCGCGATTCTGCTGGGCTGGGCAGGTCAGATCTTCGCGCAGACCGTGGCCGCCAAAGCCGACGAACCCAAGCTGATCGCCACCGTGAAAGATGCCGGCGCTCCGCTGAAGGCCAGGATCGATGCCTGCCGGCAGCTTGGAATCATCGGCGGCAAAGACTCCATCGGCCCGCTGGCAGCGCTGCTGGGCGACGAGCAACTGTCGCACAACGCCCGTTATGCGCTCCAGGTGAATCCGGACCCGGCCGTGGACGAGGCGCTGCGCAACGCCCTCGGCACGGTCAAGGGCAAACCGCTGGTCGGCGTGATCCACACCGTCGGGTATCGCCGCGACGCCAAAGCGGTCGGGACGCTGGCCTCGCTCGTCACCAGCGGAAGCCCTGTGGTCGCGGGGGCTGCGGCGCGGGCCCTGGGCGACATCGGCAACGCCGAAGCCGCCCAAGCCCTTGAGCAGGCGAGGTCGAAGGTCCCGGCCGAATGCCGACTCGATGTCTACGAGGGGCTTCTCCGCTGCGCCGAGTCGCTGGCTTTCGAGGGCAGCAGGCCGGCCGCCCTGGAGATCTACGATCGGCTGTACAAGCTGGACGCTCCTCATCAGGTTCGCGGCGGAGCCTTGCGGGGGGCGATTCTCACCCGCCAGGCGGCCAATCGCCAGAAGCTGCTTAAAGAGCACCTGGGCAATGAGGACTACATCCTGTTCTCCGCGGCCGTCGAGGCGTCTCACCAGATGCGAAGCGCCAGGGCGACCACGATCCTGACCGATGCCCTCAAGGGCCTGTCCGCCGACCGCCAGATCCTGGTGATCCATGCGTTGGGTGTGCGAGGCGAGAGAGGC
Source organism: Sedimentisphaerales bacterium (assembly GCA_035476995.1). Taxonomy (GTDB): domain Bacteria; phylum Planctomycetota; class Phycisphaerae; order Sedimentisphaerales; family Anaerobacaceae; genus PLanc-01. The sequence continues at coordinate 29,884 of DATIKY010000070.1, read as the reverse complement.
GCGATCCCGTCCCTGCTGCAAGCCGCCGGAACCGGCGATCCGCGCGTCCGCATCGCAGCCCTGCAGGTGGTCACGGAATTGGGTGACCCCGCTGCGGTGCCGGTGCTCGCGCGACTGCTGGACGACGGCAATCGCGAGGTCGCCAAGGCCGCCCAGGAAAGCCTCGCTACCTTCCCCGGCCAAGAGGCCGATGCGGTCGTGATGGAGATGTTTGCCGACGCGAACCGGGATAAGCAGCGCGTGGCGCTGGAGCTGATGGGACGACGCAGGATCACCAGCGGCATCCCCGCTCTGGTCCAGGCCGCCGATGACACCGACTTGGGAGTCCGGACCGGCGCCATCCGGATGATCGGCGAGCTCGGCAGCCTCGATCAACTGCCGGTCCTGCTCGGCCTGCTTCAGAAGGCCGGCCAGTCGCAGGAGTTGACCACAGTCGAGCAGGCAATCACCGCGATCTGCCTTAGGGCGACCGATTCGAGGGCTCAGACCGACCGGCTCATGATCGGCCATCTCGACAAAGCGGCATCCGTGCAGAAGGCGTCGCTGATCCGGGTGCTTGGTGCCGTCGGCGGGCCCGATGCCCTGCAGGCCGTCTCCGCCTGCGCCCGCGGCGATGACGTGGAAGTGCGTTCGGCGGCCGTCCGGGCCCTGGGGACGTGGAGAACGCTCGATGCGGCCCCCACCCTGATCGCCATGGCCAAAGAGACCGGCAATCTGACCGAGCGAACGCTCCTGCTGCGCGGCTATCTGAGCCTGGCGGGCCGGGGCGATGTCCCCATCGCGGACCGCGTCGCCATGTGCCGCGAGGCGGCGGGCATGGTTGCCCGGGACGAGGAGAAACGGCTGCTGCTGGGCACGCTGAGCAACGTCGATTCGCCCGAGGCGGTCGAGATGATCACGCCGTACCTGGATGAGGCGGCCACCCGGCAGGAGGCTGCGCTGGCCGCCGTCGCGGTTTCCGAGCGGCTGCTTCGCGGTAGCGGCCCTGCACCGTTTGCCGGAAGGTTGATTGCGCCGCTGGAAAAGGCCGTGCAGGTCGCCGGCAGCGAGAGCCTTGCTAAACGCGCCAACACCGTACTGGAACAAGCCAGGACCAAGGCTGCCGCCCGGTAACGATTTCTTTGCGTCAACACGCCAGCGGGTGGCGTCGCCGTGGGAATGGCAACGCCACCCGCTCTCTCTTGCCGTGAAGGATTCGGATGAGTCTTGCCGAAACACAGGGGGGCGATCCGGCGTATATGCAGGGATGAGCGTCGGATCGGTCGGGTGGGCCGTCGAGACGCCGGGATGCTTCCGCGGAAGGACACCAGCCAGGGAGAACACCGATGAGTCAGTCGTCGCCTCAGTCATGTCTTACCGAGGACATCCGCACGCATTACGACGTGTTGTCAGGTTTCTATCAGATGCTGTGGGGGCCCCACATTCACCACGGGTATTGGGAAGACGGGGAGTCGCCCGCCGAGGCGCAGACCAAGCTGGTCGAGCGGCTGGCCGCGCGTCTGGAGATCGCCGGCGATCATCGAGTTCTGGACATCGGTTCCGGCCTGGGCGGTTCGGCCTGCTGGCTGGCCAAGACCTTCAACTGCTCCGTCCTGGGATTGACGCTCAACTCGATGCAGGTGCAGGCGGCCCAGAAGCGGGCCTGCGAGGAGGGCGTGGCCGAACTCGTTTCGTTCCGCGAGCACGACGCCAACCACCTCGACCTGCCTTCGGAGTCGTTCGATCGCATCTGGATCATCGAGTGCAGCGAGCACATCCACGACAAACAGGCCTTCTTCCGCGATGGCGCCCGATTGTTGAAACCGGGCGGTCGGCTGGGGCTGTGCGCCTGGCTCAAGGGCGGCGCGAGCGATCCCCAAGCCGATCCGCTCGTCCAGGAGATCTGCGAGGCCATGCTGTGCCCGTCCCTGCTGACCCTGGACGAGCAGGTTTCGATGCTCGAACAGGCGGGCTTTGGATCCATCGTTGCCGACGACATCACGGCCAATGTGCGGCCCACGTGGGAGCACTGCAACAAGCTTGTGAACAATCCGCTGGCCCAGATGTTCCTGCTCACCAAGGGCAGCAAGCTCCGTCGATTCGTCGATTCGTTCCAGTTGATGGAGAAGGGCTACCGCGAGGGCGCGATGGCCTACGGCATGATCGACGCCTGGAAATCTGAGTAGCGTCCTATAATGGCCTCGATTTCTGCGGTCTGAAGAGCCTGGGTCTGTCTGTTGCCAAAAGCCGCAGAAAAGGGCCTGACGAACGCCATGTGGCCGGTCGTGCGTCTGTCCACCCCAAATTGCCCTAACCTTCTTGATATCCCGGCGTCGATTCTTATAATCAGATTTGACTTCCCGCCTGTGGGTTTGTCGCAGCATGTCATCCAGGGGGGTGTCTTGTTCGTGGTAGGAGTTGCGTCTGTGAATGATGAAACCTTGCAGCCGCTCTGGGATGCTCTGGAGCGTACCGAAGGGGAGATTCCGTGGTCCGCGATGGTCGCCTTTGCCGATGCGTTGGCCGACGAACCGAACCTGATCGACCAATTGTTTAATGCGTATGACGAAGCCCGCGAGATCGTCCAGGAGAGGACCTGCTACATCCATCTCTATGTGCCCGCCATTTTCGCCTTGGCTGCGCCCAAGCTGGAGGACTCGCGACGCCAGGAGATCGGTGAATCTCTGATCGCCAGGCTGGTGGAAGCGGGCGAACAGGACGATCACCTGATGACGGAGATCCTGGCCGCCGCCTGTGGGGCGATGGGCCCGATAATCTTGCCTCTGGTCTTTGGCGTGGTGATCGAAGAGACCGCCTCGTCCATCGCCTGGGACCAACTTTGGGGACTCACGAAACTGGCGGTCGGTTCGGACCCGGCCCTGCGGGACACCGTCGTCGCGGCGTGCGTTTCCCTGCTCGAACGGATCGATTCCGATGAAATCGAATGCGAGCGGGGCGTGGAAGCGGCCCGAACGCTGGCTTCGCTCGGGCAGGCTGAGCATGTCGATCTGCTCAGGCGCTTGGAGCTCCAATCGCGTTGGACGCTTGCACACGCCGACTATAGCGGCGCTCGCCGGGTCCTGGAGGAACATCAGGACAGTCCCTTGCCGCAGGAGCTTTGGGAATTGCCGGTGCGGGCCTGGTTTTCGCCGCGCTGGCAGCGGACCCGCGACTGGCTGATCATGCGGGACTGCGGCACCCGGAACTGGGAGGCCCTGCAGGCCACCTACGCCACCGAACCGTTCGCGTCCCGAATCCCCATCGTCGAGCAGCCGCCCAGAGGCGCCCGCAGAGAAGCCCGCTGCGCGGCGATCCGATAGCTGCTTTCAACTTCAACCTTGGCAACGATTCAACGTGTAGGACGGGGGCGCAGGAGAACGACAAGTGGGCGGATTGTGTCGCATTCGATTCGTGTTCGTTTTGGCCTTGTCTCTGTGTGTTCCGGTTCTCGCCGGGGATGGGAGCTATGTCCTTCGCGGCAATGAGCGGACGCTGGAGGCGGTGCTGAAGGCGTATTCGGAGATTCCGCCTGTACGATATGCGCCGCCTGTGGAGCGATGGGAGAAGCTGCCTAAGACGCGGCGACTGCTGATTGAGGGCGGCGTGCTGCGCGTGGTCATGCTGGGCGACAGCATCGTCAACGACACGAGCCGGTCGGGATGGGATTACATCGTCGGTCGCCGGCATCCTCGTTGCACCATCGAGAAGGTCACGTCGGTGCGCGGGTCCACCGGGTGCTCGTGGTACAAGGAGGTCGGGCGCGTGCAGAAGTTCGTGCTCGATCACAAGCCGGACTTGGTCATCATCGGCGGCATCAGCCAGGGCGGCGATATCGATTCGATTCGCGACGTGATTCGCCAGATCCGCGAGTCCGCTCAGCCGGATATTCTCCTGATGACTGGGGCATTTGGGGCTGCCGATCCGCGGGATGCAGCGTTCCTCGATGCAAATGGCGTGCACGGCACACCCTACAATCGGAATCTGGCGAAGCTCGCGGATGAGGTCGGGGCGGCGTTCCTGGATATGGAGACCGCGTGGGGTCTGTACGTGCGGGAGTCGGGCCGGGAATTGGCTTCGTTCAAACGGGATGCCGTCCACGCCAACGAGCAGGGCGAGCAGATCCTGGGGCACATCCTGGCCAACTTTCTCTCTTATCCGCCCCGGCCGGGCCAGTCGCCCGCCGACCAGGAGACCGATCCGCTCGTGTGGGACAAGCTCGACCGCTTCCAGGACTGGAAGTTCGGGTTCATGATGCACTGGGGGATCTATAGCCAGTGGGGCTGCATCGAGTCGTGGCCGCTGGTCGAGGCGGACAAATGGGCCCGGCCGGACGACCTACCCGCCTGGACCGAGCGGGGCAGGGACTTCCCGCGGTTCTTCCATGATTATGTGGCCCTGAACAAGACCTTCAATCCGCAGAAGTTCGATCCGGCCAAGTGGGTCGCCGCGGCCCAGGGGGCCGGCATGAAGTACGTTGTCTTCACGACCAAGCACCATGACGGCTTCTGCCTGTTCGACACGAAGCAGACCGACTACAGAACCACGCATTCCTCGTGCCCGTTCCACACGAATCCCAGGTCCGACGTGGTGAAGCAGGTCTTCGACGCCTTCCGGGCCCAGGGTTTCGGCATCGGCGCCTACTACTCGAAATCCGATTGGAACCATCCGGGATACTGGGCCTCCGAGTGGCCGCATCCCGATCGCAACGTCAACTACGACATCACGAAATACCCCGAGAAGTGGGCCACATTCGTCGACTTCACACACGGCGTCGTCAACGAGTTGATGACCGGCTACGGCCCGGTGGACATCCTCTGGCTCGACGGCGGCCAGGTCCGCCCGCCCCAGCAGGACATCCAGATGCCCAAGCTGGCCGCGATGGCACGCCGTCATCAGCCGGGCCTGATCGTCGTGGATCGCACGGTCGGAGGCCGGTACGAGAACTACCTGACGCCTGAGCAGGAGGTGCCTCAGGAGGCCCTGCCCTACATCTGGGAAACCTGCATGACCATGGCCAACCAGTGGTCGTACAAGCCCAACGACAACTACAAGTCGACGCGGGATCTGATTCATTTGCTGGTCAACATTGTCGCCAAGGGCGGCAACTTCCTGCTGAACGTCGGCCCCGATCCCGATGGGCAACTGCCCCAGCCGGCCCTGGAGCGGATGGAACAGATCGGCCGGTGGATGCAGGTCAACGCCGAAGCGATCTATGGCACGAGGCCGGCGCCACCGTACAAGGTTGGCCAGGTCTGTCTGACGAGAAAAGGCGAGAGACTCTATGCGATCTGTCTGGCCATGGAGGGACGGCAACTCGAACAAGTGACCCTCCCCTTCGTGCGAGCGGCCAAGGCCGTGCGAATGCTCGGGTCCGATGCCGCCCTCGAATGGAAGGTCTCCGAGAACGGCTTGTCCATCCGCATTCCGAGCGAGGTGTGGCGGTCTCCCCCGTGCGAGCACGCCTGGGCCTTCGAGATCGACGACGCACGCATCGAGTAGCGTCGTCACAAGAAGGGCTCATCCGGCTTCTGCATACTTGCGTGGCCCTTGGAGACTCTGTCCCCAAACCCCTGGGATTTGTCGCTTTGCGCCAGAAACATGGCAAAGGGCAAGGCGACGTCGCACCAAGGCAACGTCGCTCATGTCCCTGGACCGTGGCGGCACTTGGCTTGCTTGCCGGCAGAGCGGGTTCCCAAACGCGGTGAATCGTGTTTGGAGTCCCGACCTATCCTCCGCCGCGGCGCATGGAATACATCCGCGACCGGGGTTTGCGGAAGGAGACCCGCCACAGCAGACGCCATGTGGGGGGGCAGACGGGCCGGCGGTGCCGGTTGTCATGGAACACGGATCGGCTCTGCTCATCATGTTTCTGGCCCAACGCGGAAAATCCCAGGGGACCTGGGACAGCGTCCCCGGCGGCCGGTCGTTGCCCCATCTCCAAGTACACAGGAGCCGGATGAGCAACGAGAGTCACTGCGGCGACACACGGCAGTCGTCGCCAAGGCCGCCATCATCGACGCCGTTGGATCCGACGCTGTAGAGAACGAACGAGTCGTGGCTTTGTCGGTAGACAAACGCCCGCTTGGAGAGCGGATCGACAAGAGCTTCACGCGGCAGGTTGGCCTGGATCTCCGAGAGACTCTGCGGCCATTCACCCTTCGCATCCTTGTAGCGGCGCAAGGCGAACACGATGCGGCCCCCGCGGAGTCTCACCAGCGTTCGCTCCGTGCCGAACAATCCGGTATGTGTCCTCCCAGGGATGAGGCCAATCAGCGTTTGCACGAGTCGCGGCCCGGTACGACCGTACTTCCTTATGTGGAGCCTTGCGACTCTGCAGTATTCCCGGAACCTCTCGGATCTGCTGTCCTCGATCGCATTGATCTGAGCTTCGAACTTCGCCAGCCACGAGTCCGGAACATGATAATTGGCGACGACCCAGATGATCCGCTCCACCACTGTGTCGCAGATCTCCCATCCGGCGACGAACTCCGCCAAGTGGGCCTGCGAACTCAATTGTCCTGCAATCCGAAGGGCGGCGAGAAGCTTCTCCAGGGCCGCTTCCGGCCGATTTTCGCCGAGATCGTTGTTGGCCGCCCGCACCACCAGAATCGCCCCCTGAATTTCCATGAGTGAGTAATCCTGCCCGGGTCTGTTGACGTCGGAGACGGAGAACCAGCATCTGGGCTTGTCCGCGATCCGCAGCAGGGCGGTCAGCACCGCCTGGTTGTCCTGCATCCATTTGGCGACCTGAGGCTGATCGGCGCTCCGCCATGAGTGTGACACAGTCGTGGCTTGCACCTTCACCGGCAGGACTCGCGGGTCTGGAGGCGGGGTGTTGGCGTCCCGGACCAGGGCGATCCAATCGTTCGCCGCGTTTTCGCCCGGAGGCACGGCGTGAGCCGCATCGATCGCAGCGAGCTGCGCGTCCACGCCGACAGTCATCCGCGAGAAGACCCAAAACCCTACCGCTGCCATGATGCATGCCGCCGCGAAAAAGAGACCCAGTCCCGTGATGACCCGCCGCAGGCGGGATGTCCCCTTTGACTCTCCCATTTCACCGTGTCCCATAGTCGCTCCGCAATCATTCCCTTCGAGTGTTGGAAAACTCTCGAATTCCCACCAGCCTCGCTCTGATTGTACAGGTCCTTCGCAGCCCAACGCAAGTGATGAAGTCCTTGCCTTCGGGGCGATTCGGCGGTATTTCAATGCGACTGGGTTGGGTGTGGATCCTGTGGATCGCATGCATTCTTCTCTTGGGAGATGTTCTACGATGAGAATCGGGATTGTGGGCGCCGGGCACGCCGGGATCGAGGCGGCCAGGCACGTCAGCGAAAACGGCGGCGAAGTCGTTCTCTATTCGGACGAGTCGTGCCTTCCCTACATCCGGCCCAAGGTGGTGCTGCTGGCGTTCGGGCGGGCGGACCTCGACGCCATCGCGCTGCGGCCCCGATCCTGGTACGACGAGCACAAGATCGATCTGCGTCTGGATTGCCCCGTCGCGGAGATCGATGTTCGCGCCAAGACGGTGACCGCCAGGGACCGCCAGGACACGTTCGACGCGTTGATTCTCACGTCGGGGGCCGGACCCATCCTGCTTCCCTTCGTCAGCCGGTTTCCCGAGGATGTCATCCCGATCTGGAAGGCCCAGGACAGCCTGGCCATTCAGAGACGCCTGGACGCCGTCCGGAACATGACCATCCTCGGCGGCGGCATCAGCGGGCTGGAGGCCGCGGTGTACGGCCGGGAGCAGGGACTCGACGTGACGATTGTGGAGAAAGCCGATCACCTCATGACGCAGCAGTTCGGCCCGACCGCAGCGAGCGTGCTGGCCCGTCGCCTGGAGACTCTGGGTGTCCGCGTGCAGGTGGGCCGGTTCGTGAGCGACGCTGCGAAGATCGACGGCCGATTGAGATTGCGGCTCGACGATGGCGAGCTGATCCACAGCGATCTGGTCCTGACCACCGTCGGGGCCGCTCGGAGCCTGAGCATGTTCTCCCGTGCCGGTTTGAAGACCGATCGAGGCGTGCTCGTGGACGAGTTCCAGCAGACTTCGGAACCGGGTGTCTTCGCCTGCGGCGACCTCGCAGAGCGGACGAACGTCCGCACGGGAAGCGTGCTCCTGGCTGCCGAGCAGGGCAAAGGGGCGGCTGCCAACGCCCTGGCGACTCTGGCGGGTCGCCCCATGGAGCGGGTCGCCGACCGCAAGGTCCCTTTGTCCTTCAAACATGCCAGCATCGAGTTTCACGCCATCGGGACCCCCAAGGGGCAAGGTTTGGCGGAGAAGCTCCTGCTCGATGCCGGGGAATCGGCCTATCGCTCAGTGGTCCTGGAGGGGGATGTCCTCCGCGGCGTGCAAATGATCGGCAGCCGGGAGGGGTTTCGCCAGTTGGCCGACTCCCTCGGCTGGTCCTATCAAGGCCAGGCGTGATGGGCCGTATGCACGATGCACGTCAATCCACGCGAAAAGACTGCGATTTGCCCTGCTACTCGACTGCGTAGGGATGGTCTTCGGACACGTCTGCCAGATCGGCGGCCTTGGCGTTGGATTCGACTTGCTCGATGTTCTTGCAGCCTGGGATCACGCACGAGACCGCCGGGTTGCGCAGGCACCAGGCGAGAGCCCAGTGGGCCATCGGCACCCCCTTCGGAACCTCTTTGCGGATTTCCTGGACCTGGTCGATCACGACTGTGCGGTCTTGATCGCTCTGCCAGACCGCCCGCACGTCGGTGGAAGCGAACTGCGCGTTCTTCGTGTACTTGCCGCTCAGGAACCCGCTGGCCAGCGGCACCCGCGCGAGCACGCCGAGATTCTGCTGGAGGCACAAGGGAAGGATCTGCGCCTCGGCCTGTCGTTCGATGCGATTGTAGACCACCTGGATGGTCTGTGCCCCGACGGCCGACGCCTGTTGCACCTGAACGAGGCTGGTGTTCTTCTTGCTCACCGAGACGCCCAGATGGCGGATGGCTCCGGTGTCGACCAGTTGCCGCAACTTCTCCCACAGCCCCGACGTCCGGAACATCGCGTCGGTGCCGCTGTGGAACTGGTAGAGGTCCACGTAGTCCGTCTGGAGAGCTCGGAGCGATTGCTCCAGTTGCTCGACGACCTGTGACGGCTCGTATACGTCGTCCCGCTGGAAGGGCCCGTTGAAGCGGTGTCCGAACTTGGTCGCGACGATCCATTTCTCCCGATTGCCCTTGATGGCCTGGCCGATGAGCCGCTCGGACTCGTGGTCGCCGTAACACTCTGCGGTGTCGATCAGGTTGATGCCCAGGTCCGCAGCCCGTCCGAGCATCGCATCGACTTCGCGCTGCTCGAACGTCTTGCCCCATTCGCCTCCAAGCTGCCAGGTGCCCACGCCGATGACGGACACCTGCAGATTCGTCTTGCCCAATCGCCTGTACTTCATGCGTCGTTTCTCCATTTGCCGTTGTCCCGCGTAGTTCAACCGCCCGCGTCCGGTCTGTCAATGGAGGATTTCGCTGGTGATGCGATCCGTCGGCGAGTACCCTCTCATCCGACAACCAGAATCGATTCCATCGAGGAGATCGGGTTCTATGACGATAGCATCCTGGCTTTGTGTGATGATGGCCGTCGTACAGCAACCCCCGCTCGGATTGAGCAGTCGCGACGGCATGCTGCTCAAGAAGGGCGTCCCTTACCGCGGGATCGGCGTCAACTACTTCGACGCGTTCGCCCGCACGCTGGCGGACCCCAACGACCCGTCGTACGACGACGGCTTCCGCGTCCTGGCGGAACACGGGATTCCTTTCGTCCGCTTCATGTGCACAGGGTACTGGCCCGCCGAGATGAAACTGTACCGACAGGACAAAGAGAGATACTTCAAGCTGCTCGACGACGTGGTCCGTTCGGCCCAGAAGCACGGCGTCGGCTTGATTCCGAGCCTGTTCTGGTACATGCCGATGGTTCCGGACCTGGTCGGCGAACCCTGCGATCAGTGGGGCAATCCGCAGAGCAAGACGCACGAGTTCATGCGGACCTACGTGAAAGAGGTCGTGACGCGATACGTCGATTCGCCCGCCGTATGGGGTTGGGAATTCGGCAACGAGTACAACCTCGACGCCGATCTGCCGAACGCGAAGGACCATCTACCGGCTCTCGTGCCCAACCTCGGCACGCCGCAGGCCCGCAGCGATCGGGACATCCTCACGCATGACATGATCCGCACGGCCTTCCGCGAGTTCGCGAAGGAGGTTCGCAAGCACGACCCCACGCGGATGATCTGCACGGGCAATTCCATTCCGCGGCCCTCCGCCTGGCACCAGATGCGTGAAGGGACCTGGACGAGAGATTCGTCCGGGCAATTCGCCGAGATGCTGGCGGGGGACAATCCCGATCCCACGGACACGATCAGCGTGCACATCTACGCAGACGCCGCGGATCGATTGGGCGAAGCGGTCGAAGCAGCCGCAAAGGCGGGCAAGCCCCTATTCGTCGGCGAGTTCGGCGAGCCCGGCGATGGGCCGCAGACGAAAAAACGGTTCGAGTCCCTGCTGCGGCGTATCGAAGATCTTCATGTTCCACTGGCGGCCCTGTGGGTGTTCGACTTCGCCGGACAGAAGGAATGGAGCGTGCGTCCGGACAATGTGCGAGGGTATCAATTGGGGGCCATCGCCGAAACTAACCATCGCATTCGACGGTCGGGCGAGATATCGGCTGAGGAGTTGCGGGACAAAATCCGCGGCGGTCTGCTCGGCCAGATCCTGGGCAACCTCAACGGCCTGCCCCATGAATTCAAGTACATCGCCGAGCCGGGCAACGTTACGGAGTACATCCCGGCCCTGTCTGAGGGGGCATGGACCGACGACGACACGGATTTCGAGTGGGTCTACATCAAAGTGATGCAGGACGAAAATTGCCTGCTCCTGCCGTCCGAACGAATCGCCCGGCTCTGGCGCGAGCGGATCAACAAGCGGATCTGGTGCGCGAACCAGTACGCGAGGCAGTTGATGGACCTGGGCATCGAGCCGCCGCTGACGGGGTCGAGCGTCCTGAACCCCTGGGCCGATTTCAACATCTCCGGTCAGTTCCTCTGCGAGACCTTCGGCCTGATCGCCCCGGCGATGCCGCAGGCCGCAGCCCGGATCGGTCTGAACTACACCCGCGTCGCCATCGACGGCGAGCCCGCCCAGGCCACGCAGCTCTTCACGAACATGATCGCCATGGCGTTCGTCGAGGACGACATCGACGCGCTGCTGGACCACGGTCTGGCGGCGATTGACCCGGAGAGTGCGACTGCCCGGATCGTCGCAGAGGTGCGGGTCTGGCACAAGCAGCATCCGGACGACTGGCGGGCGACGCGGAAGCTCCTGAAGGCAAAGCACAGTCGGCACAACGGCCCAATGCGGGACCGCAACGGCTACGAACTCAACACCGGCTCGGTCATTGCGGCCCTCCTCTATGGTCAGGGCGATTTCGTCAAGACGCTGACCACGGCGTTCAACTTCGGCTGGGACGCCGACTGCAACGCCGCCACCGCCGGCACGATCCTCGGCGTGATGAAAGGCTACCGCTGGATGCTGGCCCAGGGTTGGCAGATCACAGATCGCTACAAGAACACGACGCGTGAGAATATGCCTGCCGACGAGACGATCACCAGCTTCGCCGACCGGCTGATTGACCTGGCGGAGAGAGTCATCGTCGAGCAGGGCGGCCAAAGACTGGCAAAGGACGGCCGAGTTGTCTACGCCATCAAGGCCCACGAGCCGCGATGCGTCGAACGCCTGGCGAGTTCCGGAAGCCAGACAGCGATCTTGAGAAACAGGCTCAAAGACGAAATCCTGCGCGGCGTCACCGAGCCGGCTTCAAAGCAGGGACAGGCCCGCGCCGCCTACTATGCGATCTGCCTGGACCTCGCGATCTCCATCCGGCAGGAGCATCCGAAGCAGTGGTCGGATGCCCTGGCGGCCCTGAGCGGTCACGAGAACGTGATGCAGGCGATCTTCCACCACTCGCCGACGCCGCGGGGCGAGGCGCTCCGCGAAAAAGCCCTCGCCGCCGGCCTCCGAAAGCCCGCGACTCGCAAGGACCTGTGGTAGTCGTCGCGCTGAGAGGCGGGTATAATACCGCCATTCGTGAATCCTGGGATGATTATGAGCATCTATCTCGAGTTGACACGCAAGTTCAACCACGGCCGGACTCGCGCGATCCTCGCGGGCGGCCAGGCGGTGGTTCTCCACCGGTTGGCCATCATGAGCAAAGACGGAGACTGGATCCTGCGAGAGGAGTCCGAAAGCACCGAGTACGTGCTTTCCATCCTTGAGGAGTATGGAGCTCGATATCGGTTCGGTGCTCCTCTGGACGTGCGATGGCTGGCGGGGGGATGGAGCTCGCATCTGGAGTTTCAGCGGCAAGGAATGCGAGTTCGCACCGATTTTGTTACGCGGCCACCCCGGCTGGATGAGGATTCGCTCCAGCGAGTATGGCGGGGCGCAGAGGGCCAGGATGTTCCATTTCTCGGGGCGGTGGAGTTGGCGAACATGAAGAAGACCAACCGCGAGAAAGACTATGCGGTCATTGGGGAACTCGCCCGCAAGATGTCGGACGTGGACGATCAGTTGCTCCATTCTCGCAGTGCCCGGGATCTCATCGGACTGGTGGAGCAATACCCGGATCGCGCGCGGCGACTGGCGGAGAAACGTCCGGTTCTTGCGATGATCGGCCAGGGACGTGAGGCTCTGGAGGCTGCCTTGGATGCCGAACGCCGGCGGTTGATTCGAACCAATGAGGAGCGGCTGGGCAGGTATCTGGATGCCTCCAGGCCTTGGGCTGCGATGTGGCCAAGCCTCTCTCGGCAGATGGAGGAACTTACCCTGTCCGCGGCCCATCGGCTAATGGTTTGCCAAGCTGAAACAGGGCTTCCGTTCCTTGTGCCGGGAGGATGGCCATGACGGAGTTCCGGGATGAGTTCCTCAGCGAGGAGGATCTGGACCTCCAAAACCTGACGGACGAAGAACTCGAGGCCGTGTGGACGGCGTGGCTCTACCAGGCCCAGATCACCAACGACGAGGACCGATACACCTACTCCCATGGCGTGTTCACACACGAGCCCGTCGATGAGGCGAACCCCGAGAGCGGCCCGCTTAAGGACAAGCTCCCGTAGGCAACTCTAAGGTCTCACGGCGGTGCCGTCGGGTCTTCGGACGGGGCGCCAGAAGCCGGGGTCGTCGGGGAGCGGGAACTTCGCGGCCAGGTCCTCGTTGAGGTCCACGCCGAAGCCTGGGGCCTCGTTGATGTGCATGTAGCCTTTGTCCATCGTGGGGCAGCCGGGGAAGATCTCGCGGGTCTTGTCGTTGAAGGTCACGCTCTCCTGGATGCCGAAATTCCAGATGGCCAGGTCCAGATGTGCATTGGCCGCGTGGCCGACCGGGGAGACGTCGCCCGGGCCGTGCCAGGCGCTGCGGACGTTGAACCACTCGCCCAGCGTCGCGATCTTGCGGGCGACGCTCAGGCCGCCCACCTGCGAGATGTGCACGCGGATGAAATCGATCAGGCGTTCGGAGATCAGACCCACCCACTCGTGCGGGCTGTTGAACAGCTCGCCCATTGCGATCGGCACGCACGTCTGCTGGCGGAGCAACTTGAAGTAGCCGTTGTCCTCGGGGGCGAACGGGTCCTCGATGAAGAATGGGCGGTACTTCTCGAGCTGCTTGCACAGGTTGATCGCCTCGATGGGCGGGATTCGCTCGTGGATGTCGTGGAGCAGATCGACGTCGTCGCCGCAGGTTCCGCGGACGTGCTCGAACATCTCGATCGTGCCCTTGACGTAGGGTCGGACCGCCATGTTCGAATCGGAGGGCAGGCCGAAACCGGCCTCCTTGAAATCGGCCGTCCTGGACAGGTGCGGCGAGCCGTAGCCGCCTCGCTGGATGCGGATGTGACGGAAGCCTCGCTCCATCGCGCGCTTGACGCTCTCTTCGATCTGCTTGAGGTCGTTGCCGCCGCAATGCGTGTAACAGTCCACCGCGAAGCGGCACTTGCCCCCGAGCAGTTGGTAGACCGGCATGCCTGCTCGCTTGCCCTTGATGTCCCACAGCGCCTGGTCCAGACCGCTCAACGCGTTGTTCAGCACCGGTCCGTTTCGCCAATAGGAGCTCGTGTAGGCGTTCTGCCACATGTCTTCGATGTTGTCCACATCCCGGCCCTTGGCGAACGGATCGAGATACTCGTTCACGGCGGCCGCGACGGTCAGGGGCCGCTGGTTGAACGTCGCGCAGCCCAGTCCGTAGAGTCCCGGCTCGCTCGTCTCGACCTTCACTACACACAGGCGAATCCCCGCCGGGGCGGTGAGGATCGCTTTGACTTTCGTGATCTTCAACGGCGGCAAACCCTTCGTCGCCTTCGAGTACGCCGCATACCCGCCTCTGGCCGGCTTCAGGAACCCCAGCACCCCCGCGGCGGTCCCGAGTCCGAACCCCTTGATCATGTCTCGTCGATCCATTCGTTGCTCCTTCATTGCAGCCGGCTGGCGATATCACAGTCCATACATTTACTGCGCGGCCCGCCGGCCCGCAACGCAAAAGCATTTACTATTGGCTGTTCGCCATTTACCATCTGGTCTTTCTCGGTGCACAAAAGGATCGTCCAAGAAAGGATCTGCGTACGTCAGCATGTTGATCGGACTGAAGCTCGACATCGGATTTGCACATGACCAAGTGTATCGGCGGCTCTACGGTTCGCGCGACATCCTCCCATTCGTGAAGGAGTTGGGTTTCGGGGCGGTCGAGACGCCGGTCGGTCCGGAGACCGATCTGCACCGGCTGCGAGAGCACATCGCCTGTTGCACCGGCGCGGGTTTGAAGGTCTCGCTCCATCCCTATTCCGAGGCCACCATCTTCAACGCGCTGTACTTTTCGCCCGAGGCGGACAATCCGTGCCGCCAGATGCACGAGCGGTTTCTGGCGATCGCGGGCGAGGCGGCCCGGGTGCAGCAGTGCCCCACGGTCGTCAACCTCCACGGCGCGGCCGGCGGCAGCGACGAGGCCCGCGAGCAGCTCCTGAGCCGTTCGATCGCGTTCTTCACCTGGGCCGGCCAATGGTGCAAGGACAACGCCCCGGAGGTCGTAGTGACGGTGGAGTTGCAGATGAGTCCCGATCCCGGCGAACCCCGCCAGCGGATCGGCGACACCTACGCCGAACTGCTGGACGTCGCCACGCAGAGCGGCGTGGGAGTCTGCTGGGATTTCGGCCATGCATTCTGGAACACGCGTCGTTTCGGCTGGCCGATCAAGCCGCCCAGGGCGCTGCTCAAGCGAATCGTGCACGTCCATTGTCACGACGCCTCCACCGAGGACCATCACCCGCTGGTCCACGGCGCGGTCCCCTGGCGGGAGTTCATCGAACTCCTGCTCAAGCAGGGATTCGACGGACGCGTGATTCTCGAAGTGCCTCCCGACCAGTTCCTCCGCGCCGGCGGCATCGACAGCCTGATCGACTCGGCCAAGGCCCTCAACAGCGTCCGGCCCGGTCGTTGAAGACGAACCCGCCGACAATCCTCGCTGCGCCTGTAAGACCGTCGGGAATGGGCAAACCCTGTGCGGAGGAATGCTGTATAGAGAGCAGCAGTCTTCTTGAAAGGTGCAGTCATGCGTCCGAAAAAACAGTTGCGCATCGCCGCAAGGGTGTTCTGAGGATTCCTCGTGAGCCTCGCCTTGCGGAGCGTGTATGAAGGGCCGGGGCTGCCACACGTTGTCCGGGATGCGGACGGCCAGGCCGTCGGCGGGTTCTTCCCGATTGCGAGCAAGTGCAAACTGCGTCAGCGATTCACTCCGGCACCAGGGACCTGCGGATCTTCCTGGGGTTTCGCCGCAGATCGAGGATTCGCCAGACCACTGCGATCGATCCCTCTTCAACTCTGTAATAGACAGCGTACGGAAACCTCTTGGCCAGGAGGCGATGGTAGCCGAAGATCCTGGGATGAATCCCGGCGTACAAGGTCAAGGAATCGATATCGGAGAACAGGGAATCAAAGAAGTATTCACCCAATCCCTCCCCTTGTCTGTCATAGAATGAACGGCCCTCATACAGATCCTCCATCGCTGAAGAGAGCAGCTTGATCATCATTCGAATCGCTTCCTGAGTTTCTTCTTCGCATCCTGCCAGTCCACAAGAGACTCCCGTCCCGCTCCAAGGCGGTGGCCGGTTTCCTCAAGAGCCTCACGGTGCCAATCGGGAGAATCGACCTGCTCGGCATCTCGCGACAGGTCCTCCCATATGGCCTCCATGACCCTCAGCTTCTCTTCTCGGGACAGATGAGCTATTTCAATGGTGTCCGACATGATCCATCCTATCAGCTTTTCACCTAACAGTAGCATCTGCCTGAGACGTTGTCAACCGGACTTCTCGTGGGTTGGGTCTACGCCTGTGGCCGGTGTCTTCTGGCAGCCGTGTCCAGTCGGATGGGATTGTGGCGGAGAGCAAAATACGGACGATGAACTCCTCGATACTTGGGCAAATCGGCACGACTCCCTCCAGGAGGTGGTCCTGTGGGGGAAGGCTGAGATCGACAGGCGGAGTCTTGACATCAGTGGCATCCACGTACCTACAAAGGAAGAGTACGAAGCTACGCAGCAAAACGCATCGGGTAGGAATCTCATGAGATGGTTGGCGGTCCTTTTGTTGCTACCCGGACTATTCGTGGGCTTCGTGTTGTGTCTTGGAGTTCCCCAATGGAAGATCGGGGCCCCCACGCTGGTTTTCGGTGGTACAGTCGTACTCCAGGTTGCTCTTGCCATCGGTCTCTGGATGGGCAAGAGTAATCGCCGGGGGCTTGGTTGTCATAGATGCCATCTCTGCCCTGTTATGTTGTTCAATGGCTTTGGCATTGAACCGCATTCGCAAGACACAGCCTGCTCCGGACCGGGCACAAGATCAGAAGGCCACGACAATGGCGGATCGCAATTGAGGAGGAAATCGGCAAACATGCACTGCCCGCGGAGGGTATAGGGGCCTGAAACACTTATGAAGGGTACGAACATGAGTGCAAAACGGCGTATAACGATCGCCAGGGCTGCGATTTGTGGAGTTCTTGTGGGCACGGCCGTGGCGGTTGCCCTGGGTGGTCAGAGGAGTGTCGCGGATGCGGGAAAAGCCGGCTCGGTGCAGGGGAATGGACTGCTCATCGATGATTTCTCGCTGAATGGGGGCACGGGTCTGCCGTCGCCGAATTGGGCACTCGTCGGCGATCGCGCAAACGATCCGGCGGCCGGCAAGGCGG
This sequence comes from Sedimentisphaerales bacterium, assembly GCA_035476995.1. GTDB lineage: Bacteria > Planctomycetota > Phycisphaerae > Sedimentisphaerales > Anaerobacaceae > PLanc-01. The sequence continues at coordinate 12,671 of DATIKY010000070.1, read as the reverse complement.
AGCCTGCGGAACTCGAGGGGCGGACGTGCCTTCACCTGACCGGGGCTGTCAAGACCGGTCCCGGCGGGGCGGTTCAGGCCCGTCGAACGCTCATGGTGCGACGCCGGCCGCTGGATGGGGGGCTGTACGCCGGGGTGCGGCTGGTGGTCAAAGGCAACGGCGAAACCTACGCGGTCCATCTGCGGACGCGGGACACCCGATACCCCCAGCAGAGCTACCAGGCGCAGTTTGCGACGAACGGCCAGTGGCAGGAGGTCAAGCTGCCGTTCCGGGCCTTTTTGCCGACCGCTGTGCGTCAGCAACTGAACCCGGCGGAACTGATGGCCGTCGCAGTCGTCGCGGGCGGGCGGGAATTCAACGCGGATCTTTACATCGACGAGGTCGGGCTTTATCGTGAGCAAACCATGTACAGACAACTGACACCAGAAGAAGAGCGGGTCATCATCCACAAGGGCACTGAGCGGCCGTTCACCGGTAAGTACGAGAAACACTTCGAGAAAGGCGTCTACACCTGCCGGCGGTGCGGGGCGGAGTTGTTCGAGTCGTCGTCGAAGTTCCGGCCGGATTGCGGCTGGCCGAGCTTCGACGAGCAGATCCCCGGGGCGGTCAAGTGGCAGCCCGACGCCGACGGCATGCGGACCGAGATCGTCTGCAACCACTGCGGCGGGCACCTGGGCCACGTGTTCCTGGGCGAACGGCTCACCGAGAAGAACACCCGCTACTGCGTGAATTCGATCTCGATGGACTTCACCCCTGCCGAGCAGCGTCAGGCCAAGACCGAAGTGAAGACCGAGCGGGCGCTCTTCGCCTCCGGCTGCTTCTGGGGCACGGAATACCACTTCAAGCGGCTCCCCGGCGTGATCTCGACCACCGTCGGCTTCACCGGCGGGCGCACCCAGAATCCGACCTACAAACAGGTCTGCACCGGCACGACCGGCCACGCGGAGACGACCGAGGTCATCTACGATTCGTCGAAGACCACCTACGAGCAACTGGCCAGGCTCTTCTTCGAGACGCACGACTTCACACAGCTCAATCGCCAGGGGCCGGACATCGGCCCGCAGTACCGTTCGGGCATCTTCTACCTCAACGACGAGCAGAAGCAGATTGCCGAGAAGCTCGTGGAGCAACTGCGTCTCAAGGGCTTCAACGTCAAGACGGAGATCACCAAGGCAAGCACGTTCTGGCCCGCGGAAGATTACCACCAGGACTACTACGACAAGACACAGGGCACGCCCTATTGCCATATTTATCGGAAGATCTTCTGAGTAGGGTGGGCTTGTCCCACCGTGAATCCGAGAAATGACGAGGCGGTGGGGCAAACCCCACCCTACATGCTGTCGCCCACGTGCCGAGAGACCCGGTACGACATGAGGTTGCTGAAGGCTCCCCCGCCGCGGTAAGATCGGGCTGTGACAGGCTGGGTGTCGACTCGTGTGGCTCATGTGGAGGTTCGTGGATGCGGACGGTTCGTTTGGGGATCATCGGGTGCGGGATGATGGGTCGGGAGTTCGCCAGTGCGGCGGCCCGCTGGCTGCATTTGCCGGAGATGACGGTTCGGCCTGAGATCGTCGCTGTCTGCAATCGCACGCTGGGCACGCCCAAGGTGGGCTGGTTCCGCGATCACATCCGCACGATCCGACAGGTGACCGGCGACTATCGCGAACTGCTGGCCAACGACGAGGTGGAAGCGGTCTACATCGCGGTGCCCCACAACCTGCACCAGGAGTTCTACATCGCGGCCCTCGAGGCCGGCAAGCACCTGATGGGCGAGAAGCCCTTCGGCATCGACCTGGCCGCCAACGCCGCGATCCTGGCCGCGGTGGACAAGCATCCGGACTGCTTCGTGCGATGCGCGTCGCAGTGGGTCTTCTTCCCCGCGGCCCAGCGGATCGGGCGGATGATCGAGGGGGGTGACTTCGGACGGATCATCGAGGTCAACGCGGGCTATCTGCACAGCAGCGACCTCGACCCCAACAAGCCCATCAACTGGAAACGCAGGGTCGAATTCAACGGCCAATACGGCGTGATGGGCGATCTGGGCCCGCACGTCTGCGCGATTCCGCTGCGGGCAGGCTGGGTCCCACGCAATGTACGGGCCGTCTTGTCCAAACTCATCACCGAGCGACCCGACGGTAAGGGCAGCAGGATCCCCTGCGACACCTGGGACAACGCTTCACTCTTGTGCGAAGCGCACGATCCGACGTCCGGCAGCGTGTTCCCACTGCACGTCAAGACGCATCGAATCTCACCGGGCGCGCGGAATGACTGGTATATCGAGATTTATGGGACGCGGACCTCCGCACGGTACAGCCTCAGCGAGCCGAACCGGCTGGAAGTGCTCGAATACTCGTCCGGCCGGGAGCAGACCTGGCGGCGGATCGACCTGGGGCAGGAGACCGCGTACGCGTCGATCACGCCGGCGATCTTCCAGTTCGGCGTCTCGGATGCGATCCTGCAGATGTGGGCGGCGTTCCTGTACGAGCTGGACACGGGCCGCACGCCCAGCCGGTTCGCGGGCTGCGTCACGCCGTGGGAGAGCGTCGCCTGGCACATGCTCTTCACCGCGGCCCTGGAATCCCAGGCCTCAGGCGATACGGCCAAAGTCCTGGATTGAGAGCCGACCGGTCCAATTCGTCCCATCCGTCCCATGGGTCCTATGGTTATGTTGAAACGAATCGATACATGGCACATTGCGGACATCGGCCCGGTTGCGGTGGAATCCTCCGATCGCGCCCGCTACACGCGGATCACGCTCAATCGCACCGGCGAGGTCAAGCTGACGATTCCCGCGATGGTCTCCCTGGAGCAGGCCCGGCGGTTCTTCGATTCCCGTATCGCCTGGATCAAGCGGCGCCGTCGCGACTTCCGCGGCCTGGAGGAGATGCCGGTCGCCGGCTGGTCTGATGCCCGTAGGCTCCTGGTCGATCGCCTGCGCGAACTGGCCGCCAGGCACGGATACCAGTTCAACAAGGCGACGGTGAAGAACCAGCGGACGCTCTGGGGCAGTTGCTCGCACCGCAACAACATCAATCTGAATGTGAACTTGCTCCGGCTCCCGGAGGAACTGCGGGACTACGTCATCCTCCATGAGCTGGTGCACACGCGACACAAGAACCATAGCCGGGCCTTCTGGCAGGAACTCGACCGGATCGTCGGAAGCGGCAAGCAATTCCAGCGGCAACTCCGGGCGTTTCGCCTGGGCACGAGCCTTAGCGGAACTGCTTCTCGATCATGATCTGGAGGATGGTTCGATCGGTCTCGATCATGCCCTTGGTGCTGATCTGGCCCATGTTCCGCGTCGTCTGCTCGGGCGTCAGCGCGACGACGCCGTCCCGTTCGCCGACGGACAGGCCGTGCAGCGAGAACAGGGCCGCCTGCACCGCGGTGCCGGCGGCGGTCGCCAGCTTCAGAGAGCAGCTTGCCTTGGTCCCGTCGCAGATCACGCCCGCCAGGTCGCTCAGGAGATTCTTGATCGCGCCGGCGATGTGGGCGAGGTTTCCGCCCATGAGGTACGCGACGCCCGCGGCGGCGCCGGCCCCTGCGGCGACCGAGCAGCCGCAGACCGCGGACAGCCGGCCCGTGTGGGCCTTGATGTACGCGGTGACGACGTGGCTCAGGCCGATGGCCTTGAGCACGTTATTATCCGTGAGATGGTGCAGGTGGGCCCGCACCGCCCAGATCGGGAGCACCGCGGTCAGGCCGTGATTGCCGCTGCCGGCCGAACTCATCGCAGGCAGCTTCACCCCCGCCATCCGCGCGTCGGAGGCCGCCGAGGTCAGGATGCGGGCCTCCGCGACCATGTCCCTGCACGTCAGGCCCTCGCGGGTCAGACGCTCCAGGGTGCCGCCGACGCCCAGGCCGTCGTGAAAGGCCAGTCCATGCTCGGCCAGTTTGACGTTGCATTCGACGCCCCGGCGGATGAACTGGAGGTCCTCGTCGTCCATGTCTTCGACGAGCACGAGCAACTGCTCGAGCGTCCGACTGCACAGGAAGCTCTCGAGCCGGTCGGTCTCGCTCTTGTCGGCAACGGTGTTGGAGAGCAGGGGATGGTCCTTGACGGGTTGGCCGTCGCGCCGCAGACCGACGAGATTGTCGTGGGTGCCTTCGACGACCGCTTCGGCCTCGTTCGAACCGGCCTTGAGCGTGGAGCGGATGTAGATCCCTGAGCGGCCTTCGAGCAGATTGACCGCCACCTTCCCGGCGGCCACGAGCGACTGGGCCTTTGCGAGCGACGCATCATTGACAGGTTCCAGGACCTCCAGCTTTCGCGTGGGGTCGCCCGCGTAGAAGCCCAGCGCCCCGGCCAGGCCGATGCCCTTGGCGCCCCCAGTGCCGGGGATCGCCACGGCGAAGGCGTTCTTGTAGATATTGGGACTCAGCCACAACTCGATCGAGTCGGGTTCCCCGCCAGGCAGCAGCGTTCGAGCCGCCGCCGTGCAGAGGGCCACGGCCGCCGGTTCCGTGCAGCCCAGCGCCGGGGCCACCTGAATTCGCAGGATGTCTTTGATCGTATACATGGAGCCCATCATGCTTTGTCGAACTGGGGGATCTTGAGATTCTCGCCGCCCTTGAGGGCCGACTGGTGCGCGATGATGCCGGGGACGGTCATCGCCAGGGCCTCGTAGACGCTCACCATCGGTTCGCGGTCCTGGAGGATGGCGGTGACAAACTCGTTCATCAGCGGGCCGTGCGATCCGCCGTGACCGCCTGCATCGACCGATGGCGGCAGGGCGGGCCTGGCCAGGTCGGGCAGGTCTTTCATCGTGCCCTGGTAGTTCATTCCGTTCATGTACCCCTTCTCGCCGAAGACCCGGCCGGTCTCGTCGACGTGTCCGAACACCCCCTTGCACATGAGCATGCGCGACGAGCCGCCTTCGCTGGTCTGAAAGAGGGCCACCTCATCGCTGAAGGGGTTGTCGTATCGGTTGGCGCCGGGCGCGAAGGCGGGGTAGCCCGCGTTGGAGCCGATGCAGGAGACCGAGGTGAACCGCTTGCCGGTGACGCCGATGTAGTAGGCGGTGGAGTGGGTGGGATACCACAGGGGCGGCATTCCCGTCCGCCATTCCTTATAAGAAGGAATCGGCGTCGGGCTGTAGTGATAGTACTCGCCTTCGGAGTACAGGAGCTTGCCGAATCCGCCGGCGTGGTAGATCTTCCGCATGGCGTAGCAGGAGTCGTGGAAGCAGCTCGTCTCGGCCATCATGTACTTGAGGCCCGTCTTCCGCACGGCTTCCACGAGCTGCTCGGCTTGTTCGAGCGATCCGAACACCGCCGGCACCGCGGTCATCACGTGCTTGCCGTGATGGAGGACCTCAATGCAGTGTTTGGCATGGTTGGGCGCGTCGGTGGCCACGAAGACCGCCTCGATCTTCGGGTCTTTGACCATCTCTTCGAGTGAGTCGTACGACTTGCCGCACCGGCAGGCCTCCATCAGCCCTTTTCGCCGCTCGGCGATCAGGTCGCTGACCGCGACGATCTCGACATTGGGATGGTCCTGAAAGCCGAACTGGGCGCCGAACTTGCACACGCCGTAGCCGACAATGCCCACGCGGACCTTGCGGTCGGAGACCGGCTGCCAGACCTTGGCCGGCTGTCGCTGCCTTGCGTGGCTTTGGCCCGCGGCCAGACCGACTGCAGCCATCGCTCCCATCGAGAGCGTTCCGAGCTTGCCCAGGAATTCCCTGCGAACCATCGTATGCACCGAGTCGCCTGCCATAGTCCGACCTCCATCACAATATGCTGCTGTTCTCCAACGGCTGTACCGCATATTCTACCGGGCGATTCCCGCTCGCGCCAACAGCGGGGATATGGCCGATTGCGATGGCAGGCGTCAAGAAAGGCCGTGAGGGGACTGTACAAAAGGACCTTGGTGAGTTTAGAATGAGCGAAGCGTTGGATTCCTTGGATCGATGGGTGTCATGGACGATACGGAACAGGCCACATACAAGTTGGAGCCGGGACGGGATGGACAGGCCACGCTGACCCTCACGGGCCGGCTGGACCGCGACAGCGCCGCCTCTCTCTGGCGGCAGAGCACGCGGGAGCTTCGTGAACTGCGTCCCAAGAAACTGGTCGCGCAGATGGGGGGCGTCGTATACTGCGACGCCGCCGGGACCTCGCTGATCATGGAGTACCGACGGATCCAGGAGCAGAACGAAGGCCAGATCGAGATCCGCGACCTGCGGCCTCAGTTTCAGCAACTGATGGCCCTGTTCGAGCTGGACCACATGGTTTCTCCGCCCAGGAGCCTGGGACCGGTCGCCAACGCCATCCACAACACCGGGCGATGGGCCGCCGAGCTGTATTCCGATTTCGCCGCCCAGGTCAGTTTCACCGGCGAAATCTGCGTGAAGCTGCTCAAGACCGTGCTGCACCCGGGCAACCTCCGCAAACGCGAGACCTTCCTGATGGCCGAGAAGGCCGGCGTCAACGCCATGGGCATCACCGCGTTGCTGGGCTTTCTGATCGGACTGATCCTGGCCTTTCAATCCGCGGCGGCCATGGAGGCCTTCGGCGCGGAGATCTTCGTGGCGGACCTCGTGGCGATCTCCCTGTTCCGCGAGCTGGGCCCGCTGATCACGGCGCTGGTGCTGGCCAGCCGGAGCGGTTCGGCGTTCGCGGCCGAGCTGGGCACGATGAAAGTCAACGAGGAGATCGACGCCCTGGTCACGATGGGTCTGGACCCGGTTCAGTTCCTGGTCCTGCCCCGGCTGATCGCGGCGGTGTGCATGCTTCCCTTGCTGACGATGTTCAATCTTCTGTTCGGCCTGATCGGCTGCGGACTGGTGATGACCACGTGGGACATTCCGATCAGCACGTACATCGAGCGGATCAGCGCCGCCGCCACGCTCGGCGACATCTTCGGCGGTCTGGCCAAGACGTTCGTGTTCGGGACCCTGATCGCGGGCATCGGCTGTCTGCGGGGTCTCCAGACCGGCACCGGCCCCAGCGCCGTCGGCGACTCCGCCACCCGCGCGGTCGTCAGCGGGATCATCGCGATCGTCGTGGCCGACGGCATTTTCGCGGTCGTTTACTACTTCCTGGGAATTTGAAGAGAAATCCGAAATTCGAAACTCGAAATCCGAAACAAATCCAAATGATCCAAATGATCCAAATTCGAAATTCAAAACGAGACTCTCGGCGGGCGGCAGCGTTTCGGTCATTTGGGTTTCGTGCTTCGGATTTGTTTCGAATTTCGGATTTCGTGCTTCGAGCATCTGTTTTCGAATCTGCCTGTCGGCAGTTTGTCAGGATCTAAATGGCGGATCAACCGATCATTCAAGTGAAGAACCTCACGGCCGGCTACGGCGGCACGGTCATCCTCAAGGATGTCAACTTCGACGTCCAGGCCGGGGAGGTTCTCACGATTCTCGGCGGCTCGGGATCGGGCAAGAGCACGCTGCTCAAGCACATGATCGGCCTCAAGAAGCCGTTGAGCGGGAGCATCCTGATCGACGGGACGGACATCGTGACCGCCCAGGGACAACCGTGGCTCGACGTGCTCCGCAAGATCGGCGTGGCCTACCAGAGCGGGGCTCTGTTCGGCTCGATGACGATCCTTTCGAACATTGCCCTGGTGCTGGAGGAGTTCACGGATCTGCCGCGCGAGGCGATCGAGGTGATCGCCCAGATGAAGCTCAAGGCGGTGGGGCTCCAGGCCGCGGCGTACAAGATGCCCTCCGAGCTCAGCGGCGGGATGCGAAAGCGGGCCGCCATCGCCAGGGCGCTGGCCCTGGATCCCCAAGTCCTGTTCCTCGACGAGCCCTCGGCGGGCCTGGACCCGATCACCTCGGCGCAGCTCGACGAACTGGTGCTGGAGCTGTCGCGGAGTCTGGGCATCACGTTCGTGATCGTGACGCACGAGCTGCCGAGCATCTTCGCGGTGGCCGACCGCGCGATCATGGTGGACCGGGAGACCAAGACGATCGTCGCCGACGGCCGGCCCAAGGACCTTCGCGACAAGAGCGAGCATCCGATGGTCCGGCAGTTCTTCAATCGGCGGCTGGAGAAGGCAGACGCGTAGAAGGGTGAAAGCGTAGATGCGTGGAGTGTTGACGCTTCCACGCTTCCACAGGTTAAGACTGGATGGGTTTGTGGAATGGATGCTAAGCCGCACTATTTCAAGATCGGGATTTTCGTGCTGGTGGCGATGGCCCTGATCGTCGTGGCCGTCGTGGTGTTCGGGGCCGGGATGCTGGGGCAGGACGAGCTGTTGTTCGAGTCCTATTTCGCGGAGTCCATCACCGGTCTGAGCGTCGGATCGCCACTGGAGTTCCGTGGCGTCCGCATCGGACAGGTTTCGCAGATCGGATTCGTGGGCAACGCGTACGATCTGCCGACGCAGGACGGCCGCATCTCGCCCTACGCGCCGTACGTTCGCGTGGTCACCGCGGTACCGCGATCGAGGATGCCGGACTTCGCGGTCGAGACGATCGAGGAATCCATGCGGCAGATGATCGCCCGCGGTCTCCGCGTGCGGATCACCTCGAACATCCTCACCGGCCAGGCCTATCTGGAGATGAACTACCTCGATCCGAACCGGTTCCCCGTCGATGAGTTCCCCTGGGCGCCGATCTATCGCGTGATCCCTTCGGCGCCGGGCGAACTGACGACGATCAAGGACTCCATCGACAAGATCCTGACGCAGTTGCAGCGCATCAACGTCGGGGGCCTGGCCGTGGCGCTCGAAAGGCTGTTCATCTCGTTGAACACGGCCATCGTCGACGCCGACCTGGCGGAACTGAGCCGGGACGGACGGGCCCTGTTGCAGGTGAGCCGCCAGAAGATCGAGGACCTGGAGATGGACAAGATCAACGCGTCCGCTCGGGAGTTTCTGGCCTCGCTCAACCAGGCGGTGGAAGACGCTCGGATTCCACAACTGAGCCGCCAGATGCGTGAGGTGCTGGCGGCTCTGGACCAGAAACTGGCCGCGTTGAACATGGTGAAGATCAATTCGGATGTGGAGCAGCTCCTGGGGACTGTGAATCGAACCGTGGCGGACGCGAACGTTCCGGCTCTGAGCCATGAAGCGCAGGGACTGATCGCCGAGCTGCGCGCGACGAACAGGCACCTCCAGGATCTTCTGATGCCCCCGGAGGGCGCCGCCAGTCGGGCCAACGTGCCGGAGGTCGTGGGCCGGCTCAGCCAGACCTTGTCCCAGCTCAACAAGGTGCTGGCCACCGAGAGACCGGAGATCCAGGTGATCCTGGCCGAGCTGCGAGAGACCTTGGACGGCCTGAGCGACCTGGTCGCGACGCTCCGGGAGCATCCGTCGGAAATCCTGTTCAGCAATCCGCCCCGCAAATCGGAGGTATTGAAATGATTCGCATCTGCAAACCCGTCGATGCCCGCAGCGTCACGCCGCAAGTTCCGTGGATGCCTGGTCTGCCGTGCCTTTGCCTGTTCTTTCTCGGCTCGTTCGCCGGCGGTTGCGCAACGGGTTCATCGGGCGAGAAGCAGCAGTATATCCTTGAAGCGGTCCGGCCGGGCGAGCCCGTCCAGCCGGTTGTCGAGGGTTCCCTGGAGGTGCACCGGTTCAGCGTGGACGCGGCTTTTTCGACCCGCAACCTGGTCTACCGTCTCGGGCGGTTCGAGTACGAGACGGACGCCTATCGCCAGTTCCTGATCGCGCCGGGCACCATGATCACCGAGCAGACTCGGGCCTGGCTGGCCGATTCGGGGCTCTTCCAGCGGGTGCTGGCGGCAGGCAGCCGCATCGTGCCGGATTACACGCTCGAAGGCAACGTCACGGCCCTGTACGGCGACTTTTCCACCGAATCCGCCTCCGCGGCCGTGATGGAGATCCGGTTCTTCCTGCTGGACAACGCCGGCGGCGAGGAGAAGGTGGCTTTCGCTCAGACCTACCGGGCGGCCACACCCGTTCAGGACAGGACCACAGAGGTCTTCGTGGGAGCTCTGAACCGAAGTCTCGTGGACATCCTGATCCGCCTGGAAGGCGACATGCAACGAGAGTTCTCCGCCGGGACCGTTGCACCGACGGACCGCTAGAACCCCTCTTCCACGTAATCGTCGATGTGGCTGAACTCGGCGTCTTCGAGGTACGTTTCCGGGCGGGACACGAAACTCAGAAGGCTGTCCATCAGCAGCAGGTGCTTGTCCTCCTCCTGGGCCAGCTTGCGGAGAATCTCCTTGTGGACGGGGTCCGTCGCCTCCTCGGCCTTTTGATTGTAGAACCGTTTGCTCTCCTCCTCGATCTTGGCCGCCTTGCGGTACAGATCCACCTCCCCGGCGTGGAAATCGACCTTCTCGGCCGCTTTGCGCATCTTCTCGAAGATCCGCTTGGCGCTGCCCAGGACCGGCGTGTCGGCTACCGCTCGCGGCGTTCCGGCCTTCATGTGTTCCATGGTTCGGTAATGCTCGGCTTCCTGGTCGGCCAGCATGATGAGGATACTCTTCAATCCGGCGCTCGTACTCCTCTGCGCCAGGTCGCGGTAGTACAACTCGCTGTACTTCTCCTTGTCCATAGCGAATTCGAAGATGTTCATTCGGATCCCTTTCAATCGTCAGTGGCCCCTGTTCTTGTCTGCCGGTTTCCAATCCGCGGGCTACGGTCACGCCCGCCCGTGTTTCCTTTACTGTCCAACGGGCGTCAGGTTCTGTGAAAGCACACGGAGATTTTGTCTTTGTCTGATCGGAACCCGCCGGCGGGACGGGTTGTATAGCGATGGATGCATCGCGACGAGTGTACGCATGTGGACAGCCCATGATAGGACCGATCGTGAGCGGCAAGAATGCTCTCCAACTGATTGCGGCCTGCGGCGTGAGCCTGGGAGCGGGAGTGATCGGATCGCTGGCTTCAGGACCCGCCGGCTTCCAGACCTGGTACGCAGCGATCCGGAAACCCTCTTTTACGCCGCCGGGCTGGGTTTTCGGTCCTGTCTGGACGATCCTGTATATTCTGATGGGCGTCGCGGCGTTTCTCGTGTGGCGAAAGGGCCTGGATTCGCGGGCGGTGCGGGCGGCCTTGGCCTGGTTCCTGGGGCAGCTCATTCTCAACGCCCTGTGGTTCCCGGCGTTCTTCGGCTGGCATCGGATCGGGTTGGCGCTGATGGTGCTCGTCCTGCTCTGGATCGTCCTGGCCGTCACCTTGCGGCGGTTCGCCGGGATATCCAGAGCCGCGGCGGGGCTGCTGGTTCCGTACCTGGCGCGGACGTCCTTCGCCGGAGTTCTGAACGCGTCGATCTGGTGGCTCAACCGTTAGGCGGAGGAAAACCCGGACGGACGTTTCGAACCGGGGGATACTCTCCGCGTATACGGGTCCAGATGGTCTCACGACCCTCGGAGCGTTCGGGGTCGGGACAAAACGTGCAATGAACAAGGGCGTCGGGCAAACGCCTGAACCGATGCGTACACAAGGCCCCGCGCAGTCTTTGTTGCTCTTCCTCCGCAGCGCGGGGCCTGCCTTTGATCTGTGACAAGGAGAAACCCTGTGAAGACCCCCCTTTCATGCGTGATCCTGGCCGTCGGGCTGTTTCTGGCGTCGTCATGCGGCCACGAACCGGAGCCCGCCGCTTCGCCTTCCGAAGGGACCGCTGAACCGAAAACCGACGCATCACAACATCTGTATTCGTTCGAATTGGAGGACATCGACGGCAAGCCGGTCGCCCTGAGCCGCTTCCGAGGCAAGGTCCTGCTCCTGGTCAACGTGGCCAGCAAGTGCGGCTACACCAAGCAGTACGAGGGGCTTGAGGCCCTGTACGAGAAGAACCGCGACCGAGGTCTGGAGGTTCTGGCGTTCCCCGCCAACAACTTCGGCGGCCAGGAGCCGGGGACGAACGCGCAGATCAAGGAATTCTGCTCCGCCACCTACGGCGTGGCCTTCCCGCTCTTTGCGAAGATCTCCGTCCGCGGAGACGACATCCACCCGCTGTATCGTTTCTTGACGGGTCTTCCCCAGTTCGGAGGCGACATCCCCTGGAACTTCACCAAGTTTCTGGTCAATCGCCAGGGCGAGGTGATCGGCCGGTATGAACCCGCGGTCGCGCCCCTCGACGAACGAATCGTCGGGGACATCGAAGCCGCCCTGAGCCCTGTGGAGTGAGGCCCCTCCGTCGCATCGCGAGGGATATCCTATGTCGGCACAAAAAAACGCTCGGGGGAGCTTCCTGCCCACCCGAGCGTCTGCCGTTGCATCAACGGTCTTTGGTGAAAGGGTTCGTTAGCTGTTGAACTCCTTGAGGCTGTCCTGATCGCCTTCGAGCGGGATGGCCGACTTGGCGGAGGGGCTTGTCGCGTGAGGTCGCGCCTTGCCCGACGGGCGTGCGATCGTGTGCAGCACTTCGTCGGACTTGCCGAAGCTGCGGGGCCTGGACTTGGATTTCGAAACCGCGTGGAACTGGGTCTCGATGTTCCCACGCACGCTGTCCCGGCCCGACCTGGCCCCCTCTGAATGATTCCGTGAACCGCTGCCCTCGACCATCGCCACGAGCTGGCCCACGATCTCCTGCATGCTCTCGGCCTGCGCGCTGAGCTGTTCCGACGCGCTGGCCGATTCCTCGGCGTTGGCGGCGTTCTGCTGCGTCACCTTGTCCATCTGGGAGACCGCGGTGTTCACCTGGTCGATCCCCTGCGCCTGCTCCTGAGAGGCCGCCGCGATCTCGCTGACCAGGTCCGTCGTCTTGCTGACGCTCTGGACGATCTCCTCCAGG
>DATIKY010000069.1:0-29865 GCA_035476995.1 Sedimentisphaerales bacterium | reverse complement strand
CCCTTCGGGTCGAAAAATCCGAAAATATCTTCGGTCCCATGGAAATCTCGGTCGAAATCGGCCCTGTCTGCGGGGAAGTCGTTTCCGGCGTCCGTCCCAACCCTCTGGATTTCAGCAACTTCCACACATCGCAAGCGGCTCTCGCGCCCAACGTCCGAGTAGATTGAGCGGCTGCTAAAGAGTATAATGAGACGGACCGATGGACTATCGACAAGGAGGGCGTCGGTGGAACCCAGGGATGCGGGTCGATGCGTATGGGGAACGGCTCGGATCGGATCTGCGATTCCGCGCGATGGGAGGTTCGAAGATGAAATCCTCGACGGTGATGCGTGAGGCAAAGGGGCGGGGTCTGCACGGGTTGGCTCTGGCGGTTTCGGTTGTGGTTCTGGGGGGGGCTTCGCAAGCCCTCGGCGGATATTCCTATCAGACCCGCTCGACGGCGCAGACGCCCAACGTGGCCCGGCAGCGGCACGTCGCATCCCTGCTCGGCGACGGACGCGTGGGCCTGTTCGGCGGGTTCGGGCGGACCGACGTGGAACTGTTCGATCCCGCGACGGAGACGTTCGTCATGAGCCGGGCCACGCAATGGTTTGGCGATGTCGTAGGCGTCACACTATCCGACGGCAACGTCTTGCTGGTCGACGGCGAGCACGACTGCGTCTTCGAGTATCTGACGGAGCAGTACGCCCCCACGGCCAACAGGTACACAGGTGGATTCATCCGGTTCCCGGTTCTCGTGCCGCTGCCGGACGGGAAGGTCTTCGTCTGCGCCGGCTCGGACATCGACACCAATCCCGTGGCCGCCTGCGGGATGTTCGATCCGCGGACGCGCCTGTTCGGAGGGCTGGGCGACCTGGCCGCGGCCCGCGTTGCTCATAGCGCGCTGCTGGTCAACGACTATCAGGTGCTGGTCTGTGGTGGGTACAACTATGGCAATCGGGCGTCCGAGCCGGTGACGCTGGACTCGCTGGAGCTGTTCGACACCAGTGCGGGCCGCTCCGGGCGGATTCGGACGTCGCTGCTGCGCCCGCGGTACTCCCATTGCAGCGTGCTGCTTCCCGACGGCCGGGTCTTGGTCCTGGGCGGCACGTTCTACCCTGCGGATGTGTGGATGCGAAGCACGGAAATCTTCGATCCGAACACCTCGACAATCAGCGAAGGCCCGGCGTTGGGTTTGGGACGCAGCGGGGCGCTGACCGCGGCGCTGCCCAGCGGACGCATCGCGGTCTTCGGCGGCAACTACGATTCGCGGGCGATCGAAATCTACAGCCCGGAGAGCGGGACGTTCGAGCTGGCCCCGATGTTGATGGTCGCTCCGCGATGGAGGGATTTCACCGCGACGAGTCTGGAGTCGGGGGCGGTGCTCCTGGTCGGCGGACGCGTGAACGGCAGCGACGAAACGCTTCGCAGCGCGGAGGTCTTCGAAGAGGTCCAGACCCAGGCGGCCTCCGCCCCCGCGATGACGCTGGACTCGATCCGCTCGCTGCTGGCCGACCGCGACCCGTCGGTCGTGACCCAGACCGTCGAATGGCTGGTGGGCCTGGGCCCGCAGGTCAAGGCGATCCTCGAAACGCTGACCCTGGAGGCCTTCGATGCCGCTCGACAGGCGCAAAACGCTTTGGACAGGATCAACGTGCGTAACTATCCGGCGGCATGGTGCGTGGAGGTCTGGGACGCCTCGGGGCGGCTGGACACCGTCTGGCTGGACAGCTTCGACAGTCCGAGCCAGCACAACGCTGCCAATCCCGACCCTCACGTGCGGTCCATTCAGCGAGTGACCGAGGGGCTGGACTTCACGCACGTGGTCGTGCGGTTCCCGACGTACGCTTCCTATGAGGCCCGCGTGAGGCTGTTCAACCTGGTCGGCTGGACGCGGATTCCCAAGGTGGTCCTGGGCGAGAGCCTTACCGAGCAGGAACTGGCCCGCGTGGTCGGCTCGGTCGGGAAGTGACATGGCAGGGACATCCGTCGGGACTGTCCGCCGAGTCCCGGCAGAACAGTCCTCGGCAATTCGACCCCGGGCGGCATCGTCAAGCGAAGCTTGACGACGAAATCTGAGGTAATAGACTCCCTGCCCTGCGCATCCAAGGAGGGGCCGGAGCGTACCCTGGCGAGGTTCCGGACCCGAGACGCCGCTCGCAGGCGAAGAGCGAGCGGCCAATGGCGAAGGAGCACGGTCTGGGGACCGTTCTCTCTGCCCCCGGATGAGATGTCAGGCTCGCTTCAGAGAGTGGGTCAAAGGGCGGTGCAAAAAAAACTCGGAATTTCGCGATTTCTGCTCTTTCGGAGGGTATAATAGACAGGAGGAAGAGGAGGCCTGCTATTGGAGTCTGTGCTGACGTATGCACTGTCGAAGCCATTACGGTTCTTGCGTCGGGAGGATGCAACCATGGCCTTGGTGCTCGTGTCAGTTTGGGTCTTGTCGGGCGTGTTGGCCTACTTCGCCACCGAGGCGGCGGCCGTCCACTGCGACCGGCGGGCATGGGACCGAGGGATGCGGGAATTCGCTCTGATCTCCAGCATCCTTCTCGGACCCTTGTACCTGCTGATCTCGGCGGAACTGTTCCTGTTCTCGCTGATCGGCGAGGGCCTCACCCGCGACAAAATGCGGCGCTACAAGGACTCATAAGCTTCCGAGTTCGGCGGTAGCCTGCGCATCGTATGCCAGACCCACCTCGGGCCTGGAGCAGGGTATCCCTATGGCCTGTCCGGCCGGTCCTCTTGCGGACCGGCACCCTTTTCGCCTCTCGCGGACATCCCTTTTCATTTTCCGGTATTCCTTGGAAAGAGGGAGGTCTGGGTGAAATGGGTTTTTTGTTGACAGGGAGACTATTTGACTTTAGTATAAATGCGTTGGAGCCGAATACTTACGACGGCTTGTTGTTTGTAACCGTCACGAAAGGGATGGGCTGCCCGACTGCAATCGCCGCGAGGTAGGGGTCTTACAAACCGCTTGTTCACGCCGTGTGCAGTCGGGCAAAGTCCCGAAATGGGCAACGGGAAGGATATTGGAGACGTCTTGATGTTGAGCGGACGAACCCTCGCGTGCATTCTGGTTATCGGATGTTTCTTCGTTGGGACCGGTTTTACGCAGAATCCGACCGCGTCCCCGGCCTCCGGCGTTCAGCAGCCCTCGCGGAGTCTGGCCGACAATTGGAACGACTTCCTGCACTACACCAAGATCGGTCGGCTCGACCTGGCCAAGGCCTACGCCAAGGCGGTGCTCCAAAGCAATCCCGACCCGGCCGAGCTGTTCAAGCTCGTCGAGGAGAACCAGCAGGGCTACCAGGTGGCCATGAAGGCCGCCGAGACCGCCCATGACGACGAGCTGGCCAAGCTGACCCAGGAGGTCCTGGCGGTGGTCGACGAGGGCCGGTTCCTCAGGCGGACCGAGCCCACGCTGATCGTCCAGGAGATCCAGCGGCTCAGCACAACGATCCGAGGCAAGATGACGGCCACGCGACGGCTCCAGGACGCAGGCGAGTACGCGGTGCCCTTCATGCTGGACGCGATGACCGAAGCGATCCGCAATCCCGCCTACGAGGTCAAACTGGCCGACCTGATCGAGGTTCTGCCGAAGATCGGACGGCCCGCCATTCGCCCTCTGACTGCGGCCCTCCAGACCAACAACAACCAGCTCAAGGCCGAGATCGTTCGGGCACTGGGCCGGATCGGATATCCGCAGTCGCTGCCGTATCTGAAGCTCGTCGTCGAGACCTCGCAGGCATTGGACCTGAGGAACCTCGCGGCCGAGAGCATTCGCCAGATCGACCCGCGGGCCGCCGGCGGCGTCGCCTCCGCGATGTTCTACCAACTGGGCGAGCGGTACTACTACCATGACGAGTCTCTGGCTCCGCCGACGGACGTGAGCTTCGCGAATATCTGGTTCTGGGACGGCCAGACCGGCCGGCTGATTCGTACGCCGGTGGATCAGGCCTACTTCCATGAGCTGATGACGATGCGGTGCTGCGAATGGTCGCTTCGGGCCGACGACCAGTTCGGCCTGGCGATCGGTCTGTGGCTGGCGGCCTTCTTCAAGGCCGAGTCCACCGGGATCTCGATGCCCGAGTATTTCGGCGAGAATCACGCGACCGCTCTGGTCTACGCGACGACGGCCGGTCCCGAGTATCTCCATCAGGCTCTGGCCCGCGCGGTCAACGACCGTAATGCCGCCGTGGCGCTGGGCGCCGTCGAGGCCCTGGCGACCACCGCCGGCGAGAAGTCTCTGATGTACACGCTGGGACCGTCCCAGCCGCTCTTGCAGGCCCTGTCGTTCCAGGATCGCGCGGTCCGCTACAGCGCCGCGATCGCCATCGGCAACGCCGGACCGCGGGATCAGTTCGTGGAGAGCCGGATCGTCGTGCAGAATCTTGCGGAGGCCCTGGGCCGCAACGATCGGCAGGGCGTGTCCCTCGGGCAATGGTCCGAGGAACTGGCCGAAAGCTACGCCTTGCGGTCGGTCCAGGCGATGTACAAGCTCGCCATCAGCCGCAATCCGGTGATCGATCTGTCGCAGGCTCTGCCCGCTCTGATGGCGGCCACGAAGGATTCGCAGCAGCAGATCCAGGTCCTGGCCTGCCAGACCTTGGCTTACGTCAGCAGCCCCAACGCCCAGCGGGCCATCGCCGACATGGCGATGAACGCCGCCCAGGAGATGCCTGTGCAGATCGCGGCGTTCGAGGCCCTGGCCGGTTCCGCCAAGCTCCATGGCAACCTCTTGCCCGACGCGAGCGTCGCGGCGATGTACGCTCTCATTCAGTCCACCGAGACGGATGCCGGCATTCGATCCGCGGCGGCGGCGGCGTTCGGAGCCTTGAACCTGCCCAGCCAGAAGGTCAAGAATCTGATTCTCGACCAGGCCAGGAGTTGATTCGTTCGGAGACGGCTATTCGCCGGAAGTCGGCAACGGGCATCGCCACAGGAGTATCCTGTGCCGACGATTGTCCTCTCGGGAGGTCATCGTCTCGATCCTATCCGGCGGGATGTCGCCGATCCCGAAGTCGTGCGAGACGATCCTTGCCCCGGGCCCCAGGCGGCTCAACTGCGGGATCAATTGGGCGTTGATCTCGGTGCCCATGTAGATCGTGACGACGCTCACGCCCTCCAGATCCACCGACAAGACGTTCCTCTGCTCGACTGCGACCAGGTGTGATACCTTGTGGCGCTTGGCGTTCTCCCTGGCCTCCGCGACACGGAGCGGGTCAAGGTCGTATCCGATCGCACGGCATCCGTAGCGTTTGGCTGCGGTGACGAGGATGCGTCCATCCCCGCAGCCGAGGTCGCAGACCACATCGTTTGCGGTCACGCGCGCCATTTTGAGCATTCGGTCCACCACGTCCTGCGGGGTCCGGACGAATTCGACGAAGACCAGCGCCGGCGGATCCTCCAATTTGTTCCCCTGCGTGCAGAGGGCGAAACTCCCTGGGCCGCGCGCCAACGCTGCGACTGATTCGGTTGCGGTCGAACCGCACCCGGCGGCCAGCACACCGATGGCCGGAAAGAGCACGGCAGCCCTTTGCAGATTCGACCGGACGGACCGCATTGTCGAGAGGATCTTCATTGCGGGGCATTGTACTCGATCGCGGGATGCTCGTCGTCCCGATTTCCCGTCGCGTCCGGTCTTGCAGGTTCGTTTGTCGGCGGTATGATAACGGTCTTGCGGGCGGGTGTCCGCCCCTGGGTTGCCAAGGAGAACAGGAGGACTATGGAATGGCCGTGGACAAAAAGCAGATTTCGGCGTGTCTGGACGAGTGCAGGCATCATCTGACCACGGAACTGCTCCCGTTCTGGATGAATCGAGCCAAGGACGACCAATACGGCGGCTTCATCACCCATTTCGACAAGGACGGCAAGGACTCCGGCACCGACGAGAAATCGATGCTGGGCCAGATGCGGTTCATTTATTCGATGTCGGCGGCCCACCGGGCCGGTTACGGCGGGGGCCAGTGTGCAGAGTTCGCCAGGCACGGCGTGGACTTCGTCCTGAACAGGCTCTGGGACGAGAAGTACGGCGGCTTCTACTGGATGGCCAACCGAAAAGGCGAGATCGTCGTGGACAAGAAGATCCTCTACGGTCTGAGCTTCGCCATGTACGGATTGACCGAGTACACCATGGCCACCGGAGACCGGCGCGGTCAGGAGTATGCCGAGAAGGTCTTCGACCTCGTGAAGAAGTACGCGACCGAGACGAGCTACGGCGGGTACTGGGAGATGTTCGAACGCGACTGGACCCTCTGCGGCCCCGGCCCCAAGGGCGGCGACCGCAAGACGCTCGACGTCCACATGCACCTGATGGAAGCCTTCACGAACATGTACGAGTGCACGAAGCAGGAAATCCATCGGCGTACGCTGGTGGAAGACATCGACATTCTGCTCAAGAAGATTCTGCACAAACGGTACGCGACGGGTATCCCGCAGTTCTGGGGCGACTGGAAGGTCGCGCCGCAGATCAAGTTCGACGTCGTGTGGGGCTGGGACCGGTTCGCCGAAGGCGGAGCCAAACCCAATGCCCAGGACAACACCTCCGCCGGGCACAACGTCGAGTTCGCCTGGCTGCTGGCGCACGCCACAGACGTGCTGGGGGCTGGCTGGGACGACTACAAGAAGGTGGTCAAGAAGGCGATGGACCACGGCATGAAGAACGGCATCGACCCCGAGTACGGCGGCGTCTACACCGAAGGTCCCCACGCCGGAGGCATCTACGACACCGAGAAGGAATTCTGGCAGCAGGCGGAAGTCATGATCGGCATGTTGGAGGGCTGCCTGCGGTTCGGGATGAAGACCTACTGGCCGGCCTACTACAACGTCCACCGGTTCGTCTTCGACAAGATGATCAACCACCCGGTCGGCGAATGGTGGCCGCTGTTGAGCCGCGAAGGCCAGCCCGTTCGATGGAATCACATGAGCCATTCCTGGAAAGTCAATTATCACACGATCCGCTGCCTGATCGAGTCCATCAAACGACTCGAACGGTTGCTGGGTTGATTGCGGAGAGCGCTGCCGATCATGGAATACGAGGGTAGATTCAAGGCGTTTGACGCCGGGCGGGTGAAGACGTACCTGCTGGCGACGCGAAGCAACAAGGTCAAATTGGACGACCTGGTGTTGCCCAAGCATGTGAGCGGTGCGGCGTTCGACGTTCCGCCGGAGGTTCTCCGCGACGTTCAGGCGGTCGCCGAGGCGATCGTCGCCGCCCGCCGGGAGGGCAAGCCCGTGATCCTGTTCACCGGTGCGCACCTGATCAAGAACGGGTTGGGCCCGCTGCTGGTGGATCTGGTGGAGCGCGACTGCCTAACGCTGGTCGCCGGCAACGGCGCCACGAGCATTCACGATTTCGAGTTGGCTTTGATCGGCGAGACGAGCGAGAACGTCCCTGCCGCCCTGGACAAGGGCCTGTTCGGCATGGCCTACGAGTTCGGCTACATCAACGCGGCGCTGTCCGTGGGCAACCGGCACAAGCTCGGCTACGGCGAGACGCTCGGGCGGATGATCTGCGACGAGCCCTTCCGCAGGCAGGTGCTGGAGATCGCGGCGCAGAGCGACTCGCCCAGGGAATTTTCGCATCCGGAGATCAGCCTTCTGGCGACTTGCTACCGCAAGGGCGTCCCGTTCACGGTGCACGTCGGCATCGGCGTCGACGTGATCGACCAGCATCCGAGTTTCGACGGTCAGGCCAAGGGTGGTTGCTCCGGCCGGGATTTTCTCCTCTATACGAACGAGATCTGCAACCTCACGAAGGGCGGCGTCGTCCTGAACATCGGCAGCGCGGTCACCGGTCCCGAGGTGCTGCTTAAGGCGGTCTCGATGGCGGCCAACGTGGGCAGCGTGCCGCACGGAATCCTCACGGCTGACTTCGACCTGCGCGAGCACGAAGCCAGGCAAATGACGGACGAAGCGGCGCAAGGCTACTACTTCCGCGATCAGAAGAGCGTGGTCACCCGGATCCCCGAAGCGTTCGGCGGCCGGGGCCTCTACGTCCAGGGCGACCAGAAGCAGACGGTTCCGCTCCTGTATAAAGAGATTGTGAAAGGCCTGTAGACGAAGAAAACTCGAAATCCGAATTTCGAAATTCGAAACAAATGCAAAGGACCGAAATCTCAATGACCGAAACGCTGTCGCCCCTCGGAGAATCCGTTTTGAGACTTGGATTTTGATCATTTGGATTTGTTTCGGATTTCGAGCTTCGAATTGTGACGAGAGGAACATGGACCAACATCGTATTAGAGAGATTCTGGGCAAGATCGGACAGACCCGCGTGGCCGTGTACGGCGACTTCTGCATCGACGCGTATTGGATGCTGGACCCGAAGGGGTCCGAGGTCTCTGAGGAGACGGGTCTCCAGGCCCGCGCGGTCCGGCGGCATTATTGCTCGTTGGGCGGCGCGTCGAACGTCGTGGCGAACCTCGCGGCGCTGAAGCCCAAGTCGATTCAGGTGGTCGGCGTGATCGGCGACGACATCTTCGGCCGGGAGCTTCGCCGGCAGTTCGAAGGTCTCGGCGTCGATACGACGCGTCTGGTGGTTCAGAAGGAGAACTACGACACGGTTGCCTTCGGAAAGCCCTATCTCGACGAACGCGAGGAACCGCGCGTCGACTTCGGATTCTTCAACAAGCGAAGCGCCGCCACCGACGCGGCGCTGCTGGAGGGAATTCGCGACGCGCTCCGGACGGCCGATGCGATGATCGTCAACCAGCAGGTGCCTGGCAGCATCACGAACGAGTCGTTCATCGAAGGAGCCAACAAGCTCTTCGCCGAGTGCGCGAACAAGCCCATCCTGCTCGATTCCCGCCACTTCGGGGACCGGTTCAAGCACATCATTCGCAAGATCAACGACCGCGAAGCGGCCCGCCTCAACGGCGTGCAGGTCGCTCGGGACGAGAACCCCTCGCTCGACGACGTGAAGCGATACGCGCTGAACCTCTTCGGCTGGTTCAACAAGCCGGTCTTCCTGACTCGCGGCGCCAAGGGCATGCTCGCGATCGACGCCGGCGGAGTGCACGAGGTCCCCGGCATTCAACTGCTCAAGAAGCTCGACCCCGTCGGCGCGGGCGACACGGTGACCAGTTCGCTGGCTTTGTGCCTTGGCGCCGGCGTGCCGGCGGCGGAAGCTGCGGAGTTCGCCAACTTTGCCGCTGCGGTCACCGTCCAGAAGCTCTTCCAGACGGGCACCGCCAGCGGCGACGAGATTCTCGCTGTGGCCAAAGACCCCGATTTCATCTACGAGCCGGAACTGGCCGAGAGCC
Source organism: Sedimentisphaerales bacterium (assembly GCA_035476995.1). Taxonomy (GTDB): domain Bacteria; phylum Planctomycetota; class Phycisphaerae; order Sedimentisphaerales; family Anaerobacaceae; genus PLanc-01. The sequence continues at coordinate 20,623 of DATIKY010000069.1, read as the reverse complement.
CGCGAAGGGCGAAGTACCAGCCGGGAATGGAGATCGAGATCACAGGGGCGTGGCCCGTAGCTTGTGACTCGTGCCTTGGGCCACGGGTCACGGATCACGGGTCACTGTCTTCCATTCGCCACGCGGTCTTCGACAACGACGGCACGATCAGCACGCTGCGCCAAGGCTGGGAGGGGATCATGACGCCGGTCATGATCAAGGCCATTCTGGGCGATCGATATGCAGCCGCGGACGAGTCGCTCTACCGCAAGGTTCGCGAGCGGGTCCTGGACTTCATCGACAAGTCCACCGGCATCCAGACCATCGTACAGATGGAGGGCCTGGTGGGCATGGTCCGCGAGTTCGGCATCGTGCCGTCGGACAAGGTCCTCGACCGTTTCGGCTACAAGCGGGTCTACAACGACGCGCTGATGGAGATGGTGAATGAGCGACTGGCCAAACTCAAACGCGGCCAACTCGACGTGACCGACTTTACCGTCAAAGGCGCGGTCGAGTTCCTCCAGACGCTGCGCGACCGCGGCGTGACGCTCTATCTGGCCAGCGGCACGGACCACGCGGACGTGGTTGCGGAGGCCGAGGCCCTCGGTCATGCGAAGCTCTTCAACGGCGGCATTTACGGCGCAGTCGGCGACATCGACAGTTGCTCCAAGAAGATGGTGCTCGATCGGATCTTGAAGGAGAACAGCCTGCAAGGTCCGGAACTGGCCGTCTTCGGCGACGGCCCGGTCGAGCTCCGCGAGTCGCGTAAGCGGGGCGGCCTGGCGATTGGCGTCGCGTCCGACGAGGTCCGGCGCTATGGGCTGAATCTCGACAAACGCGCCCGCCTGATCAAGGCTGGCGCGCACGTTCTCGTGCCCGACTTCTCTGAGCGGGCGGAATTGCTCGGGCTGCTCTTGCCGAAGGCGTAAGCGGCTTTCGAACGGATGGGCCCCGAGGCGGAGGTTGGACCGCCGTAAGGGATTTCCTGATTGTTAACGGGACGTCGCGTCCCCAAAGTCCTTGAAGCTATGGTTCCACAGAAGAAACCGAAACGCCTGTTGCTCAAACAGATGATGATACGCCGCGTCTTGCTGGCGTTGCTGCCCTGTGTGGCTGGCTCAGTGTACTACTTCGGCTGGCGGAGCCTGGCGATGATTCTCTGGTCGGGCGCGGTCGGGTTCTTCGTCGAGTATGCGTTCACCCGCCTGCGGGGCGAGCCCGTCACGGAGTCGGTCTTCGTCACGACGACGATTCTCGCTCTGATCATGCCGCCGACGGTGCCCTGGCACGTCCTGACGATCGGCGCCGTCTTCGCAATCATGTTCACGAAGGAGATCTTCGGCGGTTTCGGGCGGAATTTCTTCAACCCGGCCATGGCGGGTCGGTGCTTCGTCTACGTCTGCTTCCCGGTGGCGATGACCGCGGTCTGGTCGCCTGCGGCCGAAGGGACGTGGGGGGCGCTGGATCGGTGGACCACGGCTGTGCCGCGAGAGAGGGAGGATGTTCCCTCTGTCACGTCTTCGTCGTCGGCGCGAGCAGTCACTGGGGCCACTCCCCTGGCGTATCTGAAATCCGGGCGGATGGTTCTGACTTCGGATGGCGCGGCGCAGGCGGAGATCCCATTCGACATTCCGGAGGATCAGACGGTTCGCGTGGACCGAAATTCGTTCTGGAAACGGCTCTTCTTCGGACGGGTCAGCGGGACGATGGGAGTCACCAGCATTCTGCTGGTTCTGATTGGCGGCCTGTATCTGTTTTTCTCCAGGACCGCCAGTCGAACGATCATCGTCACGATCGTTCTTACGTATGCTCTGCTGAGCCAGATCCTTCACTGGGCGGGGGTGCCGCCGGTCCCGTCCGCGGTGACCGCGCTGCTGGGCGGCGGCTGGCTGTTCGGCGCGTTCTTCATGGCGACCGATCCGGTCAGCGCCCCCAAGACGGAACTGGGTCGGGGGATCTATGCAGCCCTCATCGGCGCGTGCAGCGTGGTGATTCGGAACTTCTCGATCTTCAACGGAGGTCTGATGTTCTCCATCCTGATCGGCAACATGTTCGCGCCGATCATCGATTACGGCGTCAAGGCCCTCGCGGCGTCGGCTGCCCGCAGACGGCAGGGGAAGGAGCCCAGCGCCTGATGCGTCAGACCGGAGCCTATCCCGTCGTCTACATGTTCATCGTCGCCGCGGCGTTCAGCTCGGTCGTGATCGGATTGTCGGCGTTGACGCGCGAGCGGGTCCAGGCCAACGCCAGGCAGGCCCTGGAGGCGGCGGTGCTCCAGGTTCTGCCTGTCGAGGAAGGCCAGACGCAGCCTCTGCGCGGGGCCCAGATCCACCAGCGGTTTACCGAGCGGGTCCGCCCGCCGGACGCCTCCGCCGGCGGCGCATACACCCTGCAACAGGACGGGCGGATCGTCGCCTATGCGGTGCCTTTTCAAGGGCAGGGGTTCTGGGCGCCCATTCGCGGGATCATCGGCGTCGCGGCCGATCGGAAGACCGTGACCGGGATCGCGTTCTACGAGCAGAGCGAGACACCGGGCCTGGGGGCGGAGATCGTCAAGCCTGCGTTCCGCAGCCAGTTCGAGGGCAGGACGATCGCACCGGGTGAAAGGCCGATCGCGATGCGCCAGCCCGGCGCGGATCTGGGCCAGAACGACGTGTACGCGGTCACCGGCGCCACGCAGACGAGCGTGAGGGTCGAAAGCATGATCAATCAGGCCATCCGGGACTGGCGGGCCGGTCTCGACGGAGAAGGGGGCTTGCCATGAATCCGGCGCCAGGGGCCAAGACCCCGAGCATTGCGATGCAGGGCTTGTGGCGGGACAACCCGATCTTCGGCCAGGTCCTTGGGATCTGCAGCACGCTGGCGGTGACGAATCTCGTCCTGAACACCCTCGTGATGTGCGTCGGGCTGGTGTTTGCGCTGTCGCTCAGCGCCACTACCGTCTCGATCCTTCGCAACTACACGCCTCGGAACATCCGCATGATGGTCGAGACGCTGATCATCGCGTTCTACGTGATCATCGTGGATGTCATGTTGGGGGCCTACTGGCCGTCCATGCGGGCCAATCTCGGGCCGTACGTGGGTCTGATCATCACCAACTGCATCGTGATGGGACGGTGCGAGGCCTGCGCGAACAACCAGCCGCCCGGCAAAGCGTTCCTCGACGGGTTCTTCAACGCGTTGGGCTATACGTTCATTCTGCTGCTCATCGCGGTGCCCCGCGAGTTGCTGGGAGTGGGGACGTTTCTGGGCCGGCCGGTTCCGTTCTTCTCGGGGCCCGGCTGGGACAAGTGGATCATCATGGTGACCCCGCCGGGGGCGTTCTTCATGCTGGCCATGGTGGTTTGGTTCTTTCGATGGGTCCAGCAGAGAGGACAGGAGGCAAAGAAATGAACCTGAGCGCCGAGATCGGAGAAGCCTTCGTCGTATTCGTCGCGGCCATCTTCACGCAGAACATCCTGCTGGCGTACTTCCTGGGGTTCTGTCCGTTCATCGGGGTCTCGCGGGAGATCAAGGCGGCGTTCGGCCTGGGCCTGGCGGTCATCTTCGTTCTGACTTGCACGACCTCGCTCAACTGGGTGGCCTATCACCTGGTTCTGGTTCCGCTGGGTCTGGAGTACTTCCGATTCATCCTGTTCATCATCATCATCGCGGCCTTCGTGCAGTTGGTGGAAATGGCGGTGGAGCGGTATTCGCCTTTCCTGTATCAGCAGCTCGGGGTGTTCCTGCCTCTGATCACGGTCAACTGTGCAATCTTCGGGGCAGCCCTGTTCATGGTGATTCGCGACTACAGCTTCCTCGTCACGATCGGCTACGCGTTCGGCAGCGGCGTCGGCTGGTTTCTGGCGATCATGGCCATGGCCGGCATCCGGCAGAAGCTCGCCACCGACCGCATCCCTCGCGGTTTGCAGGGCCCTGGGATCACGTTGATCCTGGCGGGCCTGATGGCCTTGGGCTTCATCGGGTTCGCAGGGGTGCTCCAGGGACGGTAAGAAAGACAGAATTCACGGGGCATTGATGCTCGGTTCCACGCTCATCTCCATCTTGATCGTAAGCTCCATCGCAGCGGCCTTGGCGGCGGTCCTGGTCGTCTCCGAACGATTCATCGCCAATTACGGCCCGTGCAAGATCACCATCAACGAGGAACGGGAACTGACCGTGCAGGGGGGCAAGACCCTGCTGTCGATGCTGACAGCGGAGAAGATCTTCATCCCCAGCGCCTGCGGCGGCCGAGGCACGTGCGGCCTGTGCAAGTTGAAGGTGCTCGAAGGCGCGGGAGCGATCCTGCCCACCGAGGAGCCGTACCTGAGCCAGGAGGAGCGGGCGGCCCAGGTGCGGCTGTCCTGCCAGGTCAAGGTCAAGAGCGATCTGCGGATTCAGATCCCGCGGGAGCTGTTCTCGATCCGCGAGTATGTGACCCGCTGCACGAAGATCCAGGACCTTACGCACGATATCAAGCTGTTTCGCTTCCAGTTGATCGAACCGACCACGATGGACTACATCCCCGGTCAGTACGTCCAACTGCAGACGCCGGCATACGAGAAGAGCCCGGCACCGGTGTATCGAGCCTATTCGATTGCCTCGGACCCCGCGGAGAAAGGGATCATCGATCTGATCATTCGCCTGGTGCCCAACGGGATCTGCACGACCTATTGTTTCAACCATCTCAAAGAGGGCGACGAGATGCGGCTCAACGGACCTTATGGGAGCTTCCGTCTCTCGGATACGCAGGCCCCGATCGTGTTCATCGCCGGCGGGTCGGGCATGGCCCCGATCAAGTGCATCCTGCACCACATGAGGAACACGCAGAACCAACGGGAGGCGGTATATTTCTTCGGAGCCAACGTGGTCAAAGAGATGTTCATGGTCGAAGAGATGCGACAATTCGAATCGGACCTGGCGAACTTCCGGTTCGTGCCGGTGATCGCAAAGCCCCAGGAGGGGGAAACCTGGAACGGCGAAACCGGTCTGGTTACGCAGGCCGTGCAGCGGGACGTGAAAAACGGGGCCCCGTACGAAGCCTACCTGTGCGGCAGTCCGGGCCTGATCGACGCCTCGATCAGGGTCCTCAACGAGTTGGGGGTTACGAACGACCGGGTTTTCTACGACAAATTCGCGTGAGAGGGCCATATGAAACAGGGACCTGACGAGCAACGATTGGACGTCTCGCTGAGGGCCTCCACCCTGGTGGCCGGCGGTTTCATGGGCGACGACCCCCGCGGCGTGTCCGAAGTGATTGATGCGGACGCCAGGGAGTTGTTCCGGCTGGGCAGGACCGCCAAGGAACTGGCCGCGAGGATGCAGGAGATCACGGACAAGGCCGCTCCGGCACAGGGGCTCTGGGTGGAGATCGTTCCCGGCCGGGAGGCCCAGGTGGACGAAACGCGAGGATCTTTGCCCTGTCCGTGGCGGCATCAAGGCCGTTACTTCAAGCGCATCACCACCGTTCGGCGCAAGGATTCCGACGAGGTCGTGCGCTGGTCCGACCTGGGTATGCACATGATCGCCATGCACGGGTTCTTCGAAGGCAAGGGCTCGATGTTTCGGATCGAACCGATCGATCTGGTCAAGATGCTTTTCTGACCTTGCTCATGGATTTGGGCTCGCAAGTCATTCGCCCATTGCAGAATTGAACCATTCGACGACTCCAACCCTATACTTGTAGCGAGAGGTCGCACGTGAAAACCGCGGCCTCCGGGATGGGAAAGGAGTTGGCATGGGATTCCGACTATACTGTGAACCCGACCTGAATCAGCCCATCATGATCTGCGGCTGGTCCGGGATCGGAAAAGTCGGCCTGGTCGCCATCAATACGATACGCCGGCTGGCCAAGGCAGAACCCTTTGGGGAGATCGAACCGGAGGGCTTCTTCGAGCCTTCCCGCGCCTTGATCGTCAACGGATTGATCGAGGATATGCGTTTTCCTGCTACCCGGTTCTATGCCTTTCACGGACCGATCCAGGACGTGGTCTTCCTCGTCGGCGAGCAGCAGCCCTCGGATCCACACAAGACGTATGAGATGGCCGAAATGGTCCTCGAAGTCGCGGACATGCTGGGCTGCCGGCGGATCTACACAGCCGGTGCGGGAGTAACGACGATCCACCATACGAACAAGCCGAAGGTGTGGGCGGTGCCGAACAGCTTGGACCTGATTCCTGAGATTCGCGAGTACCGCAACACCATTCTCATGTCGGAGATCCGAGATTGGCAAGGCGAGGGGGCCATCACCGGTCTCAACGGCCTGCTCCTGGGTGTGGCGCGGAGCCGGGAGGTGGAGGCGATCTGCCTGATGGGGGAGGTTCCCTACTACCTGCAAGGGGCGCCTTGGCCTTATCCGAAGGCGTCGATCTCCGTGCTGGAGGTCCTCGGCGAAATCCTCCACGTGCCGCTGGACTTGCGAGAACTCCAGGAGACCGCTGAGAAGGTGGAAGCGAACATTGACCAGGTCCTCGACGCCCTGGTCACCGTGGACGAACTGCCCGAGCAGGTTCGAGAGGAGATGGAGATTCTGCGGCACCCCCGGCGAGCGGACCTCGGCCCGATTACAGAAGCCGAACAGAAAGACATTCTGGAGCATATCGATGAGATCTTCAAAGACAACTCCGACAAGGAAGCCTGAGGTCTTTCGCTTCACGTCGCAGCCGCGTCTGGAGAAGCCCTCGTTGATTGTGGGCTGGATGAAGGACATCGGGGATGTCAGCCGGGGAGTGGCCGACTTCTTGGCCGGCGCGGCGGGAGGACACAGCTTCTGTCAGATCGAGCCGACGGACTTCTTCTCCGTGGGCGGTGTGGCCGTCGAGAGCAACATCGCCACCTTCCCGCAGAGCCGGTTCTTCCACGACGATCACCGCAACCTGCTGCTATTGCGGTCCGACGAGCCCCAGTCCCGACGGTACGAGTTCCTCAACGCGGTGCTGGATTTGGCGGAGCACTACAAGGTGGAGTCTGTGTACACGGTCGACGGGATCGTGTCGATGATCCCTCATACGTTCGACCGCCGGGTGTTCGGAGTCTTCAACGGCACCGACGTCCAGCGAAGGCTCAAGGGGCATCTGCCTGCCGGGCTGCGTTGGCATGGGACGCCGCACATGAGCACATACCTGCTCTGGCTGGCGGGGCGCAGGGGCCTCCAGGCGGCCGGTCTCTGGATCGAGGTTCCGTTCTATCTTTCGGATCGCCAGGACGCTCAGGCTGTCAGATCGGCTGCGTCATTGCTGGGCGGGATCGTCGGTTGGGACTATGAAACCCAGGAGTTGGACCGCCGAGCGGCCGAACAGGAGGAGATGCTTGCCCACCTGCGGCACGAGGATCTGGAGATCGACGCCAGGATACAAAGGCTCGAAGAGGGCGAGCCATTGGACGACGACGAGCAGGTGGAGTTGACCGAGGCGATCCAGGGGGCGTTCCGAAGGCATGGATAGGCCGGCGCAGCCATCGGGGATTGGGGCCGGGCGGGCCGACCCGGTTGAGGTGATCAGGAGTGACAGGGAATGTCGGACCACATGGTGTTTCAGGGTTGTCCGGACTGGCAGAAGGAGGCCATCAAGTCTTACTGGCAGCAGAAGGTGCCGCGGATCGAGAGGCTCTTGACCCGATTCCCCGAAGATCAGCGGGAACTGCGTTTGACCGTGACGCACAAGGCCAAACGGCATGACGTCCGCGCGGTTCTTCTCTTGCCCACCGGTTCCCTGGCCGCAGAGGCTTCCTCGCCGACGGACCGGGAAGCGATCGACGCGGTGGTCGACAAGCTGGTCGGAGGGATCCGCCGGCACAAGGACCTGATCCGTCGGGAACATCTACACGATCGCAAGCGGCATCGTCGCGAGGTGTCGCGGCGTGTGCAGTCGCAACTTCGACCTGAACCCGTCGGCCTGGACAAGGATGCGTTCTTCAATCTGCTGACCCCCTTGATGAATCGGCTCTGGGATCACGCCCGCCACGAGCTGGTCATCGCCGAGTTGCAGAGGCGGATCGGACGCGAGCAGGTGGTCGTGGATGACCTGCTCGATGAGGTGATTCTGCGGGCCTGGTCGCGCCGGGACCGGTGGGATGACCGCCGGCCCCTGGAGGTCTGGCTGACCCAGCTTCTGCACGAGACGCTCGACGAGCAGATCGCAAGCGTGCGGAAGACTCTGCCTCTGGACGGCTCGGTTCAAGGGGTCGGATCGGGCCTCGAAACGCCGGAACTCCCCCTCTCGGACGACACCCCGATTTGGGAGACCCCCAATCCCGTGACGCTTGAAGACGTGCTGCCGTGCCACGAGGCGGACGAGCCCTGGGCCCAGTTGGCGGCGATCGATCAGATGAAGTGGGTAATGACGCAACTGAGCGACGCACCCGCCGACCGGCGACGAGCGTTCACCTTGCACGTGCTCGACGGCTGGGAACCCGACGAGGTCGCGATGATTCAGGGGCGGTCGGTGGACGAGGTCCGTGGAGATATCGAGGAGGTCCAGCGGATGCTCCGAAGTCGGCTTGCGAGCGAATCGGAAATGCATCCTTCCGGTTCGCCTGCAGCCCGCCATGCGGAATAGGCAGTTTGTCGCAGGGGATTGCGGTCCCGGGAGGGAGATCCTATCTGCTGATTTAACAGGGATTTAGGATGCGTTTGCATCTCTTGCTCGATGGCCGCAAGACGCAGTCGGCACACGCCGACGGGCAATCCACAGGGGCATTTGCCAAAATCATCGAAAAATGCCTTGCCATTGGGGTCAGACCTCCATAGAATACGGGTTTCATTGTGGTCTGGATTTACGATCTCGGGAGATTAACCGTGAAAACGAAGTTGCTGGATGCAGTCGAGAGCAAGAGCCTGAAGAAAGAGATACCGCACTTTGAGGTCGGCGACACGGTGGACGTGCACTGCCGCATCCAGGAAGGCGACAAGACCCGGACCCAGATTTTCACCGGCACGGTCATCGCCCGCAAGGGTCGTGGCGTCAACGAGAGTTTCACCGTCCGACGGATCGTCGCCAACGAAGGCGTCGAGCGGCAGTTCCCGGTCCATTCGCCCAACGTGCTGGATATCGTGCCCACCCGCAGCGGCAAGACCCGCCGGGCCAAGCTGTACTTCCTCCGCGAGCGGACGGGGAAGGCCGTCAAGCTCTCGCAGCGGCACAGCGAGCACACCAGCAAGTAATTGACGATCCGCGATTTGCTATTTGCGATCTGAAAACTCGGGCGCGCTTCCCACGCCGGGCAGCGCGCCCAAATAGCAAATAACCAATAGCAAATCGTAAATGCGATGCTGTTCCTGATTCGACGCAGGCTGTTGAACGACAGGGCCCGGCTGGGCCGGTGGGGAGAGAGACGCTGCGAGCGGTACCTCCGGAACAAGGGTCTGCGAACCCTCGCCCGCAACTACTCCTGCAAGGTCGGCGAACTGGACCTGATCATGGTGGACGCCGATCGTACGCTGGTCTTCGTCGAGGTCCGATCCCGAGCCGATGAGCGTTTCGGTACGGCTGAGGCGACGGTCACCCCGGCTAAGCGCGCCCGCGTGGCCCGGGCCGCCCGCCATTTCCTGGCCGTCCACAGGATCGAAGACCGCCCGCTGCGATTCGATGTCGTCACCCTGATCCTCGGCCGCCGCGGCCCTCCAGAAATTCGCCACTATGAAAACGCCTTCATACCGTAGACCCCACGATTTGGAGTGCCCCCGTGGGTGTGGTATATACTGTTGGCACAAGTGCCAATGAGTCCGGAAGACAGGATCAGATCATGGGAATCACATTGTCGCTCGACGAGATGGCTCTTGTTGACTTGGACCAGGCACGAGAGAGAATGCGAGAAGCCACGCGATGAGAATCAGAATTTTGGAGGCTCCGGGTCTACGGCGTTCCGAACTGCCGTCGCGACCCGGCATGGATACGTGAGAGATTGCTGTAGACGATGAAGCTGATCGATACTCATTGCCATTTGACGTTCGAACCGCTTTCGGCGGATGTGCCGCGGGTGGTCCAGCGGAGCCGGGCGGGCGGGGTTGAAGGATTGATTACTGTCGGGACGCATCTGGAGGATAGCCACAAGGCGGTCGAACTGGCAGGGCAGTATAAGAACATGTTTGCCACGGTGGGGATTCACCCGCACGACGCCCAGAGTGCGGATGCGCGGGCTCTGGAAGAGTTGAAAGAGGTGGCCCGGCAGGAGAAAGTCGTGGCGATCGGTGAGACCGGCCTGGATTTCCACTATAATTTCTCCAAGCAGCCGGACCAGAAGCGTGTGTTCGAAGCCCATCTTGACATCGCCCGCGAGTTGGGCCTGCCTGTGGTGATTCACTGTCGCAACGCATTCGAAGAAACGATGGACATTCTCGACGGCTGTGGCAGGGGACTTGCCGGCGTGGTCTTTCATTGCTTCAGCGGTTCGGCAGAGCAGGCCCGAATGGTCCTGGACAAGGGGTATTTCGTGTCGTTCACGGGCGTCATCACCTTCAGGAACGCCGAGTCGACACGCGAGGCCGCACGAGTGGTCCCTCTGGACCGGCTAATGATCGAGACGGATTGCCCGTACATGTCGCCGGAGCCGGTCCGGAACTGCAAACCCAATGAGCCTGCCCTGATGATCCACACGGCTCGGTTCCTGGCGCAACTCAAGGGCGTCAGTCTGGAGGACTTGGCGGAGGCGACCACGCGGACCGCCTTCGGATTCTTCCGTCTCCAGGGTTTTGAATCCCCCTCGGTTTCCTGAGTTTCCCCAGATCCCACCGGGATGCCGTTAGGGGCTTGTACGACGTTACGTATCGTTTCACCAAGTGTCCAAACATGACAAAATGGCGTTTTTCAGCATGAGAAGCGGGGTTGTATTGGCACGATTTGACTTTTTGTCTTTCCGGCCCTTATATTTAGTAGTTAAACCTATGAGTGACATCGCCGGGGCCGGGGTCTTGCCTGAGTCTGACCCCTGGCGGGTGGAGGATTTCCGCCGAAGGCGCGAAGGAAGGACTTGAGTAGCGTTTTATGCCAGGGGTGTATGACCATGCTGCGATCATTCGAGTGCAGCAGGCGAACGATATTGTTGACGTGGTCGGTGAGCACGTCAGCCTGAAAAGGAAGGGCCGCGAATGGCTCGGCCTGTGTCCATTCCATGAGGACCACAGACCGAGCATGTACGTCAACCCGGACAAGCAGATCTACAAGTGCTTCGCCTGCGGGGCCGGCGGCGACGTATTGAAATTTGTCCAGATGCGCGAGGGGCTGACGTTTCCGCAAGCCATCGAGCGGCTTGCCGATCGCGCCGGGATTCAGTTGGAGCCGGTTCGTCGGATGGTGTCGCAGGATGCCGGCCAGTCCGACCAGATCGACCCCAACCTGCTGGCCAAGGCCAACAAGTGGGCGATGCAGTTCTTCCAGGAATGTCTGAATGATCCTGAGAAGGGCAGGCAGGCGCGGGACTATTTGGCCGAGCGGAAGATCTCCGCCGAGAGCATCCAGACTTGGCGGTTGGGTCTGGCTCCTAACGCGTCGGATGCCCTGGCCCGGGCCGCGGCAGCCAAGCGGGCTTCCCTGCACGTCTTGCAGGCGGCCGGGCTGATCGCCGGGCCGAACCAGGACAAGTTCGTCAATCGGTTGATGTTCACCATCACCGACGCCACCGCGCGGGTGATCGCCTTCGGCGGACGAACGTTGAACGGCATGGGCGCCAAGTACATAAACTCGCCGACGACGCCGCTGTTCGACAAGAGCAACACGCTGTACGGGTTGGAGCAGGCCCGTCACGAAATCGTCCGGACGGGCACCGCGGTCATCGTCGAGGGGTATACCGACGTGATCATGGCCCACCAGGTCGGCTGCACGAATTTCGTCGCGACCTTGGGGACGAGTTTCACCGCTGGGCACGGCCGGACTCTGCGTCGGTATGCGAAGAGAGTCGTTTTGTTGTTCGATAGCGACACCGCGGGCATGGCTGCGGCGAATCGGGCTCTGGAGGTCTGTCTGTCGCAGCATTTGGACATCAAGCTGGCCTTCGTCCCACAGGGCAAGGACCCCTGCGATTTTGCCACCATGGCGGGCAAGGAAGGGCTCGATCGGGTGATCGAGCAGGCGGTCGACGTACTGCAATTCAAATGGGACAACCTGACGCAAACCTTCGCTTCGGGCGACACGTTGGCCGGACGCAAGGCCGCGTTGGACGAGTTCCTGCAGGCAATCGCCATTGGGATCGCATCGGAGACGCTTGCGGTGGCCGAGAGCGGCGCGTTCGTCCACAAGGTGGCCAAGATCATCGGACTGGCCCCGAGAGATCTGTATGCCGAGCTGAACCGGCGAAGGCATCGCGTTGCAGCGACTTCCGGGGCCGAGGCCCGGCGGGTGGAAGGTTCGCAGGCTGTCGACTGGGGACAGGGGCTTCATGCCGCGGCGCAGAAGGAGATCCTGGAGGTGCTGCTCAATGAACCGGGCATGTTTCACTCCCTCGCACAGGACATCACGGAGGATCTGTTCGACGTTCCGATCCTGAGCCGGATCGCCTCGACGGTGTTCGAGCTGCTCCGCTCGGGGGAGGATTTCACGATCAATCGGGTGCTGGCGCAGGTCGAGTCGCCGGAATTGGCCCAGAGCATCGTCGAGCTTCAGCAGACTGGCGAAGGCAAGGGGTATTACCACCGTCGTCTGGCGGACGCCCTGGGCATTCTGCGCCGTCGAAAGGACCGAACCGACGGAGATGTTCGGACCCAGGGGACCGGCCCTCGTGTGGATTCGACAGGAATCCCGCGAGGACGTCCGGGACGCCAGAATCCGCACAGCATCGGCCTGACGTAGCGGGCAAGGTGCGATAACCCTCTGCGCCGTGAACAATTGCGCGAAGGGGGCCGTACAACAGGTGAATCCGGAAAACAGGCAAGGATACAAGAATTCTTGGCTTCACAAGGGTGGTTGGCGATGACTTTTGCAGTTTCACTTTAGTGGAGTCGGTATTGTGGCGAAAAAAGGAATGAGGTCGAAGAAAGCAAAGGATATGACGCAGACGCAAGTCCAGAACACGTCCGATACGGTGAAGCCCGAGGCTCAGGACCCCGACGCGCTGATCAAGACGCTCGTCGCGAAAGGCAAGAAGAAGGGGTTCCTGACCTACGAGGAGATCAACGAGTCGTTGCCCGACGACGCGGTCAGCGCCAAGCGGCTCGAGAAGCTCCTGGGCACGCTCGACGAAATGGGCATTGCGGTTGTCGATGAGAACGACGCCGAAGCGCAGAGCACCGGCAAGATCGACGAGGACTTCGAAGAAGACGCCGAGCCGGGGGAAGAGGAAGAAGAAGCGGTCATCGAGGAAGAAGCGGAAGAGGACGAGACCCTCGAACGCGAGTTCGTCGAGGGCGAGGTGTCCCATCGGATCGATGATCCCATCCGCATGTATCTGACCCAGATGGGCCAGATCCCTCTGTTGACCCGCAAGGACGAGATCGCCCTGGCCCGAAGGATCGAGATCGCGCGGATGGTGTTCCGCCGAAAGATGCTCCAGAGCGATTATTGCGCCCGCAACGCGATGGAACTGATCCAGCAGGTCTCCGACGGCTCCATGTCCTTCGACCGAACGATCAAGACCGGCACCGCGCCGCCGACCACCAAGGGCGTGATCAAGAAGCGGATGACGGAGAATCTCAAGACCATCTCGGAGCTTCTGGAGATCGATCAGAAACTCTTCAAGAACATCTGTTCGTGCGCCGACCAGGCCAAGGCGACCGCCGACGCGCGGCACCTCCGCAGGAACCGTCGCAAGATCGCCGCCCTGCTGGAGGAGCTGAGTCTGCGGACCAGCCGCATCCAGCCGATGAAGATCAAGCTGCAGGGCATCTGCGAAAAGATGCGCCAGCTTCAGAAGACCATCGAGGCCGGGGTCAACGAGATCATGACTGCCGACGACATTCTGGCGGCCAGGCAGGAACTGACCGGTTTGCAGGAATTGGTCCTCGAGCAGCCCGATCCCCTGGAGAACAAGCTCCGCAAGATGGAGCGGATCTTCTGCCAGTACGAAGAAGCCAAACGCACGCTTTCCAGCGCCAACCTGCGTCTGGTCGTCTCGATCGCCAAGAAGTACCGCAATCGTGGCCTGAGTTTCCTGGATCTGATCCAGGAGGGCAACACCGGCCTGATGCGCGCGGTCGACAAGTACGAATACCGGCGCGGCTACAAGTTCAGCACGTACGCCACCTGGTGGATTCGCCAAGCCATCACGCGGGCGATCGCCGATCACGCCAGGACGATCCGGATCCCGGTCCACATGATCGAGACGATGAGCCGGATCCGCAGCGCTTCGAAGATCCTGCACCAGGAGCTCGGCCGCGAGCCCACGATTGAGGAGATCGCCGGCGAGGTCGGCATGTCCGTCCAGGAGACCCGCAGGGTTCTGAATATCTCCAAGCACCCGATCAGCCTGGACCGGCCGATCGGGGACAGCGAGGATTCCTACTTCGGCGACTTCATCGAGGACGACGACGTCGATTCGCCGGTGGCTTCCGCGACGCAGGAGATGCTCAAGGAGCGGATCGACATGGTCCTCAAGACCCTCTCGTACCGCGAGCGGGAAATCATCAAGCTCCGCTACGGCATCGGCGACGGGTACACCTACACGCTCGAGGAAGTCGGGCGGATCTTCAAAGTCACCCGCGAACGCGTCCGCCAGGTCGAGGCCAAGGCGATCCGTAAACTGCAGCACCCGGTCCGGGCCCGCAAGCTCGAGGGGTTCCTCGACCACAAGTCTGCGTAGGATGTCCCGATAGAAGATCCCTTTCGGCCGGAGAGTCCCGAACCTCCGGCCGTTTTCGTTTCGTCGCACTTCGATTGCCGCCGCCCCTTTTCCTACGCGTCTCCCAGGGGCAAGCAGACGCCGGCCGATAAAAAAAACGCATCGTGTAGAGGCGGACAGGGTCCGGAATTGTTATATTGGTGCGTGTTGACTGTGAGCACAAGTCGTGAAGCGCCGGACAAGAGGGCGATTGTCGCCCGACGAAACTGTTGAGGAAAAAAAGGAGGACACCATGGTTCAACGGCTGGCATCATCCACTGGCATAGCGATCATGTTACTGGCCGCCTGCGCTCTCCCGGCCGCAGGACAGACGAAGCTCGGCGATTTCGTCGAGAGCGGGGGCTACGACTGGATCATCGGGCGCTGGGTCGCCGTGGACGACCAGAACCAGAGCCAGGTCCAGATCGAGCATCGATGGATCCTGGACAAGCATGCGGTTCTTGCGGAACTGAAGATGGGATCGTTCCAGCATCGCGGCATCATCATGCTCTCGCCGGACAGGGGCGAAGTGATCGAGGTTGCGGCCGACAACCTGGGAGGAACCTGGAAAGGGGACTGGACCGACGAGGCGGGCGAACTGGTTTTCCGCGTCCAGCACACCGACGCCAACGGCGAAGTGGAAAAGGCGCACGTTGTCTATGCGAAGGTGGACGCCGACACCCTCACGATTGCGATGCACCGAGCCGACGGCAGCGGCCGTCGGGACGCCCAGCCCACGGGAAAACTTACGTGCAAGCGTCAGCCTGCGTCTTCGGCAGCCCCGGCGGCGTCTTCTCAAACGGCCCGGTCCACCGCGTATCAAACGCTGGGCGATCTTGTCGCACAGGGGGGGTATGAGTGGATGGTCGGCAAATGGCTTGCCAGCGACAACGACGGCCAGTACGCCCTCGAACACTCGTGGACGCTCGACAAGCACGCCGCTCTGGTGGACTTGAAGATGGGCAGCTTCGCCTATCACGGCATGATCGTGTGCGTACCGTCGCGTCAGGAGATCCTCCAGGTCGGCGCCGACAACATGGGCGGAGTCTGGCAGGGCACCTGGGAGCAGAGCTATGACGGCGCCGCACACAGAATCGAATACACCGGCGCCGACGGCTCCACGCGGAAGATGGAGCATGTGTACTCGAAGACCGACAGCGACGCGTTCCAGGTGAAGGAATACGGCGGCCCGTCTTATGAGCTCCGCCGGACGCTCGCTTTCAAGCGTCAGAAGGCGCCGGCTGCGACGAAATAGGGATGGTGCGATTTCCCCCGGCTCTGGGCGGCAATCTCGATCCTGCAGGGACGGGATTGCCGCCCATGTCATGGCGAAACGATGTTTTTCGCCACCGTCTTGGTCTTGCTGCATGATGGGAGGGCGGTTATACTGGTCCGCGAGATGGGCAAAGGACCGGGCGCTCTGTGAAGCCCCGAGACCGAAAGGAATGACACTTCAGGAGGCCGGATGTGACAACCGCTCGCAGCGAGAATCCACGATTGTCGGGGTTGAAGGGGAACTTGCAGACTGTCATCTACGGCAAGCCTGAGAGCATCGAAGTGGTGATCGTCGCTCTGCTGGCGGGGGGCTCGATCCTGATCGAGGACGTCCCCGGCGTCGGCAAGACGACTCTGGCCAAGGCGCTGGCCAAGAGCCTTGACGCGAAGTTCCGGCGGATCCAGTTCACGCCCGACCTGTTGCCCGCCGATATTCTGGGGTCTTCGATCTACAACCCGGTCAGCGGTGAGTTTCGGTTTGAGCCCGGACCGATCTTCTGCAACATCCTGCTGGCCGACGAGATCAACCGGGCCTCGCCTCGGGCTCAGTCGGCCCTGCTGGAGGCGATGAACGAGAGCCAGGCGACGATCGAGGGCCAGCGGCGCCCGCTGCCGCAGCCGTTTCTGGTGATCGCGACGGAGAACCCGCTGGAGTTTCACGGGACGTACCCGCTGCCGGAGGCGCAGTTGGACCGGTTCCTGGTTCGCCTGGGGATCGGTTATCCGGCGGCCGAGGTCGAGATCGACATCCTCAAATCACACACGCAGGCCGAGCCGCTCGAGGGAATCGAGCCGGTGTTGGACTTGGAGCAAATCCGTCAGATCCAGCAGGAAGTCGCAGATGTCCATATCGACGACGCCGTCCTGGAATACATGGTGGAGATCGTGCACACGACGCGGCATGACAACCGGCTTCAACTCGGCATCAGCACGCGGGGCACACTGATGCTGAACCGGGCTTCCCGGGCCCATGCCTACTATGAGAATCGCGACTATGTGATTCCGGACGACGTCCTGTGGTGCGCGCCGCACGTGCTGCCGCATCGAATGGTCCTGACCTCCAAGACCCGCTACAGCGGCGCGACGGCCAAACAGATCGTCGCGGACATCATCAGCCGCATCAAGGTTCCGGTCTGAGGGCGGTCGCCATGGACAGGGTTCAGGACAAGCTGTACATCGGTCCGACCGAGGCCGGCAGGGTGTATCTTCAGGGGGTCGGCTTCGTGGTCCTGGCGAGCCTTGCGGTGCCGGCTTTCGGCGCCTTGGCGATTCTGCTGGCCGTGTGCTTCGTCGCGGTGACAGTCGGGTTCATCCTGCGGCCGCGAATCCGTGTCACCGGCAGTCTCCCCGATCGGGTGCTCGCCGGGCAGGCGACGCATCTGACCTACACGATCGAGAACACCGGGCGTCTGACCGCCTACGGCCTGTCGGTGAGATTCTCCGCCTTGCCCGAGCCGGTGGAACTGGTGGGCCGGACGCAGGTGCTCTCCCGTCTAAGGCCCGGCGAGACGGCCAAGGTCACCTTGACGATCCGCCCCAAACGCCGCGGTTGTCACCTGATCGGCGTTCCGGTTTGCGAGTCGAGTTTTCCATTCGGTCTGTTCCGCATCGGCATGATGCGCAGAGACACCCAGACGTTGATGGTCCTGCCGGCGTTTTCCTGGCTTCGGGTTCCTTTGCACTACATGAGCCGGCACGTGAACACCAGCAGCGTGCGGTCGTCGGGACGGTCGGGAAGCACGCCGGAATACATCGGGAGCCGCCCGTTCGCCTCGGGCGATTCGCCTCGGCGGATCGACGTCCGGGCCTGGGCTCGCCTGGGCGCTCCGGCCACGAAGGAATACGACGACGACCTCGACGACTATGCCGCCTTCGTGCTGGACACCCGCGCGCCGCAGGGCCGGCCGAAATCGAAGTCGGGGGAGATCCCCGAGCTGGAGGCTGCCCTGAGCCTTTGTGCCTCCGTGGCCTATTCGATTCGGGAGGATTGCCTGATCGATTTGCTGCTGGTCGGTTCTGAACGGCACGAATTCACCGCGTTTCCCAAGGGCACGCGGTTCGAGCGGATCCACGAAGTTCTGGCCGGAGTCGAGCCTTCCAACGACTATGCGCTTGACCAGATCGGTCCTCTTCTGGAGGGCCGACTGCAGGAGATTTCCGAGATCGTGTTCATTGTGCTGCGATGGGACCCGATGTACCGACGCCTGGCGGACTGGGCCCGGCGCGCCGGTTGTCATATGACGGTCGTCGTGATCGGCCGGCCCGAGGCCTCGGCGATCGAGGAGGATTGGGCCGGGGACATCCGGTTCCTCTCGACCGACGACGTCCTTGCAGGACGGGTGGAGCAATTGTGAACTCGCAGAGAATCATCGCTGGCGCCATGATCATGGGTGGTTCGTTTGTGGTCGCTGTGACCTCGGGCGACCTGGCCTTTCCTGCCATTCTCTGCGTGCTCGGCATGGTCGGACTGGAAGGGCGGTTCACCGTCGGCATCCGGCCGGAGAAGCGGTTCATCACCGCGCTGTTGCTGCTTCTGCTGGCGGTGTTGTTCGCGATCCACTGCAAACTTGCCAATACGCCGACGGACCAGCTCGCCGCGTTCGCATGGGAGACGATTGCCCGGTACTTCCTCTCGTGCATGGTCCTGATCCTGTTCCTGCGGTCGCGAACGCAGCCGGAGTCCTCGGATGCTGCGACCCGCGCCTCGGAGCGGGCCACGGCGCCCTTGCCGGCGGGATTGGCGCTGTTTCACATGGCCACGGTGATGGCCTGTGGACAGGTCTTGCTCCTGGACGATCGGTATATTCTGTTCCGGCTCCTGGAACTGGGCGCCGTCGGGATGGTCGTGCTCTATGCCTGGAGCGCCGCATGGGGCCCTCGATGGACCAAAACCCCGGCGGGCGCCGAACGCCGGCAGTCGCTGTGGTTCCACGCTTCCTATGCGGTGCTGGCCGTTGCCGCGATCAACCTCGGGTGGGTCGGGGGTTCGGTGCTCTACAGCCGGGTCGAGTCCCTCAATCTGCTGCCCACCTGGCTCTGGCGCGCCAACGTGCCTCTGGACACCTCGGCGGCGGGAGTCTCCCAGGTCGGCTTCTCCGCGAGCGGGAAGCTCTCGGGAGTCTTGGCCATCATGGAGGACACCAACTCCGAGGTCGTGCTCCGGGTCACCAGTTCCGCCAGTCCCGGCTATCTGCGGGCGATGGCCTTCATCACCTACCGTCCGTCGGAATGGAAGGAAGGATCGAACCGCAGCCACCTGTATCAGGATGAGAGCCGTCTGATCGGCCGCATGGGTCTGTTTCGGCTGAGCAGTCGGGAGGCCAACCGGGAGATGACGGTGCGGCACGAATCCTCGGTCATCGACGCCTTGTTCCTTCCTCTGGGAGCCTGTTCTATCGAAGCCCCCTTCACCAGCCTGGAGCGGGACGACGACAACGGCACGCTCCGTTCCCGCGAGACTCGCGCGAACCTGACCTATCATATCGATTATTCGACTTCGCTGAGCATGGATCCCCCCTCGCCGGACAGGATCCGGAGGATGACCAATCTGCAGCATGTGGACGCTGGATTCCGTCCGCTGGCCAACCGGATCTTCCGGAACAGCAAGACCACCGCCGAGAAGATTGAGGCGGTGACCCAGTATTTCCACACAAATTACAGCTATTCGCTGGGGTTGGCCGTCCCGCCGGATCAGGACCCCGTGACGTATTTCCTTCTGGAGGCCTCCACCGGCTATTGCGAGTACTTCGCCACCGGGGCCGCCCTCCTGCTGCGTTTTGCGGACGTGCCCACCCGTTACGTCACCGGCTTTCTCGTGACCGAGCGGGATGCGGACGGCAAGTCCTGGATCGCTCGGAACATGGACGCGCACGCCTGGGTCGAGGCGTGGGACCGGGAGCGCAACACCTGGGTGATCGTCGAGGCCACGTCGCAGGAAGATTTGGCGAACAACTCGCGGGACGATTCCTGGCTGGCGGACCAGACCGGTCCCAATGTGCTGGTGACTCGCCTCATCCAGGCCGTGTACGACTACGGTCTGTTGGGTATCGTTGGCTGGTTCTTCGAAGTGTACAGCCTTCGGATGGCCATCGCCATGTCGCTGGCGTTTCTTGGCGCCGCGGTGGGCCTGACTCTGTTGCGACGTCGCCGGTGGTCTCGCCGGCGGGCCGTTCTGAGAGCGGCGATGACGCCGGAACTACTGGCTCTGCACAAGCTGTTGGCGGCCATGGATCGCAAGGCCAGGTCGGCGGGCGCCCGCCGGGGACCTCACGAGACGTTGCACGCCTTTGCAGAACGGGTCCGCCGTGCGACGACGAAGGAGAACGGCGATGTCGTACGCTTGGCCGACTGGTATCTCGCCTATGCCGATCTGCGATACGGCGGGTCGATCCCGGCGGAACGCATCACGGAGCTTCAGCGTCTGGCGCAGGACTTGCGAAATGGGCGGTGAGCAAGGAACTGCAATCGCCTATCCAGTGTCAGCGGCGTCCTTCATCTTCGCAAGTAGGTAGTGTAGTGTTTGATAAATAGTTGCAATTATATGATTTATATTGCGTCTTCCTTGGTAACAGGAAAGGATGGACGCAATGCGTGTAGCTGCGACGATCACGATTACGGACGAACAGCGTGTGACCCTGCAACGGTGGGC
>DATIKY010000068.1:0-13840 GCA_035476995.1 Sedimentisphaerales bacterium | reverse complement strand
CGAGGAACCGGGGCCGGAAGATGGATTGAAAAAGTGAATAGGAAACAATTGACACCCCGGATCGCACGGGGTACATAGGGCCGGGGTGCCGCACTTTTACTCCGCCCCGCCACCCGCCGCACTTTTGCTCCGCCCTTCACAGTCCGTCGGCCCGTCTTCTACGACGAGGAGTTGCTCCTAGAAACGACCTGTTCCAACGTCACGGCCGCCAAGGTTGAACATATGTACAGGCTCACCCGCAAGTCCACCGGCCTGCTCCTGGCCGATGGCTCCAGCGTCCTTGCCTGCGTCGGTGCCGACGGAAACATTCGACGGCTACCTTCCTTTTTGTTCCCGAAGACACAACAATCAGACGAGTGATCCGGGCTCGCAACCGTCCGACTACCCTTGTTGAACCGATGTGAACGGGCGCTATGTGCTGACGTCATGCCAGACCGGGTTTGGCCCGGAGGTTCAGGACTTTCTCCAGGCTGGCGGCGAATTGCTCCCGGGCCCGGTCCAGGTAATCATTGATTTCATCGACATACCCGTCGGCGGAGGCCGACCAGACGCGGTTGAGGTATCGCTCCCCGGCGGCAAAGCAGCTCATCACGTCGGCATAGGCCGCCAGGCCATGGGAGTGTGCGATGCTCTCGCGGGCCTCGATGAAGGTGTTCAGGTCGTCCGTGAACAGGTCGTCGATCCGGTGCCGCACGTCGTAGGGGTCGATCGTGTGCTTGTCGGAGTTGAGGCGGGTGGCGTTCTCCGCGATCCGTCGGAGGCTCTCCTCGATGGCCTGCATGTTGGAACTGAGCCGACTGACGTCCCGCGTTTCGAGCCTCCGGCTGATCCGCACGAGAACCACGCCGGCAAAGCCCACGATCGCGGCGGCCGTGAACCAGTCCCATCGCACGGTGTCCTCGTCCAGGACCGAGGCCAGGGCCCCGCCAAGAAAGCCGATGGTCACCAGAAGAAATCCCAATTGTGTCGCGGGCATCCTGCCCGCGGTTCGAGGGCGGGACGCCCTCGACACGAATCCGAATCTTCTCATGCAGTCACCTCACGCGGCCCTTGCAGCCAGCCACGGTTGCACAACGGAGTACACGGCAAAGCCCACGCCCATCAGGCCTTCGCCCACGATGAATCCGGCCGCCACGGGGATCCCCACCTCATGGCTGTAGCGGGGGCCCCGCACCCGATCGAGGATCAGCCGCAACAGCATGCCGACCGTGTAGGTCAGGACGATGCTGAATGGCAGATAGAAGCCCAGGCCCACCTGGATGCCGAGCCCGCCGACGCCGGTGGCGCTGAGCAGCAGGCCCAGGACCGCCCCGGCCCCGTACTTGCGGACGGGCACGTCGCCGCCGAGGATGCCCTCCATGACGCCCGCCAGCGCGCTGGCCTGGGGGGCGGGCAGCTTGTCGCTGCCCAAGACGTAGTGGCGGTGCAGCACGTAGATCAGAGCCATGATCACGATCGGACCCAGCCAGGTCGCCAGGAACTGCCCGATCTGCTGCTTGCGGGGCCGGGCGCCGACGAGGTAGCCGGTCTTGAGGTCCATCATCAGGTCGGTGGCCTGGGCCATGGCGCTGCTCATGGCAGCCCCGACCATGACGCAGGCGACGATGGCGGCGTTGGCACCGAGGTCGCGTGCGATCAGCACGAGGATGGTTACGCCGATGAGGGTCATGCCGCTCATGGGCGACCAGTTGGTCCGGCCGATGCACTCCGAGAGGATCACGCCGGCCATCCAGATCCACAGCGTCCCGACCACGGCCATGATGATGCCTCGGACCAGTCCCATCCCCTGAACGGAGTACACCGCCACGATCGAGAGCATGATCACCGAGGCCGCGATGCCGAAGTACAGGAACCGGATCGGCATTTCGTCCGCCGACCGGCCCGATTTGTCGCGGGCCGCGTTCTGCATACTGCGGATCGCGTTGATGATCAGCGGAAACGCCAGCACGATTCCCGCGACTGCGCCGCCCACGAGCATGCCGATCCCGACCGGTCGAAAGAGGCTCACCCGCATGATCTCAGGGATATCGACGTGCGGGTTCTCGAACGGTCCCGGCGGCAGCAGACCTCGCTGCGCCAGGATGGGGCCGAGGATCCAGTAGGAGACGAAGCCGCCGATGATGAAGGCAAACCCGCCCCGGCCGGCGATGAAGGCGACGCCGACGGTCATCAGGGAGACGAACCAGGTGGCGTTCAGGTACGCGGGCAGGCCGAGCATTTCGCCAACCCGCCAGTACTGGAAGCCCGTGAAGTGGCTGATCAGGCTCACGGCGGCACCGGCGCCGATCCCGATCAGCAGCAAGGCGGCCTTGTGCACGCCCGCGCCCGGAGACTTCAGGACCGTCGCGACGGCCACGCCGCCGGGGTAGGTCAGCCGCTCGAAGTCGATCATCTGCTTGCGAAGCGGGATGATCAACGCGACGCCCAGGAAGCTGCCGGCCACGCAGCCGGCGACCATGAGAACCGGATTGAAGTCGGTCCGGCCGAGGATGAACAGGGCCGGGATCGTGAACATCATGCCCGCGGAGGCCGCATTGACGCCGCTGGCGATGGTCTGGTTGATGTTGTTCTCGACGATGCTCGTGCGGCCCAGGATCCCGCGAAGGATGCCGAAGCCGAGGATCGCCGCCAGTTCCGAGCCTTCGTGGGAGAAGCCCAGGATCAGGGCCGCGTACCCGAGGCTGACCGTGATGAGAATGCCGATGCCGTAGCCGATCAGCATGGCAGTCCAGGTCAGTTCCGGGTACGGCCCGTGGTGGACGACGCGGTGTTTGGGGATTGGTGCTTCAGCCAACGGGGCCTCCATGAAAGTACGATTCGTGATTGTTGATTCTTGATTTCAGAGGCGTATCCTACGTGCCTCTTCAATCAGCAGTCAGACATCGAAAATCAGAAATCCTCTTCGTCGAAGTCCGGCTCGGCGGACCAGCCGATCCTTTCATCCAGCCACTCAGCGGCCCCGGCGGTCTCATGCCAGGCGGCGGCAAGCACATCAGCGCAGAAGTAACCCTCGTCGTCGTAGAACAACTCGCGGCCGTCGGGCGTGGGCTTCGGGAACCCCTTGCCGTTCATCAGGTACTCGGCGCAGATCGGATTTCTCTTGATCGCCTGGTTGAGGTGCCGCTTGGCGAACGGGGTCTCGCCTTTCTGGCGGAAGGCCAGCAGGGCGCGGGTATAGACCCAGGTGCAGTCGTCCTTGTCCCGGTTGCTCTGCTTGAGGAGCTTCTCGACCTCGTCGTCCTTGCCGAGCCGCAACAGGCAGGGCCAGAGCCAGAACCTGGCGCCCAGGATGTCGTCCGGGTTCAGACGAAGCAGCTCGCGAAGGTGCTCGGCGGCCTCCTGGAGGCGGGCGGCTTGGATGAGGCATTTGGCCAGGCGGAACCTGGCCCGCACATAGGGGCGGGTCTCGACGATTCGCCAGAATCTCCCGGCGTGCTTCTCGAAGACCTCCGGGGCCAGCGTCCGCTCGGCTGCCTGGAGGGCCTGGGTGAAGTACTCGAGTTGCTTGTCCTGCAGGGGCGTCCGCTCGGCCAGCATGATGTAGGCGTCGGCGCAGTCGGGATCGACCGCCAGCGCCTGGCGGGCCATGTGGATTTGCCTTCGGCCCTTGACGCTGTAGGCGCGGAACACGATGTCCTGGGCCTTCTCCAGCGAGGTCTCGGGCACGAAGTCCTCGATCCTTTTGCCCAGCACTTGGGCCTTCATGAAGGCCTCGTACTCCTCCTGCGTTTTGAAATCCTGGTCCGCCAGCAGGCGGTCGATCTGGGCCGAGACCCGATCCATGACCAGCGGGTTGGCCAGAGGCAGGCTCGGGTCGCGGGTTTTTTCGGGAGCCAGGACGTCGGGCAGCGTGAAGACGAACTCCATCGGTTCGTCGAAGGTGTCCACCCGTTTGGTCCAGCGGCCGGAGTCGAAGTCCTGCTCGGTGGACTGGGCCAGGGCCCGCATGAAGCCTTCGAAGAAGGCCAGTTCCATCGGTCCGGGCCGGCGGTAGGGTCCTTTCGTTTCGTAGCAGACCGCGAAGGGGTACGCGTTCGGTCCGGCGACGGGCAAGTTATACCGTTCCCAGAGGTCCACGTCGCCCAGGGAGATGCCGGTGATCGGTTCGAAACGGAAGTGCCAGTGCCGGCCGGGCATCATCCATTGGGAGTCCTGGTTGTAGGCGCACCGCTGGACGGTCGCGGGCGATTCGTGGAAGCACAGGCCGATGAATTCGCCCCGGGCCCCCAGGACGCAGACGTGCTTGAGCACGGGGTCGGGGACGGGGGATTCGAGCACGATCAGATCGTCGTTGTCGAGCAGTTCCCAGGGGCGGGCGCGGTAGAGTTCCGCGGCCGCGGCGGCATAGGCCCGCATCATCTCGGGCTTGACGCCCTCGGCGTCCATCGGGCCGCAGGGCATCGGGTAGTACGGCCGGCTCGCCTCCGCCGCGTCGGTCAGGCTGCGTTCGAGAAGGAACGACCCGGCGATCAGCTCGACCGTAATGTCGGACCCTTCGAGCTGGCTGCGGAGGAACTCGGCCTGCAGGGGCTCGCAGACCTGGACTTTGCCCGGCCGGTAGCCCGCTACCTTTTTGTCGTAGGCCAGATCGACCAGGGCGTCGAGCAGGGCCTCGACCTGGCCTGTGGTCTGCGTGTATCCTTCGGAGAGGAAGACGGCTCGTGTCTGGAGACTCACCCAGCCGGCCGCCCAGGAACGAACCGGATCGGGGAGTCCTTCCTCATCCGCTCGGACCCACAGCGGCAGCCTCGTGATTCCGCCTTGCCAGATCTCGCCGGGCTTCTGGGGAAGGCGTCTGAGCCGCTCTGCCTGGAAGTTCATCATCAACGGAGAGGGCGGGATTCGAACCCGCGGTAGAGATAAACCCTACACGGCCTTTCCAAGACCGCTCCTTAGGCCACTCGGACACCTCTCCAACGGCAAACCCCAACCGTCTGGAATCCCGATTTTACGACATACCCTTAAAAAGACAAGCCCAAATTTCTCTGTGGGGATGAACCGCCCAGGCGGTAAGACAGACTCAATAATACAGATGCAGGATTCCCGGGAACAACTCGTTGACGAATTGCTGGTGATGGAGTGCCAGGACGGCAGTCGGGCGGCCATGGAAAAGCTCGTCTCTCGCTGGCAGGAACGCCTGTGGCGCTACGCCCTGCGGCTGACCGGCGATCGGGAGGTCGCCTGGGATGTGACGCAGGAGAGCTGGCCGGCCATCGTGCGGGGTATCTCGCGACTGCACGACCCGGCCCGGTTCGCCTCGTGGGCGTACCGGATCGCGACGAACAAGGCCAACGACTGGATCGGGCGAAGCGCCAGGACGCCCTCGCTGCCGGCGGGTTTCGACCCCCAGACGGGACGATCCCACGAGCCGCAGGCGGCCCTTGACGCGGCGGACCTCCAGAGCCTCCTGCCCCGGCTCTCGAACGCCGCCAGGACCGTACTGACGCTGCACTACCTGGAGGGCCTCGGCCTGGCCGAGATCGCGAGGGTCCTGCGCGCACCGCACGGCACCGTCAAGTCGCGCCTGCACGCGGCACGAAACGAATTGCGGGCCCTCTGGCCCCAGACATCGACATGAAGGAGACGCCACGATGAACGACGACATCCGCCAAATCCTCGACGACGCGTACGACGATTCGAGACAGGACTCAATCCGCTCGATGATCGGCGATTTCTACAGCCGCAAGATGCTGTCGGTGGCCGCGCTCGTGTGGACCTGGGCCGTCATCTTCTTTGCCGGCGCCGGCTACAGCGCCGTGAAGTTCTTCGAGAGCGAGCAGACGTCCGAGCAGATCATGTATGCGTCGATTTTCGTCTGCCTCGTTCAGTTCATCGGCCTGATGAAGGTCTTAGCCTGGCAGATGATGGCCAGAAACAGCATCAAACGCGAGATCAAACGGCTGGAAATCCGCGCCGTGGAACTGGCGAAATTGCTGGACAAGTAGGCCGCCGGAGGTTCTGATTGATCCGGATTCACTGCAGTCCGTACGTGGAGATGACCCTGTCATCCTGAAGCAACGCCGAAGGGTCCGGGCGTCGGACGAGAGGGTTCTCTCGATCGCGGGCCAGATTCTTCACTTCGTTCAGGATGACGTGTTTTCGCGAACATCGGCCTGATCTATGTGACGTCGAAAAGAGAACACCCTTCACCGAATTGTGGGGACAAACGGATACGGATTCCGACGCTTCGCGTCGGGAGTTTTTACGCTTTGGGCCACCAGCATGGAGAGGCGTTGTACGCCCCCGCGCAGCGTCCGGTCCCGCAAGCGAACGTCTCGTTCGCGTTCAAGCCGGAGGCCCCCAGGCGATAAACTCCCCTTGCACGACGGTTTCGGGCGTGCCGCTCCGGCAGTTCCGACGATCCCCGCAATTCCGTGAAGAGCCAAAAGAAGGAGGATTGAATGCCTGTGAATGGTCGTCTCTGTGCGGTGTTGGCGATCTGTGTGACCTTGGCGGGGTACGCCGCCGGAGGGAGCGAGCAACCCACGTACGCCGAGCGGCTGGGCTGGCCTCGCGGCTCTCGCGTCGTGATCTTTCACGTCGACGACGCCGGGATGTCCTACGATTCGAACATCGGGACGATCCAGGCGCTGGAAAAGGGCGTCGCCACCTCGACCAGCGTCATGATGCCCTGCCCCTGGGTGCCGCAGTTCGCGGCGTACGTCCAGGAGCATCCGCAGATCGACGTCGGCGTGCACCTGACGCTGAACGCCGAATGGAAGAACTACCGCTGGGGCCCGGTCGCGGGCCGCTCGGTCGTTCCGGGTCTGGTCGATCCGCAGGGCTACCTCTGGCGCGGCGTCGAGCAGACCGTTTCCAACGGTTCGCCCGACGAGTTCGAGGCCGAGATCCGGGCCCAGCTCGACAAGGCCCTGGCCATGGGCATCCAGCCCACCCACCTCGACAGCCACATGGGCACGTGCTTCCAGCTGCCCTTCATCGAGCGGTACGTGAAGCTGGGGATCGAGAAGAAGATCCCGGTCATGATCTTCGGCGGGCACCTTCAGCACGTGGGCGAACAGGTCGGCGCGTTCCGCCCGATGCTCATGGTCCTGGCCGCAAGTGTCTGGAACGCGGGCCTTCCGGTGCTCGACGATCTCGTGACATCGCCTACGAAGGCGAGCGAATTCGAGGGCCGCAAACGCGAGTTGATGGAATTGCTGGGCACGATGAAGCCCGGCGTCACGCAGATCATCGTCCACTGCACCGCCCCGACGGAGGTCTTCCAGCACATCTCCGGCTCCGGTCCCGCCCGCCAGGCGGAGCTGGACCTGATGCTCGATCCCGAAGTGCGGTCCTTCATCAAAGACCAGGGCATCCTCCTGACCACCTGGCGCGAGTTGAAGCAGCGCCGCGCCGCGGCCGGCCGATAGATGATGGGGATGGCGCGCGGAGAGCGTAACCCCATCGCCCAAGGGGTGATTTGCGCAACTCGCGACCGCTTCCGAAACTCCCTCGCGAAAGTACTCTATTGCGGGGGGGGTACGGGCAGATCCCGAGGTGCTTTCGCCTGGATCGAGTCTATGCCCTATGTTTCTTTTCCACTCCGGCCAGCTTTCGACAATCCTGCGGGCTTCAGCAAAATGTGCAGGGCAGTTGTGTTGCACGGAATCGGAGGGATTGCTGCGACCGCTACCACTTGGTTTGCTATTGTTCTGAGTATCGTTCATTTCCACTCTCCGGTCCTCGGAAAGTCGCGGACGAATCGCCTGCTCGTGCTCGAGCAGACGCTGTTTGATGGCGGTCCCGCCGGGGGCGGAGAAGCCGCCGAGACCGCCGTCGGTGCGGAGGACGCGGTGGCAGGGGATGATCAGCGGGATCGGGTTGGCCGCCATGACGCCGCCGACGGCGCGGGCGGCCGCGGGGCAGCCCACCTGCCTGGCCAGATCGCTGTAAGTCATTTTGCCGCCAAAGGGTATGGTTCGACAGGCCGCCAGGACCTTCTGGCCGAAGAGACTGGCGTGGTCCAGGTCTACCGGCGGATCGATGCTGAAATCAACCGTCTGTCCTTCGAAGTAGGCGACGATCTGCTCCTGCACGTCCGGGAGGTACCCCTGGCGGAATCGGACGTCGTGGGCGGCCGGACCGAGGCCCCAGAGCAACCCGCGTTCGGCCGCCTGGCGGTCCGCGGCGGGCAGGAACGTCCGGCTGACGGCGTCGTCCGCGCCGGCAAAGGCGAAATAGCCCCACTGCGTCCGAAAAACCGTGTAGTACAACATTCATGGCCTCCCATTTCTCGGTTCGTCGCAAGATATCAGCGTGGGGCCTGTCCGGTCAACCGTTTTCGCCGGACAAACACAATCTTGCGACGGGAAAGTGAAATTCATTGACGAAGCCTGCTGATTGTGCTAAGAAAGAGAGTTTTTACGAAGGCGGGCCGGGGCGCCAGGGCTTTGGGAACGCGCAGAACGGCCGTTGCGGGATCGCAGTCCCGCAAGATGGAGGCCGAATCGGACGGGTCGGACTCGCGGGTTTGTTCTCTCCGCGGCCGGGCTGGACGAGGCGTCGGTTGTGCATCCGCTGTCGCGGTGTTGGGTTGGTGTTATGTCGCTGGATGAACTGAGAAAACGAATCGACGAAATCGACATCGAGCTGGTGAACCTGCTCAACGAGCGGGCGAGCGTGGTCGTGGAGATCGGCAAGCTCAAGGCCCAGAGCGATCGGCCGATCTATGCGCCGGACCGCGAAAAGCAGGTGCTCGACAAGGTCGTGAAGGCCAACCAGGGGCCGTTGCCCGACCGGACGCTGGTGGCGATCTGGCGGGAGATGATGAGCGGGTCTTTCGTGCTGGAGAAGCGGCCGCGGATCGCGTACCTGGGTCCCGGCGGCAGCTTCAGCCACACCGCCGCTTTGCTGAAGTTCGGACGGAGCGTCGAGTACGAGCCCCTGGCGGACATCCGCAGCATCTTCGACGAGATCAGCAAGAACCACTGCGACCTGGGCATCGTGCCGGTCGAGAACTCCACCGGCGGCGGCGTCATCGAGACCCTGGACGCCCTGATCGACACGGACGTGAAGGTCTGCGCCGAGGTGGTCATGACGATCCACCATAACCTGCTGGCCAACTGCACGCTGGAGGAGATCGAGAAGATCTACTCGAAGCCCGAGGTGTTCGCGCAGTGCCGCAACTGGCTGGCTTCGACGTTCAAGGAGACGAACACCATCGCGGTGGCGTCGTCGGCCAAGGCGGCGCAGATGGCGGCGGCGGAATCCTATTCGGCCGCCATCGGCTCGCGGGTGGCCGCGGAACTGTACGGGCTCAACGTCGTCTGCGAGAACATCGAGGACATCGCCAACAACGTGACGCGGTTCCTGGTGGTCAGTCGCGAGGACGCCCGTCCGACCGGCGAAGACAAGACGTCGATCGTGTTCAGCACGGCGCACAAGGCGGGCGCCCTGGCGGACGTGCTGGAGACGTTCAAGAGGCACAATATCAATCTGACCAACATCGAGTCCCGGCCGAGCAAGAAGCGGGAATGGGAATACCACTTCCTCGTGGATTTCCTCGGCCACCGAACGGAGGAGCAGGTGCAGGCGGGTCTGGACGAGGCCCGACGGCACTGCCTCCAGCTTTCGGTGCTCGGCAGCTTCCCGCGGGCCAAGGAAGTGCTGTAGGAGTTGGAAGTGTGAAGTGCGAAGTTTGAAGTCGCAGCGACGGAGCTTTCTTCAAACTTGACACTTCAAACTTCACACTTTGGGATCTTGGCGACTTTTGAAGGACATAGGAGAATACGATGAGAAAACCGTTTGTCGCGGGCAACTGGAAAATGAACACGGACAGCCGCTCCAGCGTGGAATTGGCGCAGGGAGTCGCCAAAGGCGCTTCGGGCCTGGCCGGCGAGAAGGTCGACGTCGCCGTGATCCCGCCGTTCGTGTATTTGCCGTCGGTGGTCAAGGCTGTCAGCTCCAGCGGCGTCGCGGTCGGCGCGCAGAACCTGTACATCGAGTCCAAGGGCGCCTTCACCGGCGAGATCAGCCCGGCGATGCTCAAGGACGTCGGCTGCACCTATGTCCTGTGCGGGCACTCCGAGCGCCGCCACGTCCTGGGCGAATCGGACGAGTTCGTGGGCAAGAAGGCGACCGCGGCGATCAGCGCCGGACTGCTGCCCATCCTCTGCGTGGGCGAACTGCTCGCGGAACGCGACGCCGGCCAGACGGAAGCGGTGGTCGCGCGGAACCTCAAGGCCGGCTTGGCGGGCCTGGGCGCCGACAAGATGGCGGCCGTGACGATCGCGTACGAGCCGGTCTGGGCGATCGGCACCGGCCGGACCGCCACCCCGCAGCAGGCCCAGGAGGTGCATGTGTTCATCCGTGGCCTGCTGGCTCAGATGTACAGTGCGAAGCTGGCCGAGGAGACCCGCATCCTCTACGGCGGTTCGGCCAATGCCGCCAACGCCAAAGAACTGATGGGTCAGAAGGATGTGGACGGCCTCCTGGTCGGCGGCGCCAGCCTGAAGGTCGAGGATTTCGTGAAGATCATCCAGGCCGCGGCGTGACGACGTCCGGGCGTTCGGATCTGCCCTTTGCGGGGGCCGGGCCGCCCGGATCGGGTATAATCGACAGGGCCGCCTGTTCGGGCGAGCCTGACTGAATGAAACGTTTTTGAGGCGTTTGTATGATTTCGTTACCTCTGTTGGCAGTTGGCGTTCTGATGACGTTGGTGGCCATCCTGTTCGTGTTCGTCTGCGTCGTCCTGGTTCTGGCGGTCCTGATCCAGAAGGGCCGCGGCGGCGGACTGAGCGGCGCGTTCGGCGGCGGCATGGCCAGCGGCCTGCTGGGCTCCAAGACCGGCGATTTCCTCACCTGGGTCACCATCGGTCTGTTCGTCGTCTTTCTGGGTCTGGCGGTCCTGATGGCCCGGTACTTCCGGCCGAGCGTCGGCACGTACGGCGATTCGCTTCCCGCTCCGGCGTCGGTCGAGCAGACGACGCCTGCGGCCCCCGCGGCGAGCCCGCAGCCGGCTCCGACGAGCGAGACGCCTGCGGTTCAGGCCCCTGCGCAGGACGCTCCTGCCGGCGGGCAGTAAGCCCCGACCAGCGGGCGGATTTCCGTGTCGGTCCTGGACGGGGGCCGGGTCGGACCGGGGTATTCGTCCGGCCCCGAGATCCGGCGTCAGAGTGATCTCGACATGGAGTGACGGCGACGTTCGAACCGGGGATTCGCGGATGCCTCGGACGAAGGTCCTCTTGGAGAGTGAATGACGATGCTGAACAGCATGACCGGATATGGCGAGGCGACCGAGGAACTCGAGGGCGTCTCCTATTCCGTCGAGATCAAGGCCGTCAACAATCGATACCTCAAGACCATTATCAAGCTGCCGGAAGGCGTCACGTTCCTGGAGGAGGAGATCGACAAAGAGCTGCGAAAGCGGCTTTCCCGCGGAACGGTGAACTGCGTCCTGCGGCTCAAAGGCGCCACCGCCAGTTCCCTGTTACAGATCGACGAAGCGGCGCTGCGGTCCATCGTGTCGCAGTTGAACCAGGTCAGCTCCTCGGTCGGCGTGACCGGGGCCATCGACCTGGCGGGCCTGCTGGAGTTGCCGGGGATCGTTCAGCCGGTCCAGCCGGATGAGGAACAAAGCGCCAGGATCAAGCAGTTCGTGCTTCGTCTGACCGGGAAGGCTCTCGACAAGCTCCAGCAGATGCGGGAGTCGGAGGGCCGGTTCCTCGAAGCCGACCTCAAGAAGCATTGCGACGCCATGCTGGCGGAGCTGGAGATCATCCGTCAGCGAAGCGGTTCCGTGGTGCTGGAATACGCCAAGCGGCTCCGACGTCGCGTGGAGGAACTGTTGGCGGAGGCCAAGCTCAAGCTCGACGAGCAGACGCTGGCCCGCGAGGTGGCGATCCTGGCCGACCGGTCGGACATCTCCGAGGAGATCGCCCGCCTGGACGCGCACCTGCAGCAGTTCCGCCAGTTCTGCCAGACGGACGGGCAGGCCGGGAGGCGGCTGGACTTCCTCAGTCAGGAAATGCTCCGCGAGGTGAACACGATCGGCAGCAAGGCCGCCGACGCGGACATCGCGCGGTCCGTGGTGGACATCAAGTGCTGGATCGAGCGGCTCAAGGAGCAGATCCAGAACATCGAATGATCGAACCGGGCGGCCTGGGAACAGGCCATCGATTGTTGCGTACAGTTCCTGTATTCATTGGCGACGATTTGGCTGACTTTTTGGTTTGAGACAGAATGGCCCAGGCAGGCGACCAGAACACCACTCGCGGCAAGCTGATCATCATCAGCGGGCCCTCAGGCGTGGGCAAGAGCACGATTTGCAGACAACTCGTGGCTCGGACAGACGCGCATCTGAGCATCTCCATGACGACCCGCCAGCCGGGACCGGGAGAGCAGGACGGCAGAGAGTATTACTTCGTCTCCCGGGACGAATTCAGCAGACGGATCGAAAATGGCGCGTTCCTGGAATACGCGGAGGTGTTCGGCAATCTCTACGGGACGCCGCGGGACAGGATCGAAGAGGCCCTGGACGCCGGAAGGACCGTGATCCTGGAGATCGACATCCAGGGCGGCAGGCAGGTCAAGGCCCTCTACCCGCAGGCGGTGATGGTGTTCATCCTGCCGCCGAGCGACAAGACGCTGTCGGACCGCATCAGCGGAAGAAAGCGTGAGAGCAGCGAAATCATCGCCAGGCGGCTCGACCGCGCCGCCAGCGAGATCGCTGCCGCCAGGCAGTATTACGATAACATGGTCGTCAACGATGACCTCGAACAGGCGATCGAAGAGATCGTTCAGATCGTCCGGAAGGCCCCGGCGGCGGACCGTCCGGATTGATCGGGATTTGGAGAACCCTATGCTGGAAGAACTCAAGAGCGATGCAATTGTCAAGAAGGTGGGCGGACGGTTCAAGCTGGCTGCGCTGATCCAGAAACGGATGCTTGAACTGATGCAGGGCTCGCGGCCCCTGATCGAACATCCCGAGGGTCGGACCATGATGGAAATCGTCGTCCAGGAGATCCTCCAGGACAAGATCGCGGTCGATGAGACGCCGTACGAGCGCAAGCCCAGGGCCGAGGTCGTGGACACCCGCTCCACCGACGACATGGACCGCCTCTTCGAGAAACGGATTCTGTAGTTCGCGGCTCGCCTGCAATTTCGGGACAGCCGACGTCCATTGATGCTCAAAGACCTGCACATCCTGTTGGGAGTCACCGGGGGAATCGCTGCGTACAAGGCGGTGGATCTGGCCAGCAAGCTGACGGCCGCCGGGGCGAAGGTGCGGACCGTCATGACCGAAAGCGCCTGTCAGCTCGTCATGCCCAAGAGCTTCGAGGCGGTCACCGCGGCGCCGGTCTATACGAGCCTCTGGAGCGACCCCGAAGGCCACAGCAGCAGCCACATCTCCCTGGCCGACTGGGCGCAAATCGTGGTCGTGGCCCCGGCCAGCGCCGACATCCTGGGCAAGGCCGCCAACGGCATCTGCGACGACCTGCTCAGCACGACCCTGTGCGTCTGCTGGGCGACGCCCACGCTGATGGCCCCTGCGATGAACACCCGCATGTGGGAGAATCCCGCGGTTCAGCGGAACATCCAAACTCTGCGCGGGCAGGGCGTTCGCGTCGTCGGCCCGGCAGTGGGGCGCCTGGCCTGCGGAACCGAAGGCGTCGGTCGAATGGCCGAGCCGCAGGAGATCTTCGCGGCCATCGAGGAACTGGCCGCCGGTTCGTAGTGTGCCCGTAAGGGCATATCTTTGGGTGCAGGTTTGAGTTTACGTAGGATCTGAGTGATTTGGACGGAGGTGGACTCCTTTTCGTAGAACTGCAAGTTGTTGTCTGAAAACAGTTTGCGGTTTGGTGAAAGGAGTCCAACGATGATTGTATCGGAACTGATC
>DATIKY010000067.1:0-5161 GCA_035476995.1 Sedimentisphaerales bacterium | reverse complement strand
TACACGCCCAAGCACGGCAGTTGGCTGGACATCGCCGAGATCGAACTGGGTATTTTGAGCCGGCAGTGCCTCTCGCAACGGATCGACAGCATCGAGAAACTGCGTGAGCAAACCGCCGCATGGGAGAAGAGCCGTGACGGGACCGAGGTGAAAGTGAACTGGCAGTTCACCACGGCAGACGCCAGGACAAAGCTGAAACGTCTCTATCCATCAATGGATGGGTAATGGAGCACTAGCGGGAGCCGACCGCGGCCCCGTCGTGGGCGAGGCGCTTGGCGAATTGACCTCCGAGGAATTGGCCTGGCAGGCCGGTCGCGGGTGCCGGGCCTCTTTCACGGAGTTGGTACGCCGTTTTACGCCCAGGCTCCAGGCGTTCCTGCGGCATCGAACCCGCGATCGACATGAGGCCGAAGACCTCGTCCAAGACACCTTCCTCCGGGTCTACGAGAACCTCGATCGATACGAAAGCTCGCGGCGATTCTCGACCTGGCTGTTCACAATCGCTTCACGTGCCGCGATCAGTCGCCATCGAAGGAAGCGTCTGCCTCGCCTCTGTTCGGATGCCCAAGCGCCTGCCTGCGACGATGTGGCCCAGAACCGGGAACAACAGAGGAGTCTCTGGGCGACGGCAGCCCGACTGCCAGAGGGACAGTACCAGTCTCTCTGGCTGCGATACGCCGAGGACATGCCCGTCAAGGAGATTGCCCGCGTCATGGGCAAGTCGCAGGTCTGCGTGAAGGTCCTTCTCTATCGCGCCCGCCTGAACATGGCCAAATACCTTGAGGAGGCTGAACCATGACACGTGCAATCCAACCCAGGAGACGGGCGATGCGATGCTCGCTCTATCGATTCGCGATCTCCCTCGCGGCCGATTCAGACCGCCCTCTTGACCCCTTGACCGATCGGCACCTGCGCACATGCGACGTCTGCGGGCGGTTCCACCGAACCTGCCGGACTCTGGCCGCGGGACTGCGATCCGAGGCCGCGGCTCCTTCTATGGCGTCCCGGCATCCCGCGTGCCAGATCCTTGGCGGTCTGCCACACACCCGGCGGAACCGACCGATCCGATTCACGGTGGCCGCTGCGGCTTCTCTTGTCATGGCCGCCTCCGTGTTGTGGGTGAATTGGCGGAAGCCGCCGACTGCGCCCACGATACCCCTCTATGCCGCCGACGTCCCCCACATCGAGTTGGCGGCCGTCTGGACGCACACGTTGGAGACCTCCCTGCTCACAGAGGTCCGTAATCTCTCGGAGGACGCCAGCTCTGGCTTCCGCTTTCTCATCGCATGCCTGGCCGTCAGACCCTTCGACGGTCCGGCGGCGCCCCGAATCAGTGAATCGGCTCCTCCACCGGTGCGATAGACCGCGACGGGGGATTCCACCCGCTCGGGCGTGTTACCTCCAAGCGTCGGCGTGCCTCTTATGGGTGGAGCCGGAGAGCCGGGTTCTTCGGCCAAGAATGTCAACCCAGAGAGGAGATCCACGAAAATGGCACGGACACAGTCTGTACGAAGAAGGGAAGAGGCGACGATCCCCGGTCGAATTCACAACCGCACGATTCACCCCGTCCGCCCGCGCGGGCGATTGGCCACAGGCATCTGCCTGATGGGCGTGGTGTTGCTGTGGTCCCCCTGCGGTCTGGCCCAGTCCGGTCCGGGACTGGGGTTCAAGATCGGCGTTCAAACGCTGGAAAGCCCCATCGACCTGGACAAGACCACGCGGGCCCGTTACGAGCTGGAGCTGTCCTCGGCCCGGTTCTTCGACGACCATTTCGACCTGGCGTTCACCGTCGGCGGCTCCTCGCTGGGCTCCTTCGACACCTACTATTCGGACGTCGTCGAAGGCGCCTTGATCGAAGAGTTCTACAGAGACAACCTGAGCCTGATCGACATCCGCCTGGCCGCCCGGTTCTATCCGCTGGGCGACGCCAGCAGAATCCGGCCCCATATCGGCGCGGGGATCGGCTACTTCTGGTTCCTCGATCAATGGGACTACGAGTACGCCGAGACATTCGAGAACCCGTTCTTCCCCGGCTTGTACGACACGTACATCGAGAAATCCGACGGCGTCGACACCGCGGCCAAAGGGTTCTTCCCCTTCATCACGGCCGGCGTGACGTTTCCGATCGGCGACCACGGCGAACTGCTGTTCGACTTCCAGTACGACTTCGCGAAGGAGGACAACGGCTTCGACTTCGGCGGTCCCATCTACATGATCGGCGCGAGGTTTCGTTTCTGAGGCCGGAAACGCTCCACGGACAGCGAGACAGGAGGGATCGCCGGGCCCAGGCTCCGAGTCGCTCCGCGCCGGAACAGATGAATCCTTCTGTTGAACTGGGGTGTCCAGAGGGGTAGAATGAGGCGCATCGGTGAAAACCCAGCATCCTCGTTGTATCTCAGTGAAGGAGCCAGCATGACTCGCGTATCATCAGTGCGCGCGCGGTTGTATGGAGTGGTCCTCTCGGTAGCCTTGGCAAGCGGGGCCGTCCGCCCTTCGTTGGCCAATGATCAGACCCCGGCGCAGAGAGCCAATCCACAAATGGGTTCGACAGCCGGGGCGAGCGAAGGTGCGCGCCTGGCCAAGGACGTTGTCGCCAGGATGGACCAGGCCTACTATCGGCTCTGGCACGACCGAGTCAGCGGCTTCGAGGCCACCTACCATCTCGCGGAAGACGGTGAGAACCTCGGAACCATCCAGGTCATCTTCAACGCGACCCCGCAAGACGGAGCCCATTTCGAGATCAAGCTCGAACAAGACAATCCCCATGCACAGATGCTCGAGGCCGTGCTGGGGCAAGCGTGGCTCCACTCGCTGCTGAAAGAGTTCTCGGACGCAGAGACTGTGGCCAGCCGGGTGGACGACTCCTTCACCCTCTACGCCAAGGATCCGCGGGAGGGCGTCAGCTCGTTGACGAGCACCGTCTCGGCCGACTACTGCCTGTTGCACGAATACGAGATCCTGAAGGACCTGAGCTCCAACAAACTCCGGTTCAAAGTCCTGACCCTCGATGGCAAACGTTTCGTCGAGTCTCTCCAGTGGCAGCACACAATCATCGGTCCCGAACTCTCCGGGCAGGTGTTCGCCACCTTTGACTACACCTACGCTCCCCAGGAACAGGTGCCGTTTATCAGCAAGCTCCTGATCTCCTTCACATCCCACCTCGCGCGGAACCAAACCGAACACACGTGGGCCCTGGACCTGAAGCGCGTCGCGTTCCGGAAAACCGCTCCGGCCGACCCCGTCCCCCCAGCCGACGACAGGCCGCAGCGTCCCCAGAAGGTGGACAAGGTGACCGCTCAGTGGGATGAGTTGTCCCAGGAGGTCATCGCCGGGATCTGCCGCTCGAACATCGACTTCGGCGGCATGATCACCTTCGCTCGCAGCCTCCGCTGCGACATCGACGTGCGGATCACCTCCAGCCTGTTCGCGCTGGCCTCCGGTACGCTGAATTACTGGTGGGAAGACGCCGACGACAACGGATTGCTGATCGGAGAGGAGATCCAGATCGAGATCGGTTACGCCTCCAATCCTGGCATGCGCCTGATGATGAACGCGATCCAGCGTTCTCTGACGCTCCAGACCGCCACTTCCGGCGGCAACGTCTTCCGCGACCATTTCATCAAGACGGTTCGCGTGCCCGAGGGATACAAGATGAAGCTCGTCCCGACGGAGAAGAACAAGCCGGTCAACGCCTCCGCCAAGGAGGAAAAAGACAATCTCATGGCCAATCGCAGCTATGACGCCCTGTATCTGACGGTCAGTCCCGATTTCCGCGTTCAGCGTCTGCGCGCCGTTAAGGAGGACTCGGACACCGAGATGGTCCTCAGTGTCGAGCACGAGAAGGTGGCGGATCTGTGGGCGGGCAGCAAATACTATAAGGAGGTCATCCATGCCGGCAGATCGGCCGGCACGAAAAGCGGACGCTGTGACTACGTCGTGATGGACGGGTTGCCCATGCTCAGGAGACTGACCATCGACCTGGGCGTGCTGACAGGACAGAACACCGTCGGAATCCGACAGGAGTACAACATCCGCAACTGCAAGATCGCCTGGCGAGAGAAGCCGCTGGACGCCCGCAAGTTCGTCGGCGGCGAGGACGAAGAAGCGGCCTTCAAGGACAAGCCCCAAAAACCCGCTGTGGACCGGGATGCCGAGCTATTCAAATAGGAGTCCCATTTCAGGGGTTCCGTCGCAAGATGCCCGTCAGAACTCCAGGAGTTTCAGGACGTCTTCGATGACGCCTTCCTTGGTGACTCGCCGGCGGGGTTCGGATGCGTCGGGCGACAGGTATTCCTTCTTCGCCTGGATCGGCAGCGAGAGCTTGTATGGCTTGCAGCGTCCGATGGCATCCATCGCTTTGCGGGCTCCTTCATATAGAGCCCGGCGCGTCTCGTCGAACGGGTACAGTTCCGCTGATTCCCGCGCAAGTCCGCGTTTGACGGCCACCGTGACGCAATCCGGCCCGAAGAACTTCGCAGCTTCGCGACAGGTCGCCTCGTCGCCCGTGACCAGAATGGTGTGGATGTCGTAGTGCCCTGCGATCGCGGCGCACTGAGCCAGTTCGCCGGACTCGACTCCGTTGTACCAGTACCGATTCTCCGAACGCGACGACTGCGTGTGACAGAGTACGCCATCGGGGGTCCCCATCATCGCGTGGGCCCCCAGTTGCACCAGGCCGGCGAACGAGCCATCGAGTCCTGTGAGAGGCCCCGGCCGAGGAAGCCCGGTGATGTACCTGGCGCCAGGCTCCATCAGGTGAGGCACAAAAGCCTGCGAGCCGTGCCCGTCCAGGACCACGATGTCGGTCGCGCCGCCGGCCCGCAACCCCCGCACAACCGCGCCAATGTCGCCCATCAGGTACTCCTTGGCCGTCTCGCCCAGCGGGTTTCCCGCCTCCCGCGTCTGGGCGAACTTGTACACTCCGCTGGCCCCCTCCAGATCGGTGACGATATAGATGCGACGCGGTTCGGCCGCCAGGCAGAGACGAAGACAGCCCATCACGAGAAACAGAACCACAAGATGGATTCCGCTGAAAAACCCCGCATCCATTTTGGGGATTATCCTTGTCTTTTATAGCGGGGTCGAGTAGACTGCGGGAGTAAGGCAATGGAGTGTCTGGAGGACCCCGCATGAGTGTTCCCCTTCGTGACCGGCAGGCCAG
>DATIKY010000066.1:0-3316 GCA_035476995.1 Sedimentisphaerales bacterium | reverse complement strand
TGCGGGATTTCACTGAAAACGGCTGGGTAGTACGGGGGAAAACGGCCACCTCTCGGAGCGAAGCGACGCTGGATTTCTTCCTGTGTCTTTAGTGGCCGTTTTCCGTCAAGGGGGAGGTGTTCTTTCGCATGGAATCCCCCTTGAGTTCCAGGCGGTGGGCGTCGTGGACGAGACGGTCCAGGATGGCGTCCGCCAGGGTCGGGTCCTTGAACCGTTCATGCCAGGACGGTACCGGCGCCTGGCTGGTCAGCAAGGTCGATTTGCTCCTGAAGCGGTCATCGAGGATGTCGATGATCTGTCTGGCCTGGTCCGCCGATACTGGATCCCTGAGCCAGTCGTCGATGATGAGCAGGTCCCTCTTGGCGAGCTTTGCGGCAAGCTTCGGATATGAGCCATCCACGACAGAGATGGTCAGTTCCCTGATGAAGTCCGAGAAGCGGTAGTAGATGGACCGATAGCCCTCGCGGCAAGCCTTTCGTCCTAGGGCGCAGGCGAGATAGCTCTTTCCGACTCCCGTTGGCCCAGTGATGATCAGGTTGTGGTGACGGGAGATCCAGGAGCAGCCGGCGAGTTCCAGATAGACCCGCTTGTCGAGTCCCCTCTTGGCCCGGAAGTCCACGTCCTCGACGTCAGCCCTGGTTTTAAGACGCGTCTCCTGAAGGCGGCGGGTCAGCCGGCGGTTCTCCCGCAGCGTGTATTCCCGGTCCACGAGCAGCCCCAGCCTGTCCTCGAAGGGCATGTCGCCGAATGCCGGCGAGCCCATTTGTTCCCGCAGCCCGTCCAGAAAGCCCTCAAGCTTCATCTGGGCCAGCTTTTCCATGGCCTGATTAATCAGCATCTCCGTACTCCTTGGATTAGTGGTAGAAGTCCGCGCCGCGGACGTTTGCATGGCTGCCGAAGGCTTCATCCTCCTCGGCTATCGAGAGCAGATCATGCTTGTTCTCCAGGATGTGCATGACGTGCCTCCTGGTCAGCAGCCCGAAGTGCAGGGCCCTCTGACAGGCCTGCTCCAGACGTACTCGGCCGTATGTTTTCTCCAGCCTGAGCAGGCCGAGACTGCTGCGGTATCCCTGTTCCGGGTGCGGGCGGGCCTCGATGATGGCATTGACCACGGCCAGGGCCGACGGCCCGATGCTTCTGGCCCAGGCCCTGATCCTGCCGCCCGAGCAGTTCGCCGCCTCCTGGTGCGCCAAGGGCATGTGCGCTGGCAGCGTCGTATGCCTGTGCGGAACGCGGCTCCTTGGATGCGAGGCCACACGCACGTTCTCGTGGAAGACCTCCACCATGTTGCCGGTGAACCTGACGTCCACGGTCTTGTGCGCCAGAGTGTAAGGGACGGAGTAGTAGTGCCTGTCGACCTCGATGTGGTAGTCGAGGTTGACCCGGACCTTCTTCCATGTGGCCAGTTCGTAGTCGGTCGGCGGGAGAGGCTTGAGCTCGGGCCGGTCCCAGAGGTCGAAGAGTTCCCGCCGCGACTTCCCGTACTCCCGCATGACCCGGTCGTTCAGTTCGGCAAGCTTCTCGGTCATGGCCGCGTTGAGTTCTTCGAAGGAGAAGAAGCGCCTGTCCCGCAAGGGGGCCAAAACCCATCTCTCGACGTTTTGGACGGCCACTTCGGCCTTGGCCTTGTCCCTGGGTTTTCCGGCGCGGGCAGGGATGACCGCCACGCCGTAATGCTCGGCCAGTTCCTGATACGCCGGATTGACGTCGGGGTCGTAACGACAGACCTTGGAGACGCCGGCCTTGAGGTTGTCAGGCACCAGGATAGCACTGACGCCGCCGAAGTAACGGAAGGCCCTGACGTGGCATGACAGCCATGAGGCGATGTCCTGTCCCGGAACGGCATGGGCGAATGTGTAGCTGGATGCACCGATGGCGGCGACAAAGACCTGGGCTTTGCTGACGACACCGGTCAGGGGATCGATGACCTCCATGGTCGGCCCGGCGAAGTCCACGAAGGTCTTCTCACCGGCCTTGTGTTCAAAACGCATGACGACACGCTTGCTGCCTGCCCAGGCTCGATAGAGCTGGCAGAATCTGCTGTAGCGGTACCCGTCGGGG
Source organism: Sedimentisphaerales bacterium (assembly GCA_035476995.1). Taxonomy (GTDB): domain Bacteria; phylum Planctomycetota; class Phycisphaerae; order Sedimentisphaerales; family Anaerobacaceae; genus PLanc-01. The sequence goes on along the minus strand of DATIKY010000066.1, from coordinate 1,255 downwards.
TGCTCCTGCTGATATTCGAGCCAGAGGAGCCGCAACGTCACGCCCTTGCGAGCCAGCTCATGGCGGATGCGTTCCCAGTCAGGGAGCGCTTTGCCCTTCTCGGCTTCGACAGGTGGCAGGGAGCGGGGAAAGAGCAAGGCGTCGAGCTTCTCGGCGCTCATGCCCTCAGGGAGGGGCCATGTGATGCCTGCATCACTGGCGCGTTGGATATACTTCTGGACGGTTGACCGGGCCAGGCCGACGGCTCCGGCAATCTCGTTCTGGCTCACTCCAGCCATGTGGAAGAGCCTCAATACCTCGTTCACCTTTCTCATGGATAACCTCTTTCGCGGCATGCCTCCCTCCTTTCTCGTCATGGAGGGACAACCTACCGCATATTCATGGTTATCCAGCGTTTTTTGCTTCTAACTCTCTGTCATCACAAACAATACAATCGAAAACGGCCGGCCGGTGCAATAATCTCTGAAAAGTGGCCGTGATCAGAGTGTACGAGGTGGCCGTTTTCCGTTGTTTTGGGTGGCCGTTTTCGTTTGCACGACCCGGCCGTTATCACGTGTTCCGCGCACCACCGTTGAATGCTTCCACAAGGGCCAACGTGTGGCTGCTCATCCCCGGTCCATGCAGAAAGGACGGCATACGACCGTCATGGAGCACATGCCCAAAAGTCACCAAGAGTACGCGGGCTGGACCCCGGAGCGCCTCGCGCAATGGGCGCTAACGCTCGGCCCCAATGTCTCTGCGTTGACGGAAGCCATCATGGGCTCACGCAAACACCCCGTACAGGGCTACAGATCCTGCCTGGGCGTCATCGGACTGGCCAAGGAGCACGGTTCCGCACGCCTGGACGCAGCCTGTGAGCGGGCACTGCATCTGGGAGCCCTTTCCCAGAAAAGTCTCAAGTCCATCCTCAAGAGCGGCCTGGACCGTCTGCCGTTGCCGATCCACAACGTCGACCAGACTTCCATTCCCCACGACAACGTGCGTGGTCCGGAATACTACCGCAAGGAGGCATCATGCTGAGCCATCCAACCTCGCAGACTCTCAATGCCCTGGGCCTTGGCGGCATGGCCAAGGCTCTGGAGGAACAGCGGGCCATGCAGGGCATCGAAGAACTGTGCTTTGAAGAGCGCCTGGCGCTTTGCGGGATTTCACTGAAAACGGCTGGGTAGTACGGGGGAAAACGGCCACCTCTCGGAGCGAAGCGACGCTGGATTTCTTCCTGTGTCTTTAGTGGCCGTTTTCCGTCAAGGGGGAG
>DATIKY010000065.1:0-45874 GCA_035476995.1 Sedimentisphaerales bacterium | reverse complement strand
CAGGGCCAGCGCGCACTTTTGGGTAAATTGGGCTGGCGCGGTAAGATGTTTTCGGGGAGAATCGTTTCGTGTGACATCTTCTTACATGAAAGGATTCTCGATGCTGGTGATGGGTGCTCCGGATGCGGTCAACCTGCTGCGGTTCTTCGATGATCTTCCCGACCCTCGGTCGAACGTCAATCGGCTGCATCGATTGGGGGATGTGATCGTGATGGCCATCTGCGCGATTGTCGCGAACGCCGATGGTCCCACGGCCATCGCCCAGTGGGCGAAACTGAACGCCGCGTGGCTGCGAAAATACCTGGCGCTGCCGGGCGGGATCCCGGGCAAGGACACCTTTCGACGCATTCTGGGATTGCTCCCTCCCGCAGCGTTCCAGCAGTGCTTTCAACAATGGCTGCACACCTTGCAGACGACCGCCGCCGAGGACTCGGAGAACAAAAAGCACATTGCGGTCGACGGCAAGGCGTTGCGCCGGTCCCACGATCGCCGGCACGGTTTGGGGCCGATGCACATCGTCAGTGCCTGGGCGTCGGATTTCGGCATCACGCTGGGCCAGGCGGCCACGGAGGAGAAGTCCAACGAGATCACGGCGATCCCGCAACTGCTGGAGCGGATCGACGTGGAGGATGCGATCGTGACCCTTGACGCCGCCGGATGCCAGAAGTCGATTGCCGCGAAGATCGTGCAAGGCAAAGGCGACTACGTCCTGGCGCTCAAAGGCAATCAAGAGAAGCTCTTGCACGACGTGGAATTCCTGATGCTCGGCCCCCTCCAAGACGACGGCGCGGGCGGGCCCGTCAGCCGCTACGTCAAAGTGGAGCAGGGACATGGGCGTCTGGAGTCCCGCACCTACTATCAGAGGACCGCCCCGTCTTATCTTCATGGACGCTCGGAGTGGAAAGGACTGAAGACCATTGGCGCGGCGGTCCGGGTCTACGAAGAGAAGGGGATCGAGAAGCGTGATGTCCGGTACTACATCAGCAGCCTGCGTCGCAACGGCCAGCAATTCGCCCAGGCCGTGCGCCGTCACTGGGGCATCGAGAACTCTCTGCACTGGTTGCTCGACATGACGTACCGGGAAGACGAAAGCCGGGTCCGCAACCGCACGTTCGCGGAAAACCTCTCCTGGCTGCGCCGCCTGACACTGGGTCTGATCAAGCGCCATCCGGGCAAGCAAAGCAACATCATGAAACGCCGCATGGCCGGCTGGAGTCCCGACTTCCTGATGCAAGTCCTTACCGGGAAAGGAACTTAGTGTGCGCTGGCCCTGGAGACGCGGATGTGTTCCAGAACGGGCGAAGCCGATGCGCTCTCCACGGGTTTGACCCGCTTGTATGCGTCGAAGAGAGCGGGGATATCCGCCTGTTTCGAATCACCGGTGTGGACGACGACGCGGTAGTTCAGAGTCAGTTTCTCGCCCTTGGGCAGGTCCAGCTTGTCGCCTTCGAGCCAGTTCATCGGCGTGGGGGAGAAGAAGCCATAGTCGCGGGTGAACCATTTCGAAGGGTACCATCGGTTGGCGGGGTGCTGCAGGATGGCGATTCCTTCGGTCACACCGTTGCGGGAGCCGGAGTAGTCGCACCAGGGCGAGGCGACGTCGAACGTGCCCTTCTCGCCTGTCTTGCCCTCGGCGTTGATCAGAGTCCCGCCGGAAAGGACGTTCAGTTCGGGGACGACTCGGGCCGCAAAGAGCGAATGATTCGTCTTGAGAATTCGGATGTCCGTCAGCGGTTCCAGCGTGACCGCGAAATCGATGAATCGCTGAGTCTCGCTCGGCGCCGTGATCACAATCCTGCGCCGATCGCGAATGATGGGGTCCTTGCCGGGCTGTTTCCACAGGCATTCGTCCTCGATGACGACCCTGCCGCCGGAAGACTCGACGATCTTGGGGCCTTGCGAGAGAATCTGCCCCCGCTCGTTGCCCTCCTGCCAGTAGTTGCCGCCGTTGACGCGGTCGCAGCCGAAGAACAGGGAACGGTGGTGCGGATAGGGCTCGGAGGTCTCGGTTGTGATGGACTGGCCCGACGCCGGGCCGTTGATCGGCCAGAAGTAAGGGTACTTCTGGGAGTGGTCGAACTTGTAGCAGGTGAAGAGTTTCCCATCGATCGTGACGACCACCTTGTTGTCCTCGACCTTGGCCCCAATGTCGGCGGATGTCGATTGTGCCGAGACGCAACTGAACCTTGTCAACGCGAACAGAACCACCACCGCGGCGAATGCCTTGCGACTACTCATGTTTCCTCCTGCGTGTCGTTTCAAATGTGCCATGGGCTGCGTGTGGACCTGCTCAGGAGCCGGTTAGCCGCGTCGTCGCCCGGGAATTCCTCTTTGACGGGGTCCCATTGCAGGGACCGCTGGAGCTTGTAGCCGATGATGCTCAGGTGTCCGAGGGACGCGCCCCGATGGCCGATCTCCTCGCTGCAACTGGGCTGGCGGCGGGTGCGGATGCAGTCGAACCAGTTCGCGTGGTGGTTGTTGTCGCCGATGTTGACTTCGCGGGTGGTTAGTTTCATCCGCTCGAAGAGCCCGTCGGGGCCGCCTTCGATCGGGCCGCCGGTGGACAAAGACGTGACCCAGCCCTCTTCCCCGACGAAGATGCCGCCGAAGTTGCCCTCCAGCCTGGCATTCGCGGGGACCGCTTTGTACACGTCCTTGACCATGCCCCAATGGTCCACCAGGTGCAGGAGCGTGCCGTTGGCGTAGCGGCAGGTGAGCGTCGGGAACTGGCCTGTGCTGGGGTGGATGATCTCGACCGGGCCGCTGTTCTCCATGCCCAGGGCGTACTGGATGACGTCGGCCGCGTGCGAATGGTACCAGGTGATCGCGGCGGCCCCGAAATCCTCGTGAAAGGCCCAGGGCACGACGCCGGGGATCGGGTTCCTGTGGTAGGCGCTGTTGTACGGCTGCCACGGGGCCGGCCCCACCCAGAGATCCCAGTCCAGCCCTTCGGGCGCCGGCTCAGGCGGCAGAGCGAAATCCAGAGGCACGTACGAATTCACGCCCAGATGGCCTCCCAGCTTGCCCCAGAGCGTGAAGACCGACTTGACCTTCCCGAGCCCGCCGGCCCGCACGAATTCGACGACCTGGCGGATGGTCGAGATGGAGCGGTACTGGGTGCCGGTCTGGAAAATCCGACCGTACCGCCGGACGGCCTCCACCAGTCGGCGTCCCTCGCGGACGGTCATGGAGATCGGCTTCTCGCAGTAGACGTCCTTGCCGGCCTCGACCGCGTGAATCGATTGCATCGCGTGCCAGTGGTCCGGCGTGACAATCACGACCGCGTCGATGTCCGGCCGGGCCAGCACCTCGCGATAATCGTTGCAGGCGGCGCAGCCCTGATAGGAGCCGGAGTTGCTGCGGGCGGCATAGGTATCCTCAACCCGACGCTTGCCTTCGTCGCGTCGCATTCGATCCACGTCGCACACGGCCAACACCTGGATTTCGCGATCTCCTGCGAGCCGGCTCAAGTGCCCCCTGCCCATGCATCCATGGCCGATCAACCCGACGTTGATCCGCCCGCTTGGAGCGGCATTTCCTTGCGACGCCCACACGTGAGACGGAATGATCCAGGGAGCGGCGATCGCTCCCGAGGCCATCGCCATCCGGGTTATGAAGCGACGTCGTGTGATTTTGTGAGACCGCATCACGGTTTTCCTCCATTGGCCAATCGCAAGACCGCTTCGGTGAAGGCTTCGATTCTCTGGGCCACCCCATCCGTGCATTCCGTCGTAAACACGACAGGAAAGGGACTTGCCCATCGGGTCTCCTTCAGAATGCTGTCCAACCGGTCGCTGAGGGCCACTTTGTCCAATTGGACAATTGCCGCCGGCGGCGTCGCATCCACAACGGTTGTCCGCTTGGTGCCGAAGGCCATCTGACTGTTGGATTTCGGGGCCAGTTCAAAGGCAATAGCGAGATCTGTCGGATTAGAGGTGCCGGGCGTTCCATGGAAAGTCAGACCAACTCCGGCGGAATCGAGCTTCAGGCGGATCTTTCGCATGTCGTCATGCGTGAGCCGGTCGCCGAGAGTTTTCGAAATGCCTCCACCGATTTTCTGATGCTCGCTCCAGCCCGCGTACAGCACGCCCAGTTGAGCGGCTTTATCGATCATCTCGAAGAAGGTCAATTCGCTCGCGGACGGCGCCAGAAGAGCCAACCGCCAATCAAATCGCTCCTGGGCCCGGATGGCCGGGGTCAGCTTGGCGCTGGGGGTCGTGGGAGCCGCGAGGTCGCCCAGGGCAAATTGTGTGGCGGCCAGGTAGAACTGGAGCATCTTCGGGTCCCAGAAGACCGCCGGATGGTGCGCGATCGTGCAGTAGAAGACGCGGCCGAGACCGTACTGGCGAACCCAGGCCAAAGCGTAGTCGTTGTCCGCTCGCACGACGGCGCCGTAGGACGGCTGTTGCTGCATATCGGTCTTGGCGGTGTCGATGCTCATGAGCACGCGGACACGGTCTCGCGAGTAGGGCTCGTGCACGCGGAAGAACTCGTCGCGATAATCGAAGCCCTGGCCGGCGAAGACCTGATTCACGGGGTGCGTCGGATCGTCGAGCTTGATGAAGACGTGTTCATCGTTGGCTTTGTGATTGGCGCCGCGACCGCCCAGCATGATCCCGAACTCGGGCCAATCCTCAATGGCGCCGGGCCACTTGGTGAATGCGACCGAAGTCCCGTGTACGCCCATCAGACCGCCGCCATTGAAGACGAATTGCACGAGGCTCTCGCGCAGGGCAGGATCCTCGAAGCAGTTGCCCACGGTGTTGTTGAAGAAGACCGCATCGAACGTGCTGAGGCTCTCCGGCCTGAACACCGCGGGGTCCCGGCTGACGACCGTCGCGAAGGCCCCGGTCTTTTTGCCCATGAGCGTGAACGCGGTGTTGGCCGTGGGGATGGAGCCGTGTCCGCCGTAGCCGACGTTGAGATCGAAGATCAGGAGCCGACGCGCCCTGCGGGGGACGGCAGGGGCCCTGGCGGGAAGCGCCGCTTCGATCTTCTTCAGTTCCTCCGGGTTCGTCACGGTCGAAGGCTGTGCGATCAGCCGCCTGGCGGCTGTCAGACCCGCCATCGCAGCGGCGCCGCCCAGGAGGGTCCGTCGTGTGAGGGCCTGCTCGGAATTGCCTGCGTTCATCCTCGTGTCTCCTTGCTCTCAACGATGGGGGCCGTCTGCTCGGGCGTCGTGATGCCCGGCGGCAGCTCAATGATCCGGATATTGCGGAAATGGATCGGCGCCCCCTCGGACTCCAGGCAGATATAGCCCTTCTTGACGGAGGCTTTGGTGATGCCGTTGACGAACTTGTCGTTGACCGCCAGCTTGATGGTCCCGTCGACGCAGACGATCGTGTAGCGGTTCCATTGGCCTTTGCCCAGGCAGCGGTTCTCGAACGATTTGCTGCGGACGTTACGCGGGTTATCGGGCTGGATCTTGACGTGGCCTGTGCCGAAGATCTCGCCGTGGACGTAGGCGTCGGTCTGGTTGTTCTGCACCGCCCAGTCGAGTTCCAGGACCTGGACCTCAACGCCGGTGGGCAACTGCTTGCCCTCGGGCGGCAGGCCCTCGCTCCAGACGAAGACGCCGGAGTTGCCGGCCGCCTGGAGGTGCTTCCATTCGAGTTCCAGGATGAAGTTCTCATACTGGCGCTCGGTCCGCAGAATCCCGATGGGCAGACCGGTGCAGATCAGCGTGCCGCCTTGGACGCTCCACGTGTCCGGGGCGGTGTTGACGTTGACCCAGCCGGAGAGGTCCTTGCCGTTGAACAGATCTCGGACCTGCAGCGGATCCGGGGTCTGGGCGGAGCGACATCCGCACAAACATGTTGTGGCGACCCATGCGATCAACCCTGTCCATCTCGTCATAGTCCAACCTCCATCAAGATGCCCGATCTGTTGGTTCGAATGTCCACTTCAGATCGTAAGTCATAAATCCTCGATCGTCAATCTAACGTGCGCCTGCGGATCGGTCGATACCCATACCGGTGGCATAGTGCCCAGGAGATATGCTGTGACTGATCGCGACCCGATAATATCGTTCTTGCTGGATGAGAAGGTGGTTTCGCCGGCCGAGATCGAGACCCTTGCCGAGAAACGCAAGCAGACCGGGGAGAGCCTGCTTACGCTGCTCAAGCGGGAAAAACTGGTGGACGAGGAGCAACTCGCGAGGGCTGTGGCCACGGTCAACAAGTTTGAGTTCGTGAATCTCTCGCCGGAGATGATCGATCCGATCATCTCGCACCTGGTCTCGCAGGATCTGGCGAATCGCCACAGCGCCATTCCGCTGCGACGCGAGGGTCAGCAGTTGTTCGTGGCGATGAGTTCTCCCCTGGACCTGCGGGCTCGCGACGAGATCGAGCTCAAGACCGGCTACCGCGTCGTGCCTGTGGCGGCGACGCCGCACGCGGTGCAGCAGGCGATCCATTTCCATTTCGACGTGACGGCCGCGACGAAGCAGGCCATCGCCTCCATGCGACTCAAGAAGAACCCGGACCAGGATGCGGAGGAAAACGGGGAGGCCGGCGATGGAGGATTCGGCGTCGGTGACGACCCGATCTCGAAGCTGGTCGCGTCGATCGTTCGCGGCGCCATCGACGCCCGCTCGAGCGACATTCACATGGAACCGCAGACGAACGAACTGCGGGTCCGATACCGCGTCGACGGCATGCTCCGGCGCGCCGTCGACGTCCCTGTTTCGGCCCAGGCGGAAGTGATCTCGCACATCAAAATCCTGGCGGGCATGGACATTTCCGAGAAGCGAATTCCCCAGGACGGGCACATCAGCCTCCGCCACGAGGGGCAGGAATATGACCTTCGCGTCTCCTCCCTGCCCTCGGTGGGGGGGGAGAAGATCGTGCTGCGTATCCTGGACAAGAACGCCAGCCGCTGGTCCCTGGATGAAGTGGTGACCTCTCCCGACGACAACCGCAAGTTCCGCGAGCTCGCGGCCAATCCGTACGGCATGCTCCTGCTGACGGGCCCGACCGGCAGCGGCAAGACCACGACGCTCTACTCCGTGCTCCAGCTCGTGAACACGCCCGAGCGGAACATCGTGACGGTCGAGGACCCGGTGGAGTACCGCCTGCCGGGGATTACGCAGGTGCAGATCAAGCCGGCGGCGGGTCTGACGTTCGCCTCCGCGCTGCGGAGCATCCTGCGTCAGGACCCCGACATCATCCTGATCGGCGAGATCCGCGATCTGGAAACCGCGGAGATCGCCATCAGCGCGGCTCTGACCGGGCATTTGGTCCTGAGCACGCTGCACACCAATGACGCCGCCGGGGCGGTGTCGCGCCTGGTCAACCTCGGCATTCCGTCGTTCCTGGTGGCCTCGGCCCTGTTGGGGACCGTGGCCCAGCGACTGGTACGGGTCGTTTGCCCTCGGTGCAAGCGTCCGTACGAGCCGGACCCCCAGGAGCGGGAACTGCTCCAGGGGCGTCTCACGCCGGGGGACGAAAGCCGCCTGGTCTGCGGGGCTGGGTGTCACTACTGCTACCAGACCGGCTACAAAGGGCGAAAGGCGATCTACGAAATCCTGCCGGTTTCATCGAAGATCCGGCGGATGATCCTGGACGGAGCCGGCGATACCCACGTCAAGGACCAGGCCGTTCAGGAGGGCATGCGGGTGTTGCGAAGCAGCGCCCTGGATGAAGTGGTGCGAGGAGGGACGACGGTTGACGAACTGATGCGAGTGGTGGATCTCAAGAACGACTGATGGCTGTCTACGAATACACGGCGAAAGACGCTGCCGGAAACCAGATCAGCAGCGTGTACACGAACGTCGAGAGCGTCAGGGCCCTCCGACGCGAACTGGTGAAGCTCGGCTACGAGTTGATCCAGGCCCGACGCCAACGAGGCCCCGCGAAATCTCGCGGGCGAATTCGCCAGCGAGACGTGGCCTCCTTCGCCTACAAGTTCGGCGGCATGTACTCCGCGGGTCTGTCCATCACGAGCTGCCTGGAGATCCTGGAGCAGCAGTCGGACAGCCCGGCGTTGCAGGCGGTGCTGGCCGACGTTCGTCGTCGCGTGGAATCGGGATCGAGCCTGAAGGCGGCTTTCGAAGAGCACCGCCGCGTCTTCTCGGACTTCTTTCTGGGAATGATCGACGCGGGCGAATCCGCAGGCAAGTTGACGCAATCCCTCGACGCCAGCGCCCGGTATCTGGAGAAGCGGATGGAACTCCAGGAAAAGACGCGGGCCGCGTTCATCTATCCGATGGTGGTGGGGGTGGTCTGTGCTTTGGTGGTGCTCTCGCTGTTGATCTTCGTCGTCCCGATGTTCTCGCAACTCTATCGGCGGCTGCATGTCGAGTTGCCGGGGCCGACCTACGCGATGGTGGTTGTCAGCGGAATCCTCCGCGCCCACTGGTGGCTGTTGCTGCCCGCGGCGGCAGGCATAGGGATCGCCACTCGACGTCTCTTGAAGAAACCCACGGTACGTCTTCGCTGGGACCGCCTCAAGATGCGCCTGCCCCTCATCGGGCGACTGAGCCGGCTGGTTCTCGTCTCCCAGTTCATCCGCACATTCGGCATGTTGATCTCGGTGGGTGTTCCGATCATCGACGCCCTGGAGTCGGCAGGCAAAGTGGCCAGAAACGAGGAGATGTCGCGCATCACGGGCGACCTCCAGCAAGCCATCCGCACGGGCCATCCAGTCGCCCAATCGCTCCGGACGCACGAGATCTTCCCTCCGCTGGTGATCCAACTGGCCGCCTCGGGCGAAGAGGCGGGGATTCTGCCGGAGATGCTGGCCAAGGCCGCCGATCTGCTCGACAAAGACGCCGACCGTCTGGCGACCTCCCTTCTGGTCAAGCTGGAACCGGCGTTGACGATCCTCATGGGCGTGGTGATCGGCCTGATCCTCATGGGAGTGTACCTGCCGATGTTCGACTATATGGCCTGTTTGAAATGATGGCGTCGCTTCCGACGTAAAGTCGCCGCGTCGATCTGTCGATAGAAAACCTGAAATCGTTGGTTAACGGAATTGTAAGGAGGAAATAATGCACAGCAAAAGGGCATTCACGCTGGTGGAGCTTCTGGTCGTGGTGATGATCCTGGGGGCGCTGGCCGCCATCGCGGTGCCGCGCATGATCAGCGGCGCGACCAATGCCAAAATCAGGGCGTGCGAAACGAACGTGCACCTGCTCAACTCGCAGATTGAGCTGTACTATGCGAATGAGAACGCGTGGCCGCGACGGCTCACCGTCGTGACGACGGATCCGAACTATTTCCCCGACGGCGTTCCGACATGCCCGTTTGGCACTGCATATAAATACAGCTCGACGACCCACCGGGTTATACCGCACACCCATTGACCGCAATGGGCTTCGACGCGTGATCGTCGCATCGAAGCTTCTCGAATGATCGTGCGACGGATGGCCGCCTCGGGGGGCCATCCGCCGGCACATCGCTGGACGGCCGCATGAAACCCACGAGACCGAGAGTTTCCGGACGCGCCGGGTTCCCGACCACGGGACACACGCTCGTCGAGGTCATCACGGTCGTGTTGATCCTCTCGATCCTGGCGGTGGTCGCGGTGCCCCGCGTCAATCTCGGCGCCGTAGGCGGGACACAGGCCGATGCGACGGTCAGGCAGATCGCCACCGACCTTCGACGCGCCCGCGCCAATGCGATCCTGCACGCGGCTCAAAACCCCCACGGATTCGCCCTGGTGATGACTGGCGGGAGCCCCTACGACGGGTACGAGATCCTCGACCTCCGCGACTCGAGGGCGATCGCGGTTTGCACGATCCCCGAGACCGTCCGGTGCACCGGCGGACCGCGTTTCGAGTTCGGTCCCCTGGGCAATCTGCGTACCGGAAGCGCCAGCAGCCTGCGTGTGGCCGCGAACCGCAGGACCTACCTGGTGGAGATCGTGCCGGCCACGGGAGCGGTGAGGTGGGCGCGATGAACAGATGGACACGACCCCGGGATCCGCGGTGCGCGGGAGTCACCCTGACGGAAGCGGTCGTCGCATCGACTCTGCTATTGGTTGCCATCGTTCCGCTGCTGAAGGTCCTGACCGCCGCGCACGTCATGGACCGCGTCATCGACCGCAAGAGCTGGAGCCTCCTCCTGGCTCAGCAGGAGTTGGAGCGGCTCCGGGTCCGTTCGCTCTATCATTACGACGAATCCTTCGAATGCGTCTCCCAGGCCCTGGGCGACGGCTTCCTGTGCACGGTGACGGACAACGCGCATCCTTCCCTCCGAACGGTGACCATCGCGGTGGGCCTCGATCGCAACAACGACGGATCCCTCGCCGCGGGCGAGGTGGAAGTGAGCGTGAGCACGGCATTGGCGAGGCGATGGCCCGGACCTGACGCTCGGTGAGCGAGCAGCGAGGGGTTATCGGTCAGTAACGCGGCGGTCTCTCACATTGCAGGCCGAGCCGGTCCGGTCGGTCCTAGAAGAACTGGGGCTGAACGCCCGCAAAGCTCATCTCTCATCCCAGTCCAGTCGGGGAGCTTTCCTCGAACATCGCGCCGCAAAGGCGATAATGGGCGACCCCGATTGTGCCGAAATCCACTTGTGTGTATTGTCCTGGAGCGCGAAGAGAGTGCGATGTGTGAAGAACAGAGTGATTGACCCGCGAGGCACCACGCTCGTGGAACTGACGGTCGCGGTGGCGTTCGCCGCGGTGGCGTTCGCCGCGGTGATGCCGCTGTTCGCCGGCGTGCGCAACAGCGCCGATGCTCGCTGGGCCGCTCTGGAGATGGTTCAGACCGCCCGGGTGCTCAACGAGCAGCTTGGTCGGCACCTGGCCGCGGCGCATCGCGTCACCGCCGTCAGCGAGGGGACAAGCGACGAGGGCTATATTGAGTTCGAGGTCGCCGGCGGGACGTCCTATCGATGCGCCCTGGGGGGGGATGGATGGGTCCGCTTCGGTCCCGCCGACAATCCGGACGAACTGGTCGGTTCGGTGGATTTCCTGCGTTTCGTCTGCTACGACGGAAACGACCTGACCCATCCGGCGGTGGTTTCCGGCACGACGCGTCTGGTGACCTGGGAGGCGCATCTGCGAAGCCCGGGCTCGATGACGGGCGGCAAGATCGTCCGCGGGGCCTGCGGCCTGCGAGCGGCCGTTCAAAGCCGAGCGAAGGAACCCGGCGAAACCGTCGTGACATACGATTTCGCAACGTCCGAACCGGGCGTAAAGAGCTTTGCGTTTGCCGATGAAGGCGAGCTGCAGATTCCGGATGCGTTGTCCACTCCGACCATGCCGATCGAGTCCGATCAATACGGTTTGATCAGTGCCGACGACGGAAAATCCCACGTTCTGCAGGTGTCCCAGGAGTTCGAGTATGCTCAGATTCGACTGACGTTTGAGATCGAAGAGGAACCCCGGAAGGTGTCGTCGGTCGTCGTGACTTGGAAAGGCAGGGGCGTGAACGCCCATGGAGCCTCTGAGGATGGAGCCGCTGTGTACATCTGGAACTACCCATCCCGCGGCTATGAATTGATTCAGAGGTCCGCCAATACGGAGGCGGAGACTACGCTCCGCGGCTCGTGCAAGGGGCCTGGGTCCGGGTACGTGGGCGGCCCTGCGGGCAAGACCGTGACCCTGCTGGTCGTCTCCAACGACAGGAAGGGGGACAATCGGGAGAACACGTTGTTCACGGACTACGCGAAAATAGATGTCACGGTTTCGGAAGGGATCTCGGCTTTTGCGCCGTGAGCGGGCTCTCATGCGAACAAAGCGCAGACAATCCGGTTCGGTCCTGCTGATCGTCGTGGTTCTCGTGGCCCTCCTGGCGGCCACTGTCGTGGGCCATCTCCAGGTCAATGCCGAGGAGATCCAGCTCATGCAGAACCACCTCCACGGCGTCAAGGCCCTGGCCTTGGCCGAGGCAGGGCTCAATGACGCTCTGGCCCACTTGCGCGTCGACTCCCGCTGGACAGAAGGCTTCACAGACAAGTCTTTCGGCGACGGAGCCTACACGGTGACGGTCAAAGACACAACGATCCGGTCCATGGCAGAGACGGCCGACGGCTTCTCTGCCTGCGTCGAGGCGGATGTGGCGGTTTCGCCGGACGGACCGCCGTACCTGGTTCGGATCGATGATTTTCGGATCAATCCATGAAATGTCGAGTAAAAACAGCGTTGGGCATCGACATCGGCGACCGCCGAATCAGCGTCGCTGTGGTCGAGAAGACCGACCATGGCATCAGAGTCGTTGCGGCCGCCGCGGGAGATTTGCCCCGAGGCGAGGTTCCCGGACATCGGTCGTCGCCCGGCAAGGCGTTGTCGCGGATCCTGCGGAAACTCGGCGGATGCGCGCGAACCGGGGCGGTTCGGGTCGCGGTGACAACGTCGGCGCGATCGGTGATCCTGCGATTGCTGGAACTGCCCAAGCCAATGCCCGGCAACCTGGCCGAGTTCGTGGAAACCGAACTGAAACAGTACGTTGCGATGTCGGGGCGGCGCATGTCGTCGGATTACTGCGGAATCGGATCCGGCGCGCGAAAGCGGCTGCTGGCGGTGGCCGCGGACGCCACAGAGGTGGCCGAAACGCTGGAGATCTGCGGTGATGCCGGGGTGGCGGTGAACTCCGTGGAGCCCGCGGCATTGGCCTGCGTCAGAGCGCTGTTGGTCACGGACAGCCAACTGCGTCGCGGTCCCGCTCTGATCGGGGCATTGACCCGCAGCAGCCTGATCCTGTGCTTGTTCAGCAATGGGACACTCGATTTCGTCAGGATCCGGGACCTTGCGGCTGGGGGGGACGCGCCCGACCTCCTGCGCGCCTGGCTGTGCGACGAGTTGAACGCTGTCCTGCGATACTCGAACACGGAACTCACGGGCGAGGCTCCCCAATGGCAGGCCCGTCTGGTCCTTTGCGACGCGGGCATGGCCAAAGAGTGCTTCGCGGATCTGCCCGCCCTGGAGCCCGGCGTGAAGACGCTGGTCGTCCATGACGCCCAGGAACCTCTCCTTACCCTCTCCGACGGGAAAATGGACAGCGTCCCGCCGTCCCTGCCGGCCGTCGGGGCCGCGTTGAAGGTTCTGGACGTCGAGGGCGACGAACTCCGAATCGACCTGACCCCGGAGGAGGTGGTCCAGGCCCATCGGTCGTCCCGCCGGGGATGGATCGTGGCCAACGCGGCCGCCGGCGTCTTTCTGGCGGTGTTTCTGCTCGTGCAGATCCTTGCCTGGACGGCCGACGCCATGAACCGTCGCATCGAGCAGAACCGAATCACCGGACAACTCCATACGATGCCGACGAAGATCGCCCAAGACCGGTTCGTGGAAGGCGAACTCCTGAGGATGACGCGCGAACTGGCGAGCCTGGAGCCGGTCCGTTCCCGGCGCGAAGTGGACTGGTCGGGCATGCTGCATTCGATCGGGCAGGCCGCGCCGACAGGCGTGTGCCTGACTCATGTGGCCTGTGACGACAGCCAGAGCGTTCAACTCAAGGGGATGGCTCTTTCGAACGGGCACGCCAAAGCGTTCGTGCAGAATCTGGACGTCGGAACCTCCTTCACATCGGTCCGGCTCACTCGCCTGCAACGACGCCAAGCGACCGGCGAGATCGTGGAATACGAGATCGACTGCGTGTTGAAACCCATTTGTCAGGAATACCTCCGTGCCCAGGGATCCTAGAGAACAGCTTTCCGCCTCGCGGCGATACGCCCTGACGACGGCTCCGTTCGTCATCGCAGCGGCTGCGCTGTGCAACTGGGTGGTCTGGCCCCATGTCGGCTACCTGCACGCCATGCAGCGTCTGGAGCCGGTCATGGGCAAGATGGCCGAGGAACTGGACATAGTCGCCGAAGGTCTGGATGAGAAGCTCGCGAACATGCGTGCCTTACGCCGCGACCTGGCGAAGGTGCAAGAAGGACTCTTCACCCGCGAGGAATCCAAAGCGTTCCTGCACGAGCTCCAGACCCTCGTGGAAGCGACCGGCTGCGTCATGACGGAGGCGAATTTCACGCGGGACGATGAGGGCAGGAAGGCCGAGGATCCAAACTCGCTGACGATCGTGGAAGCTTCCCACGTGGACCTGACTGCGGCCGGATCGTATGAACAGATCGTCTCGCTGCTGGGGACTCTTCAACGGCAGCGTCAGAAGGTCTGGGTGGATTCCTGCCGCCTGAATCTTGTCGATCCTCGCAGCGGACGGCTGCATTGCCAGCTTGGTCTGACCCTCTATGCCTTGGTACGCCCTGGAGAGCTCACCCCATGAACGGTTCTTTTCGCGATTTCGTCTTGTTGTGTGCGACAGCCGTGGTCCTCGCGGCGGTGGCCGCCAAGGGGCAGACTTCTCCTGCGGATGGGCAGGCTTCGAAGAACCCGTTCGCAGCCCTGCTGGCGGAGGCGGAATCCGAGTCCAACCCGGCCGAGCCCGCGGAACCGAACGTATCGGTCGAGAGGCCGGAGCTGGCCATGGAGTCGATCGTGCTGAAGTTTCTTGAGGCCAAGAGTCTCAAGAGCGTTCTGGACCGCATGGTGACGGAGTACGGAACAGCGTCCGTCAACGAGAAGAACAACTCCGTCATCATCTGCGACACGCCGGAGAATCTCGCCAAGATCATGGCGGAGGTGAAGAAGGCCGACCAGACCCCGTCTCAGATCCTGGTCGAGGTCGTGATTCTCGATGTGCAGTTACGCGACGACGCGGAAATCGGGGTCAACTGGGACCTCCTTTCGCATGACACGTACGATGTGGTCTACCGGCAGAACCTGACGACCGACAGACTCCGTTCGACGCGGTCGGACGCCGACACCGTCGGTAGTGCGACCGTGTTCAACACGGTCGGCACCGGGGGCGACCTGAGCCTGATCAGCGGCACGATCCGTCATGTCCTGCACGCCATTCAGCAGAAACGGGACGTGGAGATCCTGGCCAGTCCGAGCACTCTGGTGGTCAGCGGTCAGTCGGCGACGATCAAGGCAGTCGAGGAAGTCCCTTATGAGGAGATCATGGACACCGCCCAGGGCGGCGCCGCAGCCTTGACAACCACCCAGTTCAAGGAAGTCGGCGTCACGCTCCAGGTGTCGGCCGTGGTGACGGACGGCAACAACATCTTCCTGAACGTGGATGCCGAGCAGAACGTTCGCACGGGCGAAAGCGCCAAAGGCGTTCCAGTGGTCGATACGCGGCACGCCACCACGGCGTTGCTGCTTCGGAACGGTCAGACGATCGTCATCGGCGGCTTGCGGCGGGTCGAGAAGACCAAAGAGGTTCGCCAGGTTCCCATCCTGGGAGATCTGCCGTTGATCGGATTGCTGTTCCGAAGCACAGCCATCGTGACGAGCCGTTCGGAGTTGGTCATTCTGCTGTCGCCGCGCATCTGCGGAGAGGACCCCATTCCTCCGGACGTCGCGGCCGCACGGGATCGAATCCGCGAGATGTCGCTTCTGTCGTCTCGGAAGGACGACAGCGGCAGGGACAAACCGCGGGGGATCGTCGAAGAGGCATTGAATCCGTAATCTACTCTCAAAGGAGAAGCACATATGCTGGGATTGTTCAAGACCAAGAAGAAGACCGACCGTGTGAAGATTCTCGTGGTGGACGACGAACCGGACCTGGTCAGCACGGTCGAGTACCGCCTGAAATTCGCCAACTGCAACGTGGTGACGGCCTCGAACGGTCAGGAAGGCCTGGAGCGGGCGGCGGCGGAGAAGCCGGATCTGATTCTGCTGGACACGAACATGCCCGGCATGAACGGGCACCAGATGCTCGAACATCTCCGCGCCGATCCGGCTCTCAAACGCACGCCGGTGATCATGCTCACCGCCCGGTGCGAGCCGCAGGACATCGCGGCGGCGTCGGCCCGGGGGATTTCGGACTACGTGACCAAGCCGTTCGATTTCGCCCAACTGATGGACAAGATTCACGCGGTGTTGAAGAACAGGAAGGACATGTGACGTCGGCCGCGACGCAAGACGATGCGAACGCCTGATACCAGGAGGATGCTCCGGCCATGCCCACTCCGCTTCGAATTCTGATCATTGAAGACGACGTCATCGATCGCAAGCTGCTCGAGCGGCTGCTCTCCCAGTCGACGCTGGGAGGCTGCGACGTGAAGAACGCGGATCGGCTGGCGACGGCCCTGAGCTTGCTCAAGGAGCATCCGTTCGATATCATTCTGCTGGATCTGGGCTTGCCCGACAGTCAGGGAATGGATTCGGTGAGTCGCCTGCAAGCGTACGCGCCCCATCTGCCCATCATCGTGCTCAGCGGCCTGGACGACGAGAACACCGCCACGCATGCGGTGCAGAGGGGCGTCCAGGACTACTTGATCAAGGGCCAGGTGGACACCAGCCTGCTCATGCGGGCCATTCGCTACGCGCTGGAGCGCAAGAAGGCGGAACGCCAGTTGCAGTCGGCCGAACTGCGGTATCGGACGATCTTCGACAACTCCGCGGTGGCGATCATGATGGTGGACGCGGAGGAACGGCTGGTTTCCTGGAACAAGTTCACGGAACAGTTGCTGGGCATGGGCGAGCAGGAGCTTCGCAACCGGCACGTCAAAAGCCTCTATCCGGAATCGGAATGGCAGAAGATCCGCCTGCTGAGCGTTCGCCGCAAGGGCATGCAGCACCACCTGGAGACGCGGATGATCTGCGCCGACGGCAAGATCATCGACGTCGACATTTCGTTGAGCATCGTGTACGATTCCGACGGCGGAGTCACAGGGTCCATCGGAGTGATCCGCGACATCACCGAACGCAAGCAGATGGAGGAAGCCCTGCGTCGATCGGAGAGACGTTTTCGACAGGTCGCGGAAAACGCGCGGGAGTGGATCTGGGAGGTCGACACCGACGGGGTGTATACGTACGCCAGCCCTGTGGTCGAAAAGATTCTCGGCTACGCCGTCGAGGAGATCCTCGGCCGGAAACGCATGTCGGATTTCTTCCATCCGGGGGACGCCGGGCGTCTGATCGAGGAAAGCCGGGAGGTGTGCCGACGACGGGATGTGTTCATGGCCCTTCAACTCCGCGCCGTCGCCAAGAACGGAAACGTGGTGTGGCTGCTGCGCAGCGGCGTGCCGATCCTCGACGAAAGCGGGAACCTGGTCGGTTATCGAGGCGCAGACATCGACATCACGGAACGAAAGACCGCCGAAGAAGCCCTGCGTCGCCACGTCCGTGAAATCGAACGGTTCAACCGACTGGCCACGGCCAGGGAACTCCGCATCGTCGAACTCAAGCAGAAGATCAACGAGTTGGCCGCGACCTCGGGCCAGGCCGCGCCCTACATGACGCTGGAGGAAGAGGCGTCGGCCTCCGACTCCAATGACTCGAACTCGGGTGCGACGGTTCAAGCTGGGACCGAAGCGCAACGGGCAGACTACACTCTGACGGATTTTCTCTCGCCGGTTCGCATGCAGGACTTCATGAACAGCTTCTGCGACGCGGTCGGCGTCGCGGCGGCAATCGTCGATCCGCAGGGGAACGTATTCCTGCAATCCCGCTGGCAGCGGATTTGCAGCGATTTCCATCGCGTCAACGCGCAGACCTGCGCCCGGTGCGTGGAAAGCGACACCCGCCTGGCCGGGCAGTTGAACGAGGGAGAGCGTTTCTCCCTGTACCAATGCCACAACGGACTGACGGACGCCGCGTCGCCGATCCTCGTCGGCGGACGGCATGTGGGAAACGTCTTCATCGGCCAGTTCCTCCTGGAGCCCGCGAATGAGGAGTTCTTCCGGAGACAGGCCCGGGAGTTCGGCTTCGACGAGACCGCGTATCTGGAGGCTCTGTCCTGCGTTCCTGTGATCCCGCGTGAGAAACTCGGCAGCATCCTTCAGTACCTGGCCACCTGCGCGCAACTCATGGCGGAAGTCGGACTCGAACGACTCCAGGGGAGCGCCCACGAGTCCGACTTGTTGCGGTGGGCCCAGGAGCTCAACCGGGCCAACCAGGCGCTGCGGCAGCAGCGGGAGGCGGCCCTGAGTCTGGCGGAAGACGCCAACGAGGCCAGGGCGACCGCCGAACGGGTGCAGGAGGCCCTGTTGCTCAAGGACAGCGCCGTCAACAGCGCCGCCAGCGGCATTGTGTTTGTCGATCCGGAGAACAGACTGACGTTCGCCAACCCATCGGCCTTGAGAATGTGGGGATACACCGAGGAAAGCGAAATCCTGGGCAAACCCCTCGGGACCTGCATCAAGTCTGCCGGCGAAGCGGTGACCGCATGTCGATCGGCGCTTGAGTCCGGGACGTGGAACGGAGACATGGAGGCATGCCGCGCCGACGGTTCGGATTTCATCGTTCAGGTGTCGGCCAGCGCGGTCCGGGACGCAAGCGGAAAGCCTATCTGTCTGATGGTCTCGCTCGTGGACGTGACCGAGAGCCGGCGGATTCAGGAGATTCTCAACCGAAAGCAGAAGAACCTCGAGGCGATCTTCGATGCGACCCCGCTGGGCATGCTGTTGGTCAACGACCATCTGACGGTGACTCGAGCCAACGGTGTCGTCCGCCAGATGTCCGGGAAGGACTACGCCAGCATCATCGGCTGCGGCGCCTGCCAAACGCTTGGTTGTGTTCATGCCGCCGGTCTCCTGGACAATCCGGGCGATCTGCGGTCCTGCGAAGGTTGCCTGCTCCGGGACATGGTCCGCAAGGCGCTGGTTGCCGACGAGTCCGTTCGCGGCAGGGAAATCCAATTGGCCCTCCGCGACGACAAGAACCGACCGTGGATGGCGGTGAGCGTCGAGCCGGTCCACATCGACGGGAGCAAGCACGTGCTCATTGCGATGAACGACATCACCGACCGCAAGCGGGCCGAGGAGGAGTTGCAGCGAACCATGGAGCTCAAGGCGCAGTTCATCTCGACCGTCTCGCATGAGCTTCGCACCCCCTTGAGCTCGATGAGAGAGGCCGTGATCATCGTCCTGGACGGCGTCGCCGGCAAGATCAACAAGGACCAGCGACACTTCCTGGACGTAGCCAAACGCAACATCGACCGTTTGTCGCGATTGATCGACGATGTGCTGGACTTCCAGAAGCTCAACGCCGGCAAGATGAGGCTCAACATGCAGCCCAACTCGATCGTCGCGGCGGTCAACGAGGTGTTCAACACAATGCAGCCGAATGCGGGCAAGAGCGGCGTGCACCTCGCTGTGGACTCTCAGCCAGACCTCCCTGCGGCCGTGTACGACAACGACCGAATCCTCCAGGTCCTGATCAATCTCGTCAGCAACGCGATCAAGTTCACTCCGCCGGGGGGGCGTGTCCAGATGTCCGTGTCCGGCGAGCCCGACCATGTGGTCGTCCGGGTCAGCGACACCGGCTACGGCATCCCCAAGGAGGACCTGTCGAAGATCTTCGACCGCTTCTACCGCGTGAACCGCCCAGGCAAGGAGATCAAGGGAACCGGGCTCGGGTTGACCATCGTCAGCAAGATCGTGGCCGCCCACGGCGGGCGAATCGAAGTCGAAAGCGAACTGGAAAAGGGCACCACTTTCACCGTGTTCCTGCCGCTGGTTCCTCCCAGCGCCCCGGCGGTGGATGCGGATCGCTCCGACCAGTGTTTGGAGACGGTGCTATTGGCCAAGTGATTCCGTCGGCTTCTTCGCATCTTCCGGTTTCTCACAGTTCGCGTCTTGCCGTTCCTTGGAAGCGACCAAGTTTCCCTTGATTGTCGCAGACACCGGCCGTATGATTGTTTCTATGTCTTTCCAATGGCCGGCATCAAGGCTTGGGTCCTGGCCGGATCGTGTGCGGCCCCGGTGGGGTCGCGGATGCGTCTGTGGTGGCGGCGACGAGTCCGGGGAGCAAGATGGGCGACGCAGATGACGCACGGGTGGAATCCGCGGAGGGGATGCTGCGGGCGCTGTTCAACGCAGTGACCGAATCGATTCTTCTGGTCGATCCCGAAGGAACGGTCCTGATGGTCAACGAAACGGCGGCGAAGCGATTCCAGAGGACCGTCGCCGACATGATGGGCGCTCGGATGGAGGACATGGACGAAACGCTCCTGCCCAGGTCCGTCGCCGAGGATCGCGCCGGACTGATCCGTCAGGTCGTCCGCACGGGCCAGGCCGTTCGGTTCGAAGACCAAAGGGCGGGCCGGCACATGGACTGCAGCATGTATCCCGTCGTCGACGCCACCGGCCAGGTGCGTCAGATCGCCATCTTCAGCAAGGACGTGACGGAAGCCAGGCGGCTCGAGCAGGAACTCAAAGAGACCCAGGAGCGATACTGGACGGTGGTCGAAAGTGCGGGAGAGGCAATCGCGATTGTCGATGAAGACGGGAAGTTCCTGTTCATGAACGGCACCGCGGCCAAGGCCCTGGGGGGCGCGCCCTGCGACTTCGTCGGCAAGACGATGTGGGACTTGTTTCCGACAGAGATCGCCGATCGACAGGCGGCGGCCGTCCGCGAGGTCGTCCGTACGAGGTCAGGGTACGCATCAATGGCGAAGTCTTTCGTCGGGGGGCGGTGGCGATGGTACGGCACCACGATTGCGCCCCTGCGGGACAGCGACAGCCGTGTGACCGCGGGTCTGCTGATCGCCCGGGACGTTCACGAATTGCGGGCGGCCCAGGAGGAACTCGAGGCCTATCGCGAGAAGATGGCCAGAGCAGAGCAGCTTGCGTCTCTGGGCACGCTCAGCGCGACGGTCGCGCACGAGCTGACGCAGCCGTTGACGGTGATCCGTCTTTCCCTTCAGAACGCAATGAAGGGGCTGGAGGGCATGCCTCCTTCGCCGACCGTGATGGAGGACCTCGCCGATGGGCTGACGGAGACCTCGCATATGATAGAGATCCTCCAGCGATTCCGCGGGTTCGCCAGAATCGCGTCAGACAAGACAATCGGGCCGGTGAACCTGTCCGCGGCGGTCTCCCGCGTGATGCGTCTGCTCGACGAGAACGCCAAGAGAGGCGGGATCACGGCGGTCGTCGAGCCGCTCGGGAATCTGCCGCCGGTCTACGCCAACGAGCGGGACATCGAACAGGTCGTCTTTTCCCTGGCTCAGAACGCGATTGACGCGGCGTCCGGACTGCGAGACCGGCACTTCCGCATCGTGGGAGAGCGACGGGCCAATGCGGTCGAACTGCGATTTGAGGACGACTGCGGCGGAATCGCTCCCGAGCATCTGCCGCGTCTTTTCGATCCGTTCTTTACAACCAAGCGGGCGGGCGAGGGAACCGGGCTGGGTCTGTGCATCGTCCAGCGAATCGTGACGCAGGCAGGAGGGAACATTCGGGTGGACAGTCGATTCGGCCAGGGGGCCACGTTCATCGTCACGCTGCCGGCCGGGCAGTGAGCCTAGAGACAACATCGAGGTGATGCGTATGAAAGCTGCACGAGTGATCTTCGTGGACGATGAGCCCAGCGTATGTGCGGTCGTGTCCAAGACGCTGGAGCGGGTCGGCCTGAGCGTACGGTGTTTCCACAGCGCCCGCGACTGCTTGTCGCACCTGGACACGGAAATGTGCGATCTGCTGATCACGGACGTGAGAATGCCCGAGAAGGACGGGGTGGACTTGCTCTGCGAGGTCAAACGGCATCAACCGTGGCTGCCGGTCCTGCTCGTCACAGGCTATGCCGATGTCCCGATGGCTGTGCGCGCGATGAAGGCCGGCGCCGCCGACTTCGTTGAAAAGCCGCTGGACCGCGACACGTTTCTCCGAACGGTCCGCAACCTGCTGGCCAACCGGAACGGGCACAGAACGCTCGAAGAATGCGGACTGACGCGGGCCGAGATGAGGATCTTGTATCGTATTCTCGAAGGCAGGAACAGTCGGGAGATAGGGACCGAATTGCATCGCTCGCCAAGGACGATCGAGGTCCACCGCGGGCATGTGATGCGGAAACTGGGCACCGCGAACATGATTGAGCTGCTCCGGCGGGCGGACGAACTGGGGATCCTTCAGGCGGACACGCGAGACTCCAAAACGGTCCCGGCCCAGGAGGCGTCCCTGTGACCTCAGCCGGTCCAACAGGTTTTTCGCGGCACACAAAGACAGGAGTACGGCATGAAGGATGAAACGTTCGGTCGCATCACCCCGGGAACGATGACGGCTCCTCCGGACGCCATGACCCGTCGTCGTTTGCTCGGGAGCGGCATCGTCGCAGCCCTCGGCGGCGGGGCCGCCCTTCGCAGCGCTCGGGCGACCGCCCAGGAGCGGGGAGATCGTCCCGAGCGGGCGGCGGATGTCGAAGTGCTGAACCCGTGCGGGCGTGTCCCCCTCAGTCTGATCATCGACGATTCGACCTGCCTGGTGAACCTGGCGCACTTCGGCATCCCCCATTTCGCGGTAGCGTTTCCCGACAACTACAAACAGGATTGGCGGAAGCTGCCTCGGGAGATTCCCGACTCCTTCGTCCGCAAGTTCGGCCAGTGGTGCCACGAGCACGGGGTCAAAGGCAAGTACAGCATCGTCCCCTATCCCGCCTGCGTCGGATGGCTGGACCGCGACCTGCCCGGCTGGTCGAAGAAGGAGCTTGACGAGAGCCTGGCCCTCGTTCGCACGCTCATGACGCCCGACTGGGACATTCATCCGGAGATGATCTCACACACGTGGGTCATCGACACTCGAACGGGCCGGCCGTTTCCCGAGCGAACCGACCGTTTCATGGAGAACTTCCGCTGGACCGACGGCAAGTCCGTCGACCAGTTGGCGGACTATCTGAGCTATGCCCTGCGTATCCTCAAGAATGTCGGGCTGCCATGCGAGGGCATCACCACGCCCGGCGGGTTCGGCAACCGCGTGCTGCCCGAACTGGCCCAGGCCACCCTGCAGGCCTGCCGGGACGTCTTTGACGCGGAGATTCCCCACTACTTCCGCCATCTGTTCACGGACGACCGGAGCGTCGCCCCTCGTGTGGAGTACGCTTCGGGACTGGTCGGGCCGGACCCGAAATGCGTGGTTTCGATCATCGGCTGCACCGGCGATTGGTTCGGAGGATGGGATGGGCTCGAGCGGGGCTCGGTAGACCAGTTCATCACCGAAGACCTCCGCAGCGGCCGACTCCCGCAGGTGATCGACAAGGGCGATCCGGCGATCCTCGTCTGCCACTGGCCGGGCATCTACTTCAACGGGCAGGAGGTCGGTTTTCAGATCTTCCAGGAGGTGGTGCGTCGCCTGCACGCCCGCTACGACCATCTCATCTGGATGAAGCTCAGTGAGATCGCCCGCTACTGGGCCGCGAAGGAATTGACGCAGATCGCGCGTCAGGACAACCGGATCGTCCTGAACGCGCCGTTCGCGGCTCCCCAATTTACGGTTTGCCTCAAGTCGGGCGGCGTGCGGCCCCCGAGCGTCTCGGCCGGAGGGACGGTTGCGAAGCTCGAAAGAGTGCAGAACCCCTTGTGGCTCAAGAGCGGCTCCTGGCATCAGACCGGCGACAACATGACGATTTGTTTCGACCTGCCCAAGGGGCGGTCCGTGATTGAGGTGTGAGCGATGCAACGACGCGACTTCCTGAAGACTACCGTGCTGGGTGCCGCCGCAGGGCTGCCGTTTCTCTGTGCAGAGATGGGATCTGCCGCCACTGCGAAGCGGCCCAACGTCGTGTTTATCCTGGCCGATGATCTCGGTTATGCCGATTTGGGTTGCTATGGGCAGAAGAAGATCAAGACGCCGAATCTCGACAGGCTCGCGGCCGAAGGAATGCGATTCACCCAGGCCTATTCCGGCAATCCCGTCTGCGCGCCGTCGCGATGCACGCTGATGACGGGCTACCACACGGGCCACGCCCAGGTGCGGAACAACAAGCAGGTCGGCGAGGGCGACGCCTGGGCGTTGGATTCGACGACCAGCGGGCAGTGGCCCCTGGCGGAAGGAACGTTCACAGTCGGTCATCTGTTTCAGAAGGCCGGCTACACCACGGGCGCTTTCGGGAAATGGGGGCTCGGCCGGGTCGGCACCACCGGCGATCCGCAGAAGCAGGGTTTCGACCAGTTCTTCGGCTACATCTGTCAGCGCCAAGCCCACACCTTCTACCCGAACCATCTCTGGCGCGACGGCGAGATCCTCCGGATTGAGGAGAACAAGGACGGGGCCGAGCGGGTCTACTCCCACGACGTCATCAGCGAGGCGGCGCTCCAGTTCATCCGGACGAACAAGGGCAAGCCGTTCTTCCTGTACTTGCCGTCCACGATTCCGCACGTGGCGTTGCAGGTTCCGGAGGATTCGCTCGCGGAATACAAGGATCACTGGCCCGATCCGCCGTACGACGGCAAGCGAGGCTACGTCCCCCATGAACACCCGAGGGCGTGCTATGCAGGCATGGTCACGCGACTGGATCGGGAGGTTGGCCGGATCATGGCGTTGCTGAAGGAACTGGGTCTGGATGACAGCACGCTCGTGATCTTCGCCAGCGACAATGGCCCGACGTACGCAGGCGGTTCCGACGCCGGGTTCTTCGAGAGCGCCAGCCCACTGCGGGGACTCAAGGGCTCCGTCTGGGAAGGGGGGATACGCGTGCCTTTCATCGCCCGCCGGCCGGGGCGGATTCAGCCGGGCACGAAAAGCGATCATATCCACGCGTTCTGGGACTTCCTCCCCACCTGCGCGGAACTACTGGGCGAGCAGCCGCCGACGGGCATCGATGGCGTTTCCGTCCTTCCCACGCTCTTGGGGCGACCTGAGCAACAGAAGAAACACGGGTACCTCTACTGGGAATTGGACAGCCAGCAAGCCGTGCGTATGGACGACTGGAAAGCCGTCCGCCTCAAACCCGCCCAGAAGATCCAGCTCTTCAACCTCAAGACCGATCTCGGAGAGCAGAAAGACGTTGCCGCCGAGCATCCGGACCTCGTCGCTCGGTTTGAGGAGATTCTCGTTTCCGGCCGAACGGACTCCGAGGTCTTTCCTCTCACGAGGTGATTCGAGGACCCAAGCGACGGCTTTTTCGCCATTTCGGGAAATCCGTGCCGAGGGTGTAACCTCCGGAGCCCAGCGGTTCACTGTCCTGTCAGAAGGGCCATGGCAACGACAAAGGTGAAAGACAGGACACAACCAATTCGAAAGGAGCCGGATATGAACGCGAAATGGACATCTCTGATCGTTACGGGCGCGGTTTTGACGCTTCTGAGCAGCCAGGTCCTGGCACAGCCCTGGGGCGGCGGGGGGCAGGGACCGGGTTTGGTTCGTGGGCGAGGAATGGGCAGGATGGCGCAGGGAGCCGGTCCTATGAGGCCGCAGATGAGGGCGGATCGCCCACAGAGTAATGCCCCGGCGGAGTGCCCGTTCGGAATAGGGCCCTGGGCACGCGGAGCATGGAATTCGCGAGGACAGGAACAACTTGGACTCGCAAGGCAGTTTGCGCGCCGGCTGGGTCTGAGCGAGAACCAAGTGGAGAGGATTCGCGACATCGTGGCTGAAGCCCGCTCCAAGACGATGGCAGCGATCAAGGAGGTCTTGACGGAGGAACAGGCCAGGCAATTGGAACAGATACGCGACAGGGCCGGACAGGGGGGCCGAGGTCCCGCAGGTCCTGGCCTCCAGCGCGGCCAGCGTCCCCGAGGTCAGATGGGACCGCGAGGCCAAGGCCCTGATGGGCAGTCGTTCGCTGGAGGTCCCAGGGGCGGACGAGGCGTGCAGGCACGCGGTTGGGCGAATCAGCCGGACGCCGGCGCCAGGCCTCCGGCCGACGGACGGGGCACGCGACCTGGGCAGTTCGGAAATCGCAACGTGCCGCCGATCGAGCAGATGTTCGATCAGGCTGATGCCAACAACGACGGCGCCCTCACTCGGGAAGAGATGCGGGCGTTCCATGAGAAGATGAGACCTGGCCCCGGCCGACAGGGACGATGGTAAGGGAATCCCCCGGTGAGCGTCGGCCCCGCCTGTCATCGCGACTGCAGGTGGGGCCGGCGTCTTGCTCGGATTGAAAGAACCTTGCCGGGGGGGTATCCTTTGTTACCATGATTGACGCGAACTTCTTAACGCCGATGGATGCTGGATTCGAATCGATCTTCATCGAGACGATTCGAGCGTTCGTGCATGCGGTGCACGTGAATCAGCCCGACGTCCCGGCGGATTCGGCGTCGAGCGATGACTCGGAGGACCTCCGCCTCGCGGGCCAGGGCGACGGCGACGCCTATCGCCAGCTGATCGAGCGGCACCAGGATCACGTGGGCCGAATCCTCTGGCGGTTCAGCCGGGATCGCGGAGTGCACGAGGAGCTGGTGCAGGACGTCTTCGTGGAATCGTACCTGAGCCTGGGCCGCTATCGCGGGACGGCCCCCTTCGAACACTGGCTCACACGGATCGCCACCCGGGTCGGCTATCGATACTGGAAACAGAAGGCCCGCCGGCGGCAAACGGAGCCTCTGGACCTTCAGGCGTGGGACAAGGCTACAGAGGGAGACGGTGTGGTGCAGTCGCTGGAGCCCGATCAGGCGGCCGAACTGCTGCACGATGTCTTCGAACGCTTGGTGCCGCGGGATAGACTGGTCCTGACGCTGCGGTACCTCGAGCAGTGCGACGTGGTCGAGACCGCCCGACGAATTGGAGGCGATGGACGAGGAAATGTCGGCCGTGCTCACCCCGAACCAGCAGTCGCAATGGCGAGAGTTGATGCGAGGATTGCCCGGCCCATTCCTCCGCGGGCCCGGAAGAATGGGGCCGGGGCAGCGAGGGCCACAGGGACCCCGTGGCCGGGGACAAGGCCAATTCCGCAGGCCTTTGGAGAATCCGCAATCCTCGCCCAACGAGCCGGTTCCGCAGAACTGACCGACCATCTCCCGCGGCATCTCTTCTCTCCATATATTCTTGCCAAAGCAGTCTTTGACAGACGCCGGATGGGCTGCTACGATGTCCCTCGTTCCATGTGGCCGTTTGCACGAAGGTACGCACATGACCAAGCAAGACATCACGAGCATGCTGTCTGCACCTGCCTGGGCAGCGAGGAATCCAAGCCGAGGAGATGCGCCATGAGTACCCCCATCAGCCGCCGCGATTTCGTCAGGACGTCAGCCGTCGCCGGGCTGTCGCTGGCCGTGCCCTTTGCCAAAGCCCGCGGAGCCAATGACGACGTCCGCGTCGCGGTGGTCGGGATTCGCAGCCAGGGCCGCAACCACATCAACTGGTTCCGCAAGATCCCCGGCGTCCGCGTCGTGGCGATCTGCGATGCCGACAAGAGTTTCCTGGACCGGGAGGTCAAGAGCTTCGCCGACCGAAACGAGAAGGTGGACACCTATGTGGACTACCGCAAGTTGCTCGACGACAAGAACATCGACGCGGTGATTACTGCGACGCCGAACCACTGGCACGCCCTGGTCACCGTCTGGGCCTGTCAGGCGGGCAAGGACGTCTACGTCGAGAAGCCCATCTCGCACAACATCTGGGAGGGCAGGCGGATGGTCGAGGCCGCACGCAAGTACAACCGCATCGTCCAGAGCGGCATGCAGCGCCGCTCGGACGAAGGGCTCCGCGAGGCTTTGGAGTACATCAACCAGGGCAATCTCGGCAAGATAACCCTGATCCGGGGGTTCGTCTACGTGCGTCGCGACAGCATCGGCAAAGTCGAGGGCCCGCAGCCTGTGCCGGAGTCGGTGGATTACGACCTCTGGTGCGGCCCGGCCCCCATGGCGCCCCTGACGCGAAAGGCCCTGCACTACGATTGGCACTGGACCTGGCCGACCGGCGACGGGGATTTCGGCAACAACGGCATTCATTACATGGACTTGTGCCGCTGGTTTGCCGGCAAGCAGGAGCTTGCGCCCCGCGTGCTGGGCCTGGGCGGACGATTCGGTTACATCGACGACGGTCAGACGCCTAACACGATGATCGTGTTTTACGACTACAGGCCGGTTCCGATCCTCTTCGAACTCCGCGGTCTGCCTCGCGCCAAGGGCGAGTCGGCGATGGACAATCTGCGAGGCGTCAATGACGGCGGCGTGATCGTCGAGTGCGAGAACGGCTATTTTGCCGGCGGCTGGGCCTACGACAAAGCCGGAAGTAGAGTCAGGCAATTTCGGCTCACCGAAGGCGCCGGCCACCACGAGAATTTCATACAGGCCGTGCGCAGCCGCAAGGTGGGCGACCTGAACGCCGACGTGCTCGAAGGCCATCTCTCCAGCGGCCTGTGCCAAATGGGTAATGTCTCCTATCGCCTGGGGAAAGAGACGGCGAGGCCTAAAATCGTGGAACAGCTGGAAGGCAACAAGGATCTCGGCGAGTCATTCGAGCGATTCCAGGAGCATCTGCTTGTCAACGGCGTCGATGTGAAGCAAACTCCTCGGGTTCTGGGTCCCTGGCTGACGATGGACCCGAAAACCGAGCGTTTCACGGGTGAATTCGCGGAGCAAGCCAACGCGCTGGCTCGCGGAACGTATCGCGAGCCCTTCGTCGTGCCGGAACAGGTATAGAGGTACGCAGGCAATTCGGAAAGGAATCCCATGGAACAAGCAGATGCCGTGGCAGTTGCCCGCCCCCCCTGGTGGCGATCGATCGGACCGGCTCTGATCACCGCCTGTGTTGTCTTCGGACCGGGCAGCCTCCTGATTAGTTCCAACGTCGGCGCACGGTACGGCTATGAGTTGCTCTGGCTCCTGGTCATGACCGGGGTTCTAATGGGCACCTTCATGACGATGGCCGCCCGCGTAGGAGTCGTGGGCGGGGCGACGCCCTGCACTCTCATTGCGCGACGCCTTGGGCGCCCCGTCGGGGCGGTGATCGGCATCAACCTGTGCCTGATCTGTGCAGCCTTTCAGTTTTCGAACAATCTTGCGGTCGCCGCGGCCTTTGATTCGCTCGGCGTCAAGCGGCTGTTCGGCGACCCCGCCCAGATGACCGTGCAGACACAGAACCTCATCAGCACCGGTCTTCTGCTGGCCTTCAACGGGCTCGTCATCGCCTCGATCTTCGCGCTTCGCCAGGTGTACAAGGGCCTGGAGCGGATCATGAAGATCATGGTGGCGGTGATCCTTGCGTGCTTTCTCGTGAATCTGCTCGTCATCCGTCCCGACGGCAGCGGCATCGTCAGCGGCCTGATTCCCGGCATTCCCGAGAATCTGTCGCTGGCCCTGCCCAAGCGAGGCGAAGCGGGCATCGTGGACCCCATGGTCCTGGTCGCGTCGCTGCTCGGCACGACGTTTTCCGTGGCCGCGGCGCTGTTCCAGGGCAATCTCGTGCGGGAAAAGGGATGGACGATTCGCGACTACAACCGGGGCATCGGCGATTCCATCATGGGCGTGGCGGTTCTGACGGGGATCAGCGCGATCATCATGATCACCAGCGGGGCGATGCTTCGGGGCAAAGAGGCCAACGACATCAGCGTGCTGGCGACGCAGCTTGGACCGCTGTTGGGCTCAGCCACGCGAATCCTCTTTTCGATCGGCCTGTTCGCGGTGGCGATGAACCCCTTCGTCATCAACGCGATGATCGGCGGGACGATTCTCGCCGACGGTTTGGGCAAGCCAGCGAAAATGAGCGATCCGTGGTCGCGCCGGTTCACGGTCGTCGTGTTGCTGATCGGGATGAGCGTCGCCATGATCGTGCTGCACACGCCGGTCAAGAAGATCGACGCGATCATCTTCGGCCAGGCGCTGACCGTGATCGGCAATCCGCTGATGGCCGCGGCCATCCTGTGGCTGGCCAACCACCGGGGCATCATGGGAGACAAGAGGAACACGGTCCTGGTGAACGTGCTCGGCGGCATCGGGTTCCTCGTGGTGCTGCTGACCGCGGCCCGCGTGCTGTACCTGTTGATTCTCAGATTGACGTGAGGGGAACCTCGTGGAGAGGATGCATCGAATGACAAGAGGCATCGCAATGAACAAGATGGCAATCGCGTTGTTGCTGTGCCTCGCGGGCGGCATCGCCGCACAGGCAAAGCAAGCGGGTGAAGCGCGTCCCGCAGACCGGCGACTCGCGGAGTATTTCGCAAACGAGACCACCGGACTTCAGAACCAGTGCCTCAGCGACATCAAGACGCCGGCGGATTGGGAGGCCAAACGGCCGGTCTACCGCCGACAGTTGCTCGAAATGCTCGGGCTCGATCCCTTCCCCGAGAAGACGCCGCTGAATCCCGTGGTCACCGGCACGGTCGATCACGAGCGGTTCACCGTGGAGAACCTGCATTTCCAGTCCATGCCGGGTCTGTACGTGACCGGCAATCTGTACGTGCCGAAGGACCTGGACAAGCCCGCGCCGACGATTCTCTACGTCTGCGGCCATGGCGCCGTCAAGAAGGACAACGTCAGCTGCGGCAACAAGGTCGCCTATCAGCATCACGGGGCCTGGTTCGCGCGCAACGGCTACGTCTGCCTGGTCATCGATACCGTCCAGCTTGGCGAGATCGAGGGCGTCCACCATGGGACGTACCGCTGCAACATGTGGTGGTGGAACAGTCGGGGTTATACCCCAGCAGGCGTCGAAGCGTGGAATTGCGTTCGGGCGTTGGACTATCTCGAAACCCGCAAGGAAGTGGACGCGACCCGCTTCGGCGTCACCGGCCGTTCCGGCGGCGGAGCCTATAGCTGGTGGATCGCTGCCATCGATGAGCGGATCAAGGTCGCGGTCCCCGTCGCAGGCATCACCGACCTGCAGAACCATGTCGTCGACGGCTGCGTCGAGGGCCACTGCGATTGTATGTTCTTGGTAAATACGTATCGCTGGGATTACCCCATGGTCGCGGCGCTGGTGGCGCCCAGACCGCTGCTGATCTCCAACACCGACAAGGACACGATCTTCCCGCTCGACGGTGTGTACCGCGTCCACCAGAAGGTCCGTGAAATCTACCGGTTCTGCGGCGCCGCGGACAAGCTTGGCCTGCAGATCACCGAGGGCCCGCACAAGGACACCCAGGAACTGCGGATTCACGCGTTCGTCTGGTTCAATCGCTTTCTCAAGGGCGAGAACCCAATCATCAGCGAGCCGGCGACGCCGTTCTTTGAGCCGGAGCAACTTCGGGTCTTCAGGGAGTTGCCCGCCGACGAGGTCAACACGAAGATCCAGGAGAAGTTCGTCCCCACGTCGTCAGCGCCCCGCGTACCGCAATCGGCGCAGGAATGGACTGCTTCACGCGAGGGTTGGATGAAGGCTCTCCGGGAGAAGGTCTTCCGCGGCTGGCCGGCCGAACGCGAGGCCGGGCCGCTCGACGTCGACCGGGTCTTTTCCACAGAAGCGAATGGCGTCCGTTTGACGGCCTTCGAATTCACCAGCCAGCCTCATGTGCGACTGAGATTGTTCTGTCTTCAAAGCGTGCAAGATGCCGCCAAGACAGCGAGCGTTCGCATGAACGTCCTGGATGAAGCCGGCTGGAAACAGTGGCTGGCGGCTGTGCGCAACCGATTTGAGAAGGACCTCAGCAGCTACGCCTTGCCTGATGCGAATCCCGCTGCTTTCGACTCGCTGCGCGCGGCGTTGGAGGCGGGTTCCGGCCCGATGGTTTTTGTCTGCCCGCGGGGAATCGGGCCCGACGCCTGGAGCGGCGACGAGCGCAAACAGATCCACATTCAGCGGCGTTTCATGCTCCTGGGCCAGACGGCCGACGCCATGCGAGTGTGGGACGTGTGCCGGTCCGTGCAGGTTCTGAAGCATCTGAATGCCACCGCGGAAGCCGCCGTGACGGTCGCTGCAGAGGGCGACATGGCGGGAATCGCGTTGTATGCATCGCTCTTCGAGTCCGGGATCGGCGGGCTCGACCTTGTCGATCTGCCGCAGACCCACGCCAAGGGCCCGACGTTTTTGAATGTGCTGCGATACCTGGACGTGCCGCAGGCCGTGGCTCTCGCGGCCGAACGCCAGCGTGTTCAGCTTCACGTGCAAACACCGGGCCCCTGGCAGTTCCCGCAGGCGGTCGCGGCGCGTCTGGGTTGGAACGATCGGCTCCACATCGACGCCTGCGCCGAAACTCAAGCGTCGCAGTGATTCTTGAATCCCGACTGCGGACAACTCACGGCGCCGACGCCTGATTCGTGACCTCCAGATTGTCGAGGTAGAAGACGGTCTTGTCGGTGGCGTTGCTGACGAAGCCCAGCCAGGTAAGTCTCTCAAAGGCGTTGCTGCCTGCCTTGAGGCCTTTGAACTCCCTCGGAGCCTCGCTCGGAAGGGTGACGCTCAGGTCCCAGGTGTGGCTGTTGTTCTCGCCGAGATCGGCGGTGATCTCGAAGTGAATCCATCGATCGTTCGGCAGAGTCATGAGCGTTTTGCCGGCGACCTGGAGGTTGTTTCCGTTGATCCAGAGACTGGGGCCGACCGCGTAGGGCGAGGGCCGCCAGTCCCGCCATTCGTGATTGATCGAGACGCCGGGGCCGATTCGCAGATCGAACGAACAGCGGGTCGCGCCGCTGCTGTGGTTGGGCGAGTACACCAAGTGCGGATTGAATGCGTTCCGTAGTCCTGGTGCATCCGTAATCTTGAGGCTCTGCTTGCCGCCGGCGGCGGTTTCATCGGTCACCTCAATGGAGTCGCCCTTATTCTCGACGTTGACCTCGGCACCGGAGGGCTTTGTGCCGACCGCGGGCTTCTCGAAGCCGTCTTTGATCGCCATCGCTGGCGGGTCCGGCGGCCACTCGACCGGCGGATACGTCGCCTCGTTGGCCTTGGCGATCCACGCGGGGTCGCCGCAGACGCCGGCCTGCGTGTAATCGAAGGGCTCAAAGCCGATCTTGAGGGCAGGGGAGTCGGGCTTCAGACGAAAATCGAGGCTCTTTGCGTCGACGAACCCCGGGTCCGCGATGACCGAGTGCCGATCGTGCCCTTTCTGTCGCCACTGCTCGAGCGACATGCCGACGAATGTCACGTCCTTGCCTGCCGCGTTCCAGTAGCCGTTGTTGTCCATGCTCACCTTGAGCTGCGTCCAGGGCCCGGCCAGCAGGGGGCCCGTTTCCCAGAAGACGAGGTTCTTCTCGAACGTGAAGGACAGATGCTCTTCGACCCGCGTGGCCTGGACCTGGTGCATCAGGCTGTTGACCAGGATGTTGTTGCGGACGATGTTCTCCTTGCCGTAGTGCTGGTGGAAGCTGCCGGTCTTGGTGTTGTAGACAAGATTTTTCTCCATCACGATGCCGGTGCTGCCCTCGTCTGTATAGAGGCCCCAGCCGCCGTAGGAGTAGGCATAGATGTCGTGAAAGACGTTGTTGGCGATGACCGTGCCTTCGGAGGCCCCGAGCGTGTAGATGCCGCCCATGTCGCTCAGGACCGCCCAACCCAGATGGTGGACGCGATTGAAACTGATGTTGTTGCGTTTGGCCAGGCTGCCGGAGTAGCCCCATACCCAGCCGGCGGAGATGCCGGTGTAGTAGAGATCCGCGATTTCATTGTGCGTGACGGCGTTGTCGCCGCTGTGGCCGATCCAGACGCCGACGGCGCTGGGGAAGATCCGCCCGCCATGGCGGATGATGTTGTTGTCGAGCGTGATGTGGCCGGTCTGCTCCCGCTCGCTCTTCGGAACGGTCGATTCACCGATGCGGACGCCGCCTGCGCCGAAATCGTGGATGTAGGACTTGCGGAGCGCGCAGTCCCGGCAGCCCTTGCGGAACCAGACGCCATAGCGGCCGAAGTGCCCGAATTCGCAGTCTTCGATCGTGACGTTGCGGGCCCTGTCGGCCATGACGACTGCGTCGATCGGAGACGCGGCCTGGCTGGCCTCAAAGCCGCCCGGCGGCATGCGGTACTCGCTGTGCAGGAACGTCAGTCCCCTGATCGTGATGTTCTCGACCCACTTGCCGCTCGGAACGTCGCCTTCGAAAAGTACGAACTTCTCGACCACAGGGACAACGACCTCCGCCGTCGACATGTCCTGACCATCGAGGGGTACGTAGTAGAGCCAGCCATCCCGCGAGAGGAACCACTCGCCCGGCGCATCCAGGGCCGCAGGGAAATTCTCCAGGTGGTAGCGGTCGCCTTTGCCCCAGGAGTTCCAGGGCTTGAGGCCTTCGCCCGTGGTGATGATCGCCGATTCGCTCCTATCCAAACTTTCGATGAAGCGGGTCGTATTGTCCCACTTGTGATAGACCACCATCTGCACGTCGCGCAGCTCGCGGTCGGAGAGCTCAAAGAGCGGCGAAACGTCCGCCGGTCGGACGGTCACGGTCTGCCTGGCTCGCTGGGGCCTGTTTCCAGAGCCTTTGACCAGCGTTTCCTCGTGCACGTCGAGCATGTAGTAGTAGAACTTATTGGGACTCCGCGCCCGTGTCGCCCGGCGGCCGTCGACGAACAACTGATCGAAATACCAGGACCCGCCGGCCACGTCATCGATCCTCCGGCGCCACAGACCGTTGCCGGCAGGCTCGAATCCGCGGATGACCCGTCCGCCGGAAAAGACCGGCCTCGCTCCCGGCGCAGCCTCGTAGACAACGCCGCTGTCGGCCGGGGTCAGGACGAACGGTTGTCGCAGCGTGTAGCGCCCGTCCGCAACGATGACCCGAGACGCCGGTTCTTTCGCCTGTCGGAGGAGATCCCTTGCGCGTTCGAGCGTCGCCACAGGGACATCGGCTCCCAGACCGCTCCAGGCATCGTTGCCGGCAGGAGACACATAGATCGTCGCGGCTTGTGCAGACAGACTTCCCAGGACAAAAGCCAGGGACACGATCACCATGGGGCAGTTTCTCATCGTGCTCTCTCCTTACTCGGCTCCCTTGGGGCCCTGCGGCGGCCACTCCAGCGGCGGGAACTTCGCCTCGTTGGCCTTGGCGATCCACCCGGCGTCGCCATAGACACCCGCCTTCGTGTAGTCGAACGGCTCGAAGCCGACCTTCAGAGCAGGGGAGTCCGGCTTGAGGCGGAAGTCGAGGCTCTTGGCATCCACGAAACCGGGGTCGGCGATGATCGAGTGCCGATCATGGCTCTTCTTCTGACGCCATTGATCGAGCGAGAGTCCGGCGAACTGGATCTCCTGGCCCGCGGCGTTCCAGTAGCAGTTGTTGTCCATGTTGATGCGGATCTCCTGCCAGCGTCCGGCCAGCAGGGGACCGGTTTCCCAGTAGACGAGGTTCTTCTCGAACGTAAAGGACAGGTGCTCCTCGACCCGCGTGGCCTGGACCTGGTGAAGCTTGCTGAAAGCCAGGATGTTGTTGCGGATGATATTCTCCTTGCCGTAGTGCTGGTGGAAGCTGCCGGTCTTGGTGTTGTAGACGAGGTTCTTCTCCATCACGATGCCGGTGCTGCCCTCGTCGGTGTAGAGACCCCAGCCGCCGTAGGAGTACGCGTAGATGTCGTGAAAGACGTTATGGCTGACAACCGTGCCTTCGGAAGGCCCGAGCGTGTAGATGC
This sequence comes from Sedimentisphaerales bacterium, assembly GCA_035476995.1. Classification (GTDB taxonomy): domain Bacteria; phylum Planctomycetota; class Phycisphaerae; order Sedimentisphaerales; family Anaerobacaceae; genus PLanc-01. The sequence continues at coordinate 10,769 of DATIKY010000065.1, read as the reverse complement.
CGCCCATGTCGCTCAGGACCGCCCACCCGAGATGGTGGACGCGATTGAAGCGGATGTTGTTGCGTTTGGCCAAGCTTTGCTGATATCCCCAGTGCCAGCCGGCGGAGATGCCGGTGTAGAAGAAGTCGGCGATCTCGTTGTGCGTGACGGCGTTGTCGCCGCTGTGGCCGATCCAGACGCCCACGCCTTCGGCCTGGATCCTGCCGCCGTGACGGATGATGTTGTTGTCCACGGTGATGTGGTGGGTACGCGAAGCTTCGTCAGGTCGGATCTGGCCCTCGCCGATTCGGACGCCGCCGGCGCCGAGGTCCTCCATGAGACACCGCTCGATCCGGCAATTCCGGCATCCCCGGCGGAACCAGACCGCGTATTCCCCCACGCAGCCGATCGCGCAGTCCTGGATCACGACGTTGCGAGCGCCGTCGATCATGACCGCCGCCTCGGTGGCGTAGGCCGCCTGGTAGGGCTCGTAGCCCCCAGGCGGAAGCGTGTAGCCCTGGTGCTGGAAACTCAGGCCCTTGAGCGTCACGCGTTCGACGAACTTTCCGGCCTGCGGCTGTCCTTCGATGACCACAAGTTTCATCGTCAGCGGCGCGACCACGTCGGCCCTGGCCATGTCTTCACCGGGTCGGGGCTTGTAGTAGAGCATTTCGTCGGGGGCCAGGAACCACTCGCCCGGCTCGTCCAGGGCGGCTTTGAAGTTCTCCAGGTGGAACCGCGTGCCGGCGGGCCAGCCGGAGTAGGTTTTGAGGGCTTCGCCGGTCGTGACGATCTGATTCTTGGTGAAATCGACGCTCTGGAGACGCCGCTGCGTGATGCACCATTTGTGATAGGCCACGATCACGACATTGCGAATCTCCGTGTCACTGAGGCTTTTCAAGGGCGACAGCGTCTCGGCGGGCACCGCCGTCGTGCGGACGAACTGGCCCGGCTTGCCCTCGATGGGCGTTTCGCTTGTCTGGCCCATGTATTGATAGAACTTGTTGGGCGTCTTGGCCCGCACAGCCCGTCGGCCATTGACGAACAGTTGCTCGAATCGCCCTTTTCCCTCGGCGACGCCGGGCACGCGGGTCCGCCAGAGGCCGTTCTCTACGGGCTCGAAGCCCTGGATCGCTCTGCCGGCGGAGAAGACCGGGCGAGCTCCCGCCGCGGCTTCATACGTGACGCCGCTGTCCTCAGGGGCCAGCGTGAAGGGCTCCGTCATCGAATAGCGGCCGTCCGCCACGACCACGCGGGACGGCTCGCTCTGCGACCTCTTCTGCCGAAGGATGTCCCTCGCCCGTTGGAGCGTGGCAACGGGGCCGTCGGTCTTCAGGGCGTCGGGCTGGTCGATTTGCCCGGACCAACTGTCGTTTCCATTAGGCGAAACGTGGATTGTCGTGGCGGCCTGGACCGAAAGGGCCGATGCGAGCACCAGCGACGTCAGGATCGAACGCGAATGTCTCATTTCTTGCCTCCGAAGGCGAAAAGGGCGGAGCCGGACATGCCGCCGGTCCGGCTCCGTAGTCTGGTAAGAGGTGGGACTCAGGGGACCTATGAGACGGGACCTACACCGTCAGGAGTTCCCATTTGATCCCGGTCTTCCGGCAGGCGTAGCCGACCTCTTTCATGTAGTCGTCATAGCAGGTCATCCAGTGGAAACCTCGCAGCCGCTCGGCGAAGGCTTGGCTATCGATCTCATATTTCACCTCGATCTGCGAGCGGCAGATCGGCAGGAACGGGTTCTCGACGATCTCGCTGCGAAGCCCCTGCCAGAACTCAGCGGCGAAGTCCGGGATGATGCTGGTCAGCCGCTGGCCGATCCGCATCTCGACTTTCGGGGCCGCCCCGTAGTCCGATTCGAAGTGCGTGAGAATCCGGGCCGGCTCGAGGTTCTTGCCGTCCATCCTGCGCGGGGCGGTGCAGTGGGCCAGCGTGATGATCTGCTTGTGCGGCCAGGTCGGGTTGTGCAGGAAGACCGGCTTGCCCGTGATGCCCCCCAGCAGGATGCCCGAGGGAATCACGACGAAGTCCGACTCGCAGAACGCCAGGTACCCGTCGTCATTGAGCGTCGTGAGGGTCAGGCAGGCGGCCGTCTCCGAGACGTTCATGATCGTGCCCATGCAGTGGTGGACCGTGATCGCGCTGCAGCCGGCCTCGCGCATGAGGTTCCGGAAAATCTGGTCGAGCAGGAAGCAGTTGTCCACGAACTCGCGCTTGCACTCCAGGGTGGTGCCGGGCAGCTTGAGGTACTCTTCGGCACGGCGGCGGGCCAGCGCGACGGCCCCCTGGTCGTCGCGGGCCTGGCGGATCAGCTTGCCCAACTCGTCGTAGGTGACCGTCTGGATGTCGAATTGCCACTGGCGGACCACACGCTCCATGACCGCCGGGATCGGCTGCGCCCACGCGCCCGGGCCACCGACGGCCAGGATCTTCGTCCCCCGCGCGTTATGCAGGCCGCACAGGGACCGCAGCCGCCAGAGGATCTCATCCTGATCGTCCACGACGACATCCAGCTCGTCGATGCCCTTGGTTTGCAGCCCGTCGGTGTGCTGGCGGAGGTAGCGGGGACTGACGATCTCATACCAGAGATAGTGCGGACCGGACTTGCTGCGGACGAAGAAAATGATGTCCTTGCCCGTCCTGGTCAGCGCGTCGAAGGTGTTCTGCGGTCCGGCGGCGGCGTACAGCAGGACTGCGTCGGCCTTGGCCATATCGGAGATCGAGGCCAGTCCATCCGGACCGCGGATCGCCGCGATGGGCAGGAACTCGACCGGGAAGTCAGCCCTGGACTTCAATTGCTTCAATTCACCCCCGATGCGGACGACCTCGGCATCGGCCTGCTCCTGGGTCTCGATACCGCCCCAGTTGCGCCAGCTCGTCTGTGGGCGGGCGGTGTACGTCGAGTACAGCAGGATCGGCTTGACCCGCAGGGCCCGTCGCGGCGGAGCGGTCGCAATCGCCGGCTGCCCGGCGCCCAGGCTCGCCCACGTCAGGCCGCTCAGGGCCGTGCCGAACATGGTCGCGCCTCCGACGCCCTGCAGGAACGTCCTTCGGCTGACCCCCTCTGCGGAATGGTCCTGCCCGCAACCGCACGGGCAACAACTGGCTCGGATCGGATGGTGTTCGCTGGTCATGGGGCTGCCTCCTTACCTAAGGTCTGAGGTGTCGACGACTTGTGACGTCATGCCTATGCCGAATCTCCCACAAAGCAGGCGCTACGCACGCCCGGATGGGCATCGCAAAACTGCATGCACTATACCCGCGCGTCAACCGGGCCACAAGGCAAAAACAGACGCCGGCATTGCTGCACATCCAATGGGCTGAGTAGGACTTATGGGGCCTATAGGACAGATGAGGCAGATGCTCTACAATGTTCGGCCCTCGCGATAGCGGGGCGTGACGAATTCGTTCGCCTCGGCGACGTTTGTCACCTTCATCGCCTTCGGGTCGTAGTCGAGTTTCTTGCCCGCGCGCAGGGCGACGTTGCCCATGAGGCAGAATTCCGTCAGCGGACCCGCGTAGTCGAAGTGCGTGCTCGGTCGGCCCTTGCCTTTGACCGCATCGAACCAGTTGCGATGATGGCGACGTTGACCCTCTCGCTCGGCGGCGTCTGGCCGGCGCCTCCCAGCACGCTGCGAGGAACGACAGTGAATGCTGCCGCCGCGGCGCCGCCAAGGAATCCCCGCCGACTCATTGCCTGATGTCTCTGATCGCTCATATGCTCTCTCCTATGCGTTCGTTTGTCGCGAAATCAATTGGCTCAACAGAATGAAGATTGTACACTACGGCTTCCCTGCGTCAGGCGGACCTCCGACAGAAGGGCGTCCGTCGCTATGCAGCTAAACCTGGGAAAAGGAGTCCAAATAGATGGCTGAATCGGCTGTCCCGAACGAACTCGCCGTCGAGGCGCCCTGGTGGAGGGAACTGACCTGGTACCATTGGGTCGTGGTGGCCCTCGCTTCCAGCGGGTGGTTGTTCGACTGCATGGTCCAGCGGATTTTCACGCTCTGTCGCGAGCCCGCTCTGCGGGAGGTCCTGGGCGGCGCCGCGGTGGCCGACACAGCGGTGAAGAACTGGGGGATGGGCGCCACGAGCATGATGATGATCGGTTGGGCCACCGGCGGCATCATCTTCGGGATGATGAGCGATCGGTGGGGGCGGGTCAAGACGATGGCCGTGGCGCTGCTGATCTACTCCGGATTCACAGGCCTCTCCGGCTTCGCCCGCAGCGGCGCCGAGTTCCTGATCTATCGCTTTCTCGTCGGCCTGGGCGTCGGCGGCATGTTCGGCGCCGCCACCACGCTGGTGGCGGAGAGCGTCCCCGCCCGGTTTCGCGCCGTGGCCCTCGGCTCGCTCCAGACGGTATCGGCCTTGGGCAACATCATCGCCTCCTTGGTGAGCACCAAGGTGCATCCGGGGGAAGCGAATGTCCTGTTCGGTCTGTCCGGCTGGCGAATCATGTGCTTCATCGGCATTCTGCCCGCGTTCCTGGTGGTCCCGATCATCCTCCTGCTGCGAGAGCCGGATCGGTGGAAGGAGGCGAAACGCCAGGCGGCCCAGAGTCGAGACGCATCCAAACGCGTCGGCTCGATTCCCGATATGGTTCGTCACCCGCTCTGGCGGCGCAACCTCCTGGTCGGAGTCGGCCTGGGCCTGGCCGGCATGGCGGGGTTGTGGGGCATCGGCTTCTTTTCCCCCGAACTGATTTCCACGGCCCTGCAGGGACAGCCGCAACGAGTCATCGACATCGTGCGAGGCTATGGGATGGCCCTGCAGGATGTCGGGTCCTTTTTCGGCATGCTGACCTTCACCGTCGTCGCTACGCGGTTCGGTCGGCGTCCGGCTTTCTTCGGCGCCTTCCTGCTCTGTTTGATCGTCACGGTCTTCGTCTTCAACAGTCTGCGCTCGGGCCGGGACGCCTACTGGATGCTGCCCATGATGGGGTTCGCCCAGTTGTCGGTCTTCGGCGGGTATTCGATCTACTTTCCGGAGTTGTTCCCCACGCGGCTTCGCGGGACAGGCGTGGGTTTCTGCTACAACACGGTTCGGTATCTGGCCGCTCCCTTCCCGCTGATGCTGGCCTATGTGAACAGCCAACTGACGCGCGCCGGCGTGGACGAGCCTTTCCGCAAGGCAGCCACCGTGTTGTCGTTCATCTTCGTGCTCGGAATGGTGGCCCTGATCTGGGCGCCGGAGACCAAGGGCAAGCCGCTGCCGGAGGATTGACCGCTGTCGGCGAGGGGTATCTATCGCCCAGGGAGACAACGTGCCCCGGGCGTTCTCGTTCAATCGAGAATGGCCTCTTGACGGTACTCAGGGACCATGACTTCCCAGCCGGTTCGCTCGTGGATGAACTGGCCGAAATGTTGCGCGCTCTGGGCCTCGCCGTGAACGACGAAGAGCTTTCGCGGCGGCTTCCTGAGTGAACCGAGCCATTCGAGCAGTTCCTCCTTGTCCGCGTGCGCCGAAAAGCCGTGGACCTGGACGACCCGGGCCTTGACGGGATAGTTGGTTCCGAGGATTCGCACTTCCGGGTCCCCGTCGACGATCCGCCGGCCGAGCGTGCCGATGGCCTGATAGCCGACGAACATGATCGTGCTCTCGGGCCGGGTGATGTTGTTCGCCAGGTGGTGCTTGATCCGACCGGCCGTGCACATGCCGGAGCCTGCGATGACGATGACGGTGCCCTTGATCGTGTTGATCGCCTTGGATTCCATCGTGCTCTCGGTGAACTTCAGCCCGTCGAATTCGAACGGCGACTCGTGTCTCTGCATCAGGCGTCGCATCGCGCTGTCGAAGAGGTCCGGATGATGCCGGAACACCCTGGTGATCGCGCTGGCCATCGGACTGTCGAGGAACACCATCACGTGCGGGATCGCGTCCTCGTGTTGGAGCTCGTGGATGAAATAGAGCAGCTCCTGGGCCCGCTCCAGGGCGAAACTCGGAACGATGAGGTTGCCGCCGGCGGCGCGGGTCTGGCGGATCACTTCGCTGATGGCGGCCTTGATGTCCTCGCGCCCGCCGTGAACGCGGTCGCCGTACGTGGATTCGACGAGGATATAATCGCCGTCGGTGGCCCCCTCGGGATCGCGGATGATCGGGCGGTTCTTGCGCCCGACGTCGCCCGAGAACAGCACGTTGCGGGCATCCCCGTTCTGCGAAAAGCCCACATTGATGAAAGACGAACCCAGGACGTGCCCGGCCTCCGAGAAAACGGCCTCTACTTCCGGAGCGATCGTCACCGTGTTTCCATACTCAACGGGAGTGAAGAGAGGGAAGCATTTTTCGGCGTCGCCGGCCGTGTACAAAGGCTGGTCGCCGTGGGGGCCTTCGCGTCCTTCTTTCTTGTGTCGTTTCTTCTTGAAGGCCGCGTCTTCTTCCTGAATCTTCGCAGCGTCCATGAGGATAATCTTGGCGATCTCGGCGGTCGCGCTCGTACAGAAGATCCTCCCCTTGAAGCCCTCTTTCACCAGCTTGGGCAGCAGGCCGCAGTGGTCGAGATGAGCGTGGGTCAGCAAGACCGCCTTGAGGCTCGCCGGAGGGACGTCGAACGGCGCCCAGTTCCGCGAGACGAACTGTCGCTCCTGGTACAATCCGCAATCGACAAGAATCTTTGTGTCATCGACCTCCAGCATGTGCCGCGATCCGGTCACATTCCGGGCGGCCCCCAAGAACCTCAGTCGTGCCTGCATGATCGCTCCTGACTGCCATATTCCTTCTTTCCAGACTCCAATTCTACCCGGAAGGAAGAGGCTTGTCAACGCTGGACACCGCCCGGGGCGACGCCGAATCCGAGCGGGACGGTTTTTTTTCGGTCGGACGAGCTTTTCCTTGACTTTCGAGGCGTCTATCGCGTAAAAAGAAGGATAAGGTCTGTCGCGGCTGCCATCCCGGAGCCCACCGGGCGACCCTATCGCACTCCAGGAGGAGCCGGCAGAATCCCAGAGGTTGTGTGGACCGAACAGGTTGAATCATGCATATCTGAAGGAGGAACCGTATGTCGAGACGACTGATTCCAGCAACGTTGTGCGCCTTGTTGTTTGGGCCTGTGCTTCCGCTTTTCGCCGGCGCCGACCCCAGCCTCATCGGCTGGTGGTGGTTCGACGAGGGGGCCGGCACGGTGGCAGGGGACTCATCCCAGTTCGGCAACAACGGCACCCTGACCAACGGTCCCACCTGGGTCCCAGGAGTGTTCGGCAGCGCCCTGAAGTTCGACGGGGTAGACGATTTCGTGTCGGTGCCGCACAACACAAGCCTGAACGTCAGCAACGAAGTGACCGTGGCGGTCTGGATCAACCCGCAGCGGTACAACGCTCCCAACGGCGACCCCTGGCAGGGCATCATCGGCAAGCAGGAAGGCCAGCGATCCTACAACCTGTACACCGAAGCGTCGCGCGCCCTGCACTTCAGCACGGCCGGCGTGGGCAGCCTCAGCACTCCAACGCTGCCGCCACTCAACGAATGGGTGCACGTCTGCGGCATGGTCGTGAAGGGCACCCATGCGTACTTCATCAATGGCCAGGCCGCCGGCACGGGGGGGTCGGGGATCGTGCTGCCGGGCGCCGCCGATACGGCCAGCGTCGTGATCGGCAGGACGAATGAAGGGACAGGCAGAAGCTTCCTGGGCATGATCGACGACGTGCGGGTCTACAACCGCAGCCTGACTCAGGCGGAGGTTCAGGAGATCATGACCGGCAACGACCTGCTCACCGGAGCCGCGACGTCGCCGTCCCCGGCTGATGGCGACAAAGACGTCCACCGGGACGTCACGCTGGCTTGGGTGGCCGGCCAATACGCCGCGACGCACGATGTCTACCTGGGGACGTCGTTCGCCGACGTCAACGACGCCTCACGGGCCAATCCCAGGGGCGTTCTCGTCAGTCAGGGCCAGACGGCCGCCGCCTATGATGGGGTCGAACTGCTCGAATTTGGAGCGGTCTATTACTGGCGCGTGGACGAAGTGAACGCGGCCCCCGACAACACGATTTTTAAAGGGCCGGTCTGGAGCTTCACGGCCGAGCCGTTCTCCTATCCGATCACGAACGTGGTCGCCGCCGCCTCCAGCCAGAGCCGGGCCGACACGCCTGCGCAGAACACGGTCAACGGTTCCGGCCTGAACGCCGCCGACCAGCACTCGATCGATCTGGCGCAGATGTGGATGAGCAGCAATGCCAAACCCCACTGGATTCGGTACGAGTTCGACAAGGTCTACAAGCTCGATGAGCTTTGGGTCTGGAACGCCAACCAGATCGTCGAAGCGTTCGTCGGCTTCGGCGCCAAAGACGTGACCATCGAGTCCTCCGTCGATGGCCGGACGTGGACCACGCTGGAAGGTCCGCACGAGTTCGCCCGCGCCACCGCAGAGGCCACCTACACGGCCAATACGCTCGTCGATTTCGGCGGCGTCGAAGCCAAGTTCGTCAGGCTGACGATCAACAGCAACTGGGGCGGCGTCGCCCAGCAGGTGAGCCTCAGTGAGGTGCGGTTCTTCTACGTGCCGGTCCAGGCGTTCAAGCCTCAACCGGCGATCGGAGCCGCGAACGTCAGCGTCATGACCGACCTGAACTGGCGGCCCGGGCGGGAAGCGACTTCGCACAAAGTCGCCGTCGGCACCGATAGTGCTGCGGTGGCCGCAGGCGCGGGTGCCCAGACGGTGACCGAACACACCTACACCCCTGTGGACCTGTCCCTCGGAACGCAGTATTTCTGGAAGGTCGACGCACTCGGCGACGCCGGCGAATATGCGGGCGACCTCTGGAATTTCACGACCGAGGCCTACACGATCGTCGATGACTTCGAGAGCTACAAGGACGACATCGACGCCGAGAACACGATCTGGCATGCCTGGATCGATGGTTTGACCGACAAAGCCAACGGCGGCTCGCAGGTCGGCTACGACCAGGCTCCGTTTGCCGAAAAGACCGTCGTCCGCAGCGGCGGACAGGCCATGCCGCTGGTGTACGACAACTCGGCCTCCGCCTTCTCCGAGGCCAAGCGGATGTTCGACGACGCCCAGAACTGGACTGCCCACGGGGCCAAGACCCTCTCGGTCCACTTTGCAGGCCAGGCCGGCAACACCGGCAAGCTGTACCTCAAGATCAACAGCACCAAGGTGGCCTATACCGGCGAAGACAAGGACCTCGCCCGAAGCGGCTGGCAGGCCTGGAACATCGACCTGACCAAGATTGCCGGCGTCGCCAGCGTCCGGTCGTTGACGATCGGCGTCGAAGGCTCCGGCGCCAAGGGCAAGCTGTACTTCGACGACATTCGCCTGACCGCCAAGGCTCCCGAGTTCAGCAATCCGGTCGAGCCCGGCAGCGCGAACCTGATCGCCCGGTACGCCTTCGAAGGCGATGTCAAGGACTCCTCCGGCAAGGGCAAGAACGGCACCGCCAACGGCGGACCGACGTTCGTCGCCGGCGTCGATGGTCAGGCCCTCCGCCTGGACGGCACCGATGACTTCGTGGTCGTCGGCAGCGTCGGAATCAGCGGGGCCGCGCCTCGCACGATCTCCGGCTGGGTCAAGGCCGACACCACGACGATCACCGACTGGACGAATATCTTCGGCTTCACCAGTTCGCCCACCGGCATCGCCGGCCAGAGCTTCGACATGAACAAGATCGGCGGCTCGAACAACTACTGCATCCATGCCTATGGCTGGGAGCGGAACATCATGGCCATCGACCTGGAGTGGCATCATCTGGCTGCTACCTACGATGGAACGACGGTCGCCTGGTACGGCGACGGCCAGTTCGTCGCCAGCGAAGTCTGGGTCCTGAACACGCAGGACCTCGTCCACATGGGCAAGCGCGCCCATGCCGCCGGCGGCAACTTCCCCGGCTCGCTCGACGAGGTGCGGATCTACAACAAGGCGCTCTCGGCCGACGAGATCGCCTGGCTCGCAGGCAGGAGGCTGCCCGTGCATAAAGCGCAGTGATCCGACGGACTGAAGCAAAGGACTGAACTCTGGCGGGACCCGGGTCCACAAGACTTGGGTCCCGCCTTTGTTGTGGCTCGCCAGTTTGTGTCCCACCACTGCGTCGGTCGGTTCCGTGACGTCACTGGCTGTCTGTGTCACGCGACGCGACCCGTCCGACCGAGGGGAAGGCGAACCTCTCCAGGTCCACCTCCGTCGGCTCCAGGAGCAGGACTTGCTCGACTTCGCTTTTCATCGGCCGTGCCGCCTCGACCCCGGCCACCTCGCACGTGGCGGGCGTGGATCGTACCTTCCAGTTCGAGAGCATCGCTGCCACCGGAAATGTGACCGGCGCCTGGCAGGGCGCGATCATCAACGCGCCTCCGATGTACCTGACGGTGACCGACAGCACCGGCAAGTCGGCGACCGCCACCAGCGACACCGCGGTGACCACGGCCGACTGGACCCGATGGACCATCCCGATGAACAGCCTGACCGGCGTGAACTTCAGCAGGATCATGAAGCTCACGATCGGCGTCGGCGCCAAGGGCGCCACCAGCGGCGGCTCGGGCATGGTGTTTATCGACGATATCGGCTTCGGTCGGTCCGCGACTCAGCCCTGAAACGCAGCAGTCGCGGCTTGGCGGCGAGCGTTGAACGCCGGGGCAAGAAGTAAGCAGAGAGGGGCCTGTACCGAATGGCACTGCCGTCCACAAGGCGTGCGATACCATGGGTTTATGTTTTCTGCAGTTGCTCACGGAGTTGCTCTCGGGGTCGTTGCATGAGGGGGTAGCGGTGGCGACGGCGTTTGAGGACCCGTGGCTCGATGCGGCCGGGTCGGTTGGCGACCTCGTTGGCGGCCAGACGGGCC
>DATIKY010000064.1:0-16042 GCA_035476995.1 Sedimentisphaerales bacterium | reverse complement strand
CAGCCGTCCTTGGGTATACTCGTCCATGACAGACCTCCTTGCGAATCGATTGTCGTAACAACCATCTTTTCGACTTGGAGGTCTGTTCTTCTATACTCTTATCGGTCCTTGGCTTACAGCTTATGGAAGTGCCATTCGGGTAAGACCCTGCTTGCCGGTACTGCCACCAATGAAAGGCCAATTCATCCCCGTCCGGATCGGTAGTTTCCCTGGCGCTCAGCGAGACGCTTTCTCCGGGCCGGACCTTCAGGTCCAAGGCGTTGACCAGTCTCACCACCGGCGGATGATTAGCCTCCGCATAGGACTTCACGCACCAGTCGGCTCGGGCCGCGAAATCAGTCTCTCAGGCGTCCTGGCGGCCCTGGGGCGATTCGATGCACCCGGCGAGGATTTCGTTGTTCCTGGGTGGGGCAATAAATCCTTGACAGGGTTTCGCCCCCCCACTACAGTATGGCCTTCGTTTTCCCCTCCGGCAGTGTACGGGGTCTGACCATAAATGAGCCGCACTAACCAACGGCAGGATTGAAAAGGAGAAAAGTACATGGCAACAAAGGTAGGAATCAATGGTTTCGGTCGTATCGGCCGGCTGGTGCTCCGCGCGATGGCCGACAAGTTCGACAGGTTCGATGTCGTCGCAATCAACGATCTGTTCGACGCCGACATGCTGGCCTACATGTTCCGTTACGACTCGACCCAGGGCAAATTCCCCGGCAAGGTCGAGGCCAAGGGCAGCGCCCTGGTCATCAACGGCAAAGAGATCCCGATTCTGGCCGAAAAAGACCCGTCCAAGCTGCCGTGGGGCGCCAAGGGCGTGGACGTCGTGCTCGAGTCGACCGGCCGGTTCACCAGCCGCGCCGCCGACGGCAAGCCGGGTTATGATTCCCACATCGTCGCCGGCGCCAAGCGCGTGCTGCTCAGCGCCCCGGCCAAGGACAAGCCGGACGGCACCATCGTGCTGGGCGTCAACGACAACCTGCTGAACGCCTCGATGAAGTGCATCTCGAACGCCTCCTGCACGACCAACTCGCTGGCCCCGGCCTGCAAGGTCCTGCATGAGAAGATCGGCATCGTGAAAGGTCTGATGACCACGGTGCATGCCTATACAAACGACCAGGCCATCCTCGACATGCCCTACAAGGACAAGCGTCGCGGGCGAGCGGCCGCGATCAACACCGTGCCCTCGACGACCGGCGCCGCCAAGGCCCTGGGCGAGGTCATTCCGGACCTCAAGGGCAAGCTGCACGGCTACGCCCTGCGGATTCCGGTCCCGACCGGCTCGATTACCGACCTGACGTTCATGGCCGCCCGCAAGACAACGGTGGAAGAGATCAACGCCGCGATGAAGGCCGCCGCGGAAGGGCCGATGAAGGGCATCGTCGAGTACGTCACCGACCCGATCGTGTCGACGGACATCATTCACAATCCGCACAGCTCGATCTTCGACAGCACCAACACCATGGTCCTCGACGGCGACATGGTCAAGGTCACGATGTGGTACGACAACGAGTGGGGCTACTCCTGCCGAAGCGTCGACCTGCTCGAACGGATCGCCAAGCTGAAGTAATCTACAATTTATGATTGACGATTTACGATTTGGGCGCCGGTGGCAACGCCGGCGCCCGATCGCAGTCGGGGCTCTCGGCCGCTCAAGATAGTCAATCGTAAATAGTAAATTGTAAATTCGAAGGGTATTTTATGGCCAAGAAAACGGTTGCGGATGTCGATGTCAAGGGCAAGAAGGTCCTGATGCGGGTCGACTTCAACGTGCCGCAGGACGATAACGGAAGTATCACCAGCGACGATCGCATCGTCAAGGCGCTGCCGACAATCAAGAACGTGCTCGATCGAGGCGGCAGTCTGATCCTGATGAGCCACCTCGGCCGGCCCGAGGGCGCCCGCGACGACGCCTACACCCTCAAACCGGTCGCCGTGAGGCTCTCCGAACTGCTCGGCAAGCCGGTGATCTTCGCCGACGACAGCGTCGGCCCGGACGCCACGGCCAAGGCCAAGGCCCTCAAGACGGGCGACGTCCTGCTCCTGGAGAACCTGCGGTTCAATCGGGAAGAGGTCATCAAGGACAAGGCCGCCAAGGAGGACAAGCAGCTTCGGGAAGCGAAGGACAACTTCGCCAGGAAGCTGGCCGCCATGGCGGACGTGTACGTCGACGACGCTTTCGGCACCGCTCACCGCGACAACGCCTCGATGTACACGGTGCCGCAAGTCATGGAGGGCAAGCCCCGCGTGATCGGCTTTTTGATCGAGAAAGAGCTGAAGTTCCTCGGCGAGACCATCCGCAACCCGGTGCATCCGTTCGTCGCCATCCTCGGCGGGGCCAAGGTCTCCGACAAGATCGGCGTCATCGAGAACCTCATCGGCAAGGTCGACCGCATCGTCATCGGCGGCGCGATGGCCTACACGTTTTTGAAAACGCGAGGGAAGGCCATCGGCGGCAGCCGGGTCGAGGACGACTTCCTGGACAAGGCCCAGGAACTGTTGGACCGCGCGGCGGACAAGAACTGCGAGGTCCTGCTCCCGCCGGACCACTCGGTCGTCCGAAAGCTGGAGGCCGGCGCCGAGAATCGGACTGCGGTCGGCGACATCGACCCGGGCTGGCAGGCCGTGGACATCGGTCCGATGGCGCGCAAGGAGTTCGCAGCCAAGATCGTGGACGCCAAGACCATCTGCTGGAACGGCCCGATGGGCGTGTTCGAGATCCCGCCCTTCGACCAGGGCACCAACGCCATCGCCCAGGCGGTCGCCCAGGCGACGGAGAACGGAGCCAAGAGCATCGTCGGCGGCGGCGACAGCGCCAGCGCCATCGAGCAGCTCGGCCTCCAGAGCAAGATCAGCCACATCTCCACCGGCGGCGGCGCCTCCCTCGAATTCCTTGAAGGCAAGAAATTCAAGGCAATCGAGATATTGGATGATCAATAACCTGTATTAAGTACGAAGCGGGATGGTTGATTCTCGAATCGGCAGTCAACCATCCCGCCTTCATTTGGTCCTTCTCGAAGCTGTGTTGATCACCGGAACTGCTGGAGTGGCACGCCCGAAACGGTCGTGCAGGGGAAGTTTGTCGCATTGCGGCCTCCGGCGTGAACGCGAACGAGGCGTTCGCTTGTGGAACTGGACGTTGCGAGGGGGCGTGCAACACCCCTCCATGCTGGTGGCCCCAAAGCGATAAACTCCCGACGCGAAGCGTCGGAATCCGTATTCGTTTGTCCGTGCAATTCGGGGAAGAGGCTTTCATTTTCTGGGCGGGAGGTGGTTCCATGAACAAGCAGATGCCGAAGCCCGGCACCGTCGAGATCGCTCCCTCCATCCTCAGCGCGGATTTCGCCCGACTGGCGGATGAGATCGCGGTGGTGGCGTCGGCCGGCGTCAAGATGCTGCATCTGGACGTCATGGACGGGCATTTCGTGCCCAACATCACGATCGGCCCCCCTGTCATCGCCCAACTCCGCAAGCACAGCGACCTTTTCTTCGACAGTCATCTCATGATCAGCGAGCCGGCCCGGTACATCGAGGCCTTCGCCAAGGCCGGCGTGAACAACATCACGTTTCATATCGAAGTGACGGACGAACCCGAGCAGATCGTCGATCAGATTCACGAGTTGGGCTGCACCGCCGGAATCACGCTGAACCCTGAAACCCCCGTCGAATCGATCCGCAAGGTCGCACCCCTGTGCGAGATGGTCCTGGTGATGACGGTCCGTCCCGGCTTCGGCGGCCAGTCCTTCATGGACGATGCCGCCCGCAAGGTCATCGCAGTCCGAGAGATGGTCGGCCCGAACATCCGCGTCGAAGTCGACGGAGGCATTGATCCCGACACCACCCCGATCGTCGTCGGCTACGGCGCCGACACCCTCGTGGCCGGCAACGCCATCTTCGGCCGGACCGACCGGGTCGCCGCCATCGAAGCCCTCCGAAAAGCCTGTGGAAAAGCGTGATTCCTGAGACTCACGCGGGTCTTGTCCCGCTCGGATCTCTTGGCGACGCGATCAGACCCCCGAGATTTCTCGCCCTGCGCCAACAGTCCGCTTCAGACGACCCCCCTCGTGCCGCAAAAGCCGACGATGACGGCAGCGCAGGCAACGTTCTGCGCGGCAAGGAGCCAAAAGCAAAGGCCGGAGACCGCGGGGTTGGAACAACGTCGCTCCAACACATTCCCGCCATCTCCGGCCTGTCAGGACTTACTCACCGACTACCGGCTGCCCGCAATCATCTCACGAACAGCATCTCGGCATAGGTCGGCAGCGGCCAGAGCTTGGCGTCGACGATCGTTTCCAGCTCGTCGGCCGTCTGGCGGAGCGACGCCATCGCCGGCAGAACGTCCTCGCGGTAGCTCTGGGCGTGCTTCTCGGCGCCGTGCATGCCGGCCGCCTTGGCCGTGGCCTTCTCCAGGGCTTCGATCTTTCCTTCCATCGTCGCGATCAGGTCGCAGACCTTCTTGAGCAGCTTCTTCTGCGGCTCGGCGGCGACTCCCGCGCCGGACACCGCGCCGACCGCCTGCCCGAGCTTGCCGGAGAACTCGCAACAAACCGGAAGGATCTGGCGTTTGGCGATGTTCAGCATCGTCAGGGCCTCGATGTTGATCTGCTTGCTGTAGCCCTCGAACAGGATTTCCGTTCGGGCTGCGAGTTCTTCCTTCGAGAGAACGCCGTGCTTGCTGAACAGCGAGACGTGCTCCGGCGAGGGAAGTGCATGGAGCGCCTCGTACGTGGAGCGGATGTTCGGCAGACCCCGCTTGGCGGCCTCAGTCACCCATTCTTCCGTGTAGTTGTCGCCGTTGTACACGATCCGGGCGTGCTTGGTCGCGATGTCCTGCAGGATCTTCTGCACAGCCCCCTTCACGTCGTCGGCCTTCTCCAGAACGCCGGCGATGTCGCTGAGCGTGTCGGCCACGATCGTGTTGAGCACAAAGCACGGCCCCGAGATCGACTGCGACGAGCCGACCATGCGGAACTCGAACTTGTTGCCGGTGAACGCGAACGGCGACGTGCGGTTGCGGTCCGTGGAGTCCTTCGGCAGCGGCGGCAGCGTCGAGGACCCCAGCTTGAGCTGGCCGCCCTTCTTGCTGTTCCTGGCGGGCCCCTTGGCCAACTGCTCGAAGATGTCGGTCAGTTGCTCGCCCAGGAAGACCGACACGATCGCCGGCGGGGCCTCGTTGGCGCCGAGCCGGTGCTCGTTGCCGGCGTTGGCGACGCTGGCCCGCAGAATCTTGGCGTACTTGTCTACCGCCTGGATGACCGCGCAGAGCACGACCAGGAACACCATGTTGTCGTGGGGCGTCTCGCCCGGATCCAGCAGGTTCAGGCCCGTGTCGGTGCACATGCTCCAGTTGTTGTGCTTGCCCGACCCGTTGACGCCCGCGAAGGGCTTCTCATGCAGCAGGCAGACGAATCCGTGCCGGCGGGCCACCTTCTGCAGCGTGTCCATGGTCAACTGGTTGTGGTCGGCGGCCACGTTGATCGTCGAGAACACCGGCGCCAGCTCGTATTGCGCGGGGGCCACCTCGTTGTGCTGCGTCTTGGCGGTGACGCCGAGCTTCCAGAGCTCGTTGTTCAATTCGTTCATGAAGGTCGCCACGCGCTCGTGCAGGGAGCCGAAGTAATGGTCCTCCATCTCCTGGCCGCGAGGCGGCTTGGCGCCGAAGAGCGTTCGGCCGGTCAGGAGCAGGTCCAATCGCTTGGCGTAGAAGGCCTGGTCGATCAGGAAATACTCCTGCTCGGGTCCCATCGTTGCCGTCACACGGGTGACCGTCATGTCGCCCAGGGCCCGCAGGACACGGACCGCCTGTTTGCTCAACGCGTCCATCGAACGCAGCAGAGGCGTCTTCTTGTCCAGCGCTTCGCCCGTGTACGAGCAGAACGCGCACGGAATATACAGCGTGATGTTCTTGCCGTCCTCTTTCACGAAGACCGGGGACGTGCAATCCCAGGCCGTGTAGCCGCGGGCTTCGAACGTGGCGCGGAGGCCGCCGGAAGGGAAAGACGAAGCGTCGGGCTCGCCGCGGATCAGTTCCTTGCCGCTGAACTCCATGATCGTGCGGCCGTCGGCCCGGGGGGAGATGAAGGCGTCGTGCTTCTCCGCGGTCAGCCCGGTCATCGGCTGGAACCAGTGGCAAAAGTGCGTGGCACCCTTGGCGACCGCCCAGTCCTTCATCGCGTTGGCGATCACGTCGGCGGTCACCGGGTCCAGGGGCTGCTCGCCGTCCAGGGTCTTCTTGAGTGATTTGAATACGTTCTTCGGGAGACACTCCCGCATCGTCATCTCATTGAATACGTTGCGGCCGAATTCGCCGCTTTCACATGCAGACATTTGAGACTCCTCGTTCTTCATCCAGTACGTTGGGGTTCTTCAGGCAAGACGCCCTGACTTGTCACGAATCCGAATCCGCGGCTAGAACCGGCACAAAGAGGGGCAAGGCTTGCGCTGGTCGGTTGTCCCCAGCAGAATCAGCCGGCAGCCACAAGCCCTACCCACAACCCAATGCCTGCTGCGCCTCTGGGCGCAGCAAACGCAACTAGCCGCCATGATTCCCCCGTCCAACCATCGACTTCGTCGCAGAATGGGCGAACTCCTCGACGGGACAGGGTTTCCATCGTGTGCCGGGGCGCATCTTGCGGATTCCGCACCTCCCCACGGACTCAAAAAGCTCTCTGGGTGTCATCGTTTTTCCTTTCATGCATTGGGTTTGCTCAACTATCCGATTGCGTCGCCGCCCCGCTCACCCGTGCGGATGCGGATACATTCCTGTAGATCCATCACGAAGATCTTGCCGTCGCCGATCTGGCCCGACTGGGCTCCGCCGGTGATCGCCCGGATCGTCTTCTCCACGAATTGTTCGTTCACGGCGATCTCGACCTTAACCTTCTTGAGCAGACTGCCCTGCTCCTTATGGCTGCGGTAGACCTGGGCGATGCCCTTCTGCCGGCCCCTTCCGAGCACGTTCGACACGGTCACCAGGTGCACCTCTTCTTCGGTGAGCCGCTTGAGCACTTCGTCCAACCGGTCCGGTTGAATGACACCGACGATGTATTTCATAGCTCCTGTCCTTGCCTGCCTCAATCAATGATCGTGTACGCGGCCTCACGGTGCATTGTCAGATCGAGCCCGACTCGTTCCTCGTGCTCCCCGACTCGCAGCTTCATGACCGCGTCCACCAGCTTGAGCAACACGACGCCGACCACGAAGGCGTACACCATCGTGACAGCCACTGCCTTGATCTGGATCCAAAGCAGGGTCGGGTTTCCATAGAGCAGCCCGTCGGCCCCGGCCGGGTTGACGGTCTTCGTCGCGAAGATCCCTGTCGCGATCGCGCCCCAGATGCCGCCGACGCCATGGACCCCGAATGCATCCAGCGTGTCGTCGTAGCCCAGGGCCGCCTTGATATAGGTCACGGCAAACCAGGGAATCACCCCGGCTCCGATTCCGATACAGATCGCGCCGATGGGCGTCACGAACCCCGCCGCCGGCGTGATCGACACCAGTCCGCCCACCATGCCGGTGATCATGCCCAGAGTCGTGGGTTTCTTGTGCTTGTACCAGTCGAGCAAGGCCCACGTCACGCCCGCCGTCGCAGCCGCGATATGCGTGCACATGAACGCGCTGCCCGCCAGGCCGCCGGAACCCAGGGCACTGCCGGCGTTGAACCCGAACCAGCCGAACCACAGCAGCCCCGCCCCGAGCACTGCCAGCGGCAGATTGTGCGGCGGGGAAATCCCTTCCGGATAACCCTGCCGCCGGCCCAGGACCAGCGCCGCCGCCAGCGCAGTCATGCCCGCCGTGATATGCACGACCGCCCCGCCGGCAAAGTCCAACGCGCCCCACTGCCGCATGAATCCACCGACGCCCCAGACCCAGTGAGCCACCGGATCATAAACGAACGTCGCCCACAACAGCGTGAACACGCACAGAGCGGAGAACTTCATCCGCTCGGCGAACGCCCCGATGATCAGCGCCGGGGTAATCACAGCGAACATCATCTGGAACATCATGAACACCTGATGCGGCACGGTGGCCGCGTACTCGGCGTTCGGGGTCATGCCTACGCCCCGCAGGAACGCCCAGTCCAGGCTGCCGATCAGGCCGCCCTTGTCGGGCCCGAACGACAGGCTGTACCCGAACACCACCCACTGCAGGCTGATCAGGCACAGGATCATCAGGCACTGCATGAGCACCGACAGCATGTTCTTGCGGCGAACCAGCCCGCCATAGAAGAAGGCCAAGGCCGGGGTCATCAGCATGACCAAAGCCGAGCTGATCAGCAGCCAGGCCGTATCGCCAGAATCCACCGCCGCCTGCACGACCGCGGCCTCAGTGTCCGGCGCGGACGCGCGCGCACCTCCACCGACGACCGCAAGGATCACAAGACCTGCCGCGGCAAACTGCGCAACGCTCTTCCTGCCCGGTCGCAGGCTGTACCGATTCCTGTTCGCCATCATTTCTGTGCCTTTCTGGACGGGGGCCAGTTGCAGCCCCATCTATCCAACCGCTCCCCCAACAGCGGGGGCGGATGCCAACGTACATCGCACAGTTATTACAAACCGCGTGCCAAGCCCGTCACAAGCCCCGAAACAGATGTAAACATAGTATCAACAATGATTTACGAATATTCATTTCTAACGTTTTCATTGAAGCCCCCACGACATTTCCGTGGATTCTGCGAGAAATGACTACATTTTTGTAGTATTTTCAGGAGCGTGACAACACTGCAAACCACGGAAGGACAGCTTCAGCGACTGAGACCTCCCCACAAGACCACGAAGAAAGGGCCCCGCCGTTGGCGACGGGGCCCCTGCTTCCGGCCCAGATGGGCACAGGAAGTGATGGCCGAAAGGGAGGGAGTATCAATCACCCGATGGCCTCATTGCCTCGTTCTCCAGTCCGAATGCGGATGCATTCGGGCAGGTCCACAATGAAAATCTTGCCGTCGCCGATCTGGCCGGTGCGGGCGCCTTCGATGATCGCGTTGACCGTCCGCTCCACGAAGTTCTCGTTGACCGCGATCTCCAGACGGACCTTGCGTAACAGGTTCACCTCTATCGGGACGCCGCGGTACGACTCGTGGTAGCCTTTCTGCTGGCCGCAGCCGAGGGAGTTCGTGACTGACATCTTGTAGACCTCGGCTTTATACAGCGACTGTTTCACATCATTGAGTTTGTGCGGCTGAATATATGCGATGACCAGTTTCATGCTCGTATCTCCTGAATCGGGCCTCTCGCCCGTGTGTATTCGATCGGTTCTGCTGTCGTCAGGCGGTGGTGAAGACCTGGAAGCCCGCATAGGCTTCGTTCCCGTGTTCGCTGATGTCCAGGCCTCGCAACTCCTCTTCACGCGAGACTCGGATGCCCATGACGGCCTTGAGAATCAGCCAGGTCGCCGCTGCGGCTCCGAACACGAAGACCGCCACAGAACCGACCGCCGCCAGTTGCGCCCCGAGCAGCTTGAACCCACCGCCGAAGAACAGGCCGTCGCCGGTGGCTGTGCCCGTCAGCCTGTCCTGCGCGAACAGCCCGACCGCGATGGTTCCGAACACGCCGTTGACCAGGTGCACGGACAACGCGCCCACCGGGTCATCGATCCGCAGCCGGTCGAACGTCATCACCGCCAGCACGACCAGGACGCCCGCGATCAGGCCGATAATGATCGAGGTGCTCACCCCGACGAAGGCGCACGGCGCCGTGATCGCCACCAGCCCCGCCAGGCAGCCGTTGAGGGTCATGCCCAGATCCGGCTTGCCCATCAGTTTCCAGGAGACAGCCGTCGCGCTCATGATCGCCGCCGCGGCCGCCATCGTGGTCGTCACCGCCACATGGCTGATCGCGCCGGGATCGGCCGCCATGGTCGAGCCCGGGTTGAATCCGAACCATCCGAACCACAGCACGAACGTGCCGACCGTCGCCAGCGACAGGTTGTGGCCGGGGATGGCCTTGATGTCGCCGTTGTCGAACTTGCCGATCCGCGGTCCCAGGATCAGCGCGCCGGCCAGAGCCGCCCAGCCGCCGACGCTGTGCACGACCGTCGATCCGGCGAAGTCGAACATGCCCATCTTGGCCAGCCAGCCGCCGCCCCAGACCCAGTGTCCCACGATCGGGTAAATGAACATCGCCATCACGAATGAGAACAGAATGAACGCGATGTACTTGATTCGTTCCGCGACCGCGCCGGAGACGATCGTCGCGGCGGTCCCGCAGAAGACCAGTTGGAAGAAGAACTTGGCCCACAGAGGCACGCCCGTCCAGGAGATGGCCGAATAAGCCCCCTGGTAGGCGTCGCCCGTGGCCGGGGAGTTGTCCGCCCCTCTGACGCAGAACAGGCCCTCCACGCCGAAGAAGTCGTTGCCGTTGCCGAACATCAGGCCCCAGCCCAGGACCAAGAACCCCAGAGACGAGACCGCAAACACCACGAAGTTCTTCGACATGATGTTCACGGTATTCTTCGCCCGGGCAAACCCGGACTCCACCGCGGCAAAGCCCAGGTTCATAAAGAACACCAGCATCGCGGTGATCAGCACCCACATCGTATCTACAATTACTTTCACATTCGGGTCCATCATTTCCACCCTTCATTGGCCAGACTTCGCGCCCCGCGGCGCGGAACAATCAACTTCAACCGCAGACTCCCACGCAGAGCCCGCTATCTTCTGCGAGGCCGCCCCCCGACGGCCCGCCTCTGCTTACTGTGGGACTCAGTCGACCTGCCCCCGGCGGGTCTGCCTTCCCAGGTCAGACACCCCTCGGCCGGCCCCCCAGCCGACCCGCCAGGTCCCACGGTCAACGAGCCCCGAAACCCTTTCAGTTCTATTGTCCCTGCTCTATTCATGATTCACCCCAATCAGTCTTGTTCCCGACGCTTGCAGCCTGCCCTTGCGTTGATCTTCCCTTCCGCGTGCAACTGCCGGCGAAGACTCTCCGCGAGCCGCACGGCTGCCCCCCGAGGTCCACGCCGGGCAGTTGCGTCACCGTGTGTGAGTGTTCATCCTTGATTCGATCTTTCCGGGCGGCGATCCGCCCCCCTGCGACGCCCGGTCTTCCCCCGCAGCATCAGAAGCTGTACGCCAAGCCGACGCCGCCCCAGAAGTTGTCGCTTTCGCCGGTCGCCTCGCGGACGTCGTCGTCGATCATCGTCGAGTAGGCGACGCTGGGCTTGATCGTCAGCGATCCGAAAGTGAACGGCACGCCCGCCGAGAACGTCACGTCATTGAAGCCGCCGTCGTCCACGCCGAAGTAAAAGTCGTTGTATCCGTCCGTCGCATATCCCATGCTGGCGCCGAGCACGAGATCACAGGACTTCTCCTCGCCCCAGGAGGCGATCTTCTCGAGCGTGTGCCCGATGGAGAACTGAATGTAGCTGCCCTCGGCCTCGTCGAAATCGTAGAACCACTTGATCGCCGGCGAGAGGAACACGTCGGCGCTGAGCCCGGCGTAGAACTCCATCGTCGCGTCGAAGGCCGTGTTCGGGAAGTCGTAGTAGATGAACCCGGCCGAGAACCCGAACGTCTCCTGTCCCGGGATCGCACTGGAGTAGTCGATGGCGTAATCGACCTCATTGAACTCCCAGTCGTCGGCCACGTCACCCGTGATGTCCGAGTTGGCCCAGATGGATCCGGTGAAACCCTTGTAGCCGACGCTGGCGCTGGGCTGCATGACCCAGTCGTCCACGACGTTCTGCCCGCGCCAAACGTACTTGCTGAAGAAGTCGGCCGCCACGCCGAACGTCACATCGTCGGCAGCCATCGCCGCAGACGCCGTGCTCAACACCATCGCCGCCACACATCCCAGTACCACCTTTCTGGACATCGTTGCCATGCTCCTAACCAAAGTTAACCTGCCATCACGCGGACGACACCGTCCGTCCCGGTCCCGGACCAAACCCCACCGAATCCGGTCCCGATACATCCTGCAAGACCCGTGCCAAGAAGACATGAGGAGCCAAATCCGTCGCAACTCCAAAATATGCTGACACTTACAACACAGACCGATCATCACATCCGGCAAAATAGCATCTACACAATTGTCTCACATGCCTATCTCGCTTACATTTTCGTAGCCAATCGCACAACAATCCCTCTCGGCGTGTCTTTACCGGACACAACCGGCAAACCCTCCGGCGTCCGGCCTGGTATCGAAACCTCTCGCCAGATTTCTGTTGGGTCGCCCCAGGAAGATGTGATAGAATGAACACTGCATAGAGAAGCCGACAACTGCTGACGAGCATCCATTGACGCGAGACGCTTCCCTTGCTTCGTGCCTTCTGAGAAGGCATCCGGGATCGATGTCCCTGCACGATCTGAGTCTGTGAAAGAGCGTCGCATGCGCTTCATCGCTTCGGAGGCTCTGGCGGGCCCACGTTGAGCGTGGAGACGGCGGCGCTCTTCTCCTTCTCGTCCGGCGACGAGAACCGTCAGATGTACTTCGGATGGATGCCGTACTTCTTGATCTTGTAGCCCAGGATCCGCTCGGTCAGGCCCAGTTCCTGCGCGGCCTTTCGCTGCTGGCCGCCGCACTTCTTGAGGGCGTCAATGATGAGCTCGCGTTCCTTGTTCGCAATGATCTCGGTGAACGAGGGCCTAGCCGACGCGTCGTTCTTGTTGACCATCTGCAGCGAAGGCGGCAGATGTTCGCTGCGGATCACGTCGTCCTCGCAAACCAGGACCGCCCGCTCAATGCAGTTTTCCAGCTCGCGGATGTTGCCCGGCCAGTGGTAGCGCGTGAGCGCCTCGATGGCCGGCGTCGAAATCCGTGTGATCGGCTTGCCGTTTTCTCTTGCGAAGTGCTGCAGGAAGTGGTCCGCCAACAGCATGATGTCGTCCTTGCGTTCCCGCAGCGGCGGCAGGTAGATCGGGAACACGTTGATGCGGTAGTACAGGTCGCTGCGGAAATCGCCGTCGGCGATCTGTTGCTCGAGGTTCTTGTGCGTGGCGACGATCACGCGGACGTTAGCCTTGATCGTCTCGGTTCCGCCGAGCCGCTCGAATTCGCGGAACTGGATCACGCGAAGCAGCTTGACCTGGAGGCTCGCGGGAAAATCGCCGATCTCGTCGAGGAAGATCGTGCCGGCGTTGGCCCGCTCGAACCGGCCGAGCTTTCGCTCAATGGCCCCGGTGAAGGCCCCCTTCTCGTGGCCGAACAGCTCGCTTTCCAGCAGCGTCTCGGGCAACGCGGTGCAGTTGACCTTGATGAAGGGCTTCTCCGCCCGCAGACTGTTGTAGTGAACCGCGTGGGCGACAAGGTCCTTGCCGGTGCCGCTCTCGCCGCGAATGAGCACGGTCGCGTTGCTGTCGGCCACCTGCTCGATCAGCCGGTACACCTCCTGCATCGCGTTGCTGGTGCCGACCATGTTGTTCACGGCGAACCGCGTCTTGAGCTCGCGCCGGAGACGCACGTTCTCGTCGCGGAGGATCGCCCGCTCGGACTCCACCCTCTTGTTGAGCTTGATCGCCTGAGCGACCATCGTCGAAATGATGTTCAGCAGGCGGAGGCTCGCGTCGAAATCGTCGTTCCGACTTGCCTCCCGGTCGACGCTGAGGGTTCCGACCGTCTGGCCCTCCAGCTTGATGGGCACGCAGAAAAACGCGATCCTCTTGCCGTTGCGGGTTTCCCGGGCCTTGGTCTTGTGCAGGAATCGAGGGTCCTTCTCGATGTCCGGGACGATGATCGCTTCGCCCGTCTGGACGACGCGTCCGGTAATCCCCTCGCCCATCTTGTAGCTGGCCTGGCTCTTGGATCGTTCGCTGAGCCCGTGGGCGACCTTGATGCTGATCAGCTCCGTGTCGGAGTCCAACAGCGCGATCGTCCCCCGTCGAAGCTTCAGGTGCGTGTCCAGCAGGGTCAGAATGCTCTTGAGGGTTTCTTCCAGGTCCAGCGACTCCGCGAACGCCTTGGCGATACTGCTGAGAAGCTGCACTTCCATCGCAAACGTCGATTTCATCGTACGCCTTTTTCCATCAAGCCAGAAGCCTTGCCAACAATTTTGTAGGCCACCGGCCAAAGCATACATTCTTGTCGGTAGCCAAACAATGGAAATCCTCCCGAACACGGGAGTACGAGAACTCGCGTCCCAAGAGTTCGCCTGGTCCCATGAAACAAATCCTCGCTTTTGTGGTATGATGCCCAGGAACATGAATCAGCGGTTTTCAGATCAACTGGCCAGGTGCGAATGCTGCCCGCGGAAGTGCGGCGTCAATCGGCTCGAAGGCAGGACGGGGTTCTGTCGGATCGGGAGCGACGCGCTCATTTCCTATGCCGGCCTCCATTTCGGCGAGGAACCCCCGATCTCGGGAACCCGTGGCTCCGGGACCCTCTTCTTCGCAGGGTGCAACCTTCGCTGCGTCTTCTGCCAGAACCACCAGATCAGCCAGGACTTCCGGCCCGATCAGATGACCGTCCTGACAACCGATGGCCTGGTGGCCGAGATGCTCCGGCTGGCGGAATCCGGTGCCCACAACATCAACCTGGTCTCCCCTTCCCACGTGGTCTTCCAGGCGGCCGACGCCATCGTCGCGGCGCGGAATCGGGGGCTCTCCATCCCGATCGTCTACAACTCGAACGGATACGATTCCGTGGACGCCCTGCAGCAGATCCGCGGGCTTGTGGACATCTACCTGCCGGACATTAAGTACCTCTCGAACGACCTGGCCCGACGGTACTCTGCTGCGACCGATTACGCCCAGACCATCCCCGGCGTCCTCCGAGAAATGCTCGATCAGGTCGGCCACCTGGAACTGGATGAGAATGGTATCGCCCGCCGGGGGCTGCTGGTCCGCCACCTGGTCCTGCCCGGCCATGTGGACAACAGCCGCCGATGCCTGGCCTTCCTGGCGGAGCTGCCACGCGACATCTTCGTCAGCATCATGTCCCAGTACTCGCCGCGACATCGGGCCTCCTGCTGTCCCGATATCAACCGCACCCTGAGCGTCCGCGAATACGATGAGATCACGGACTACGCCCTCTCGCTGGGCCTGGAAAACGCCTTCATCCAGGAACTCGACAGCCGAGACAGCTACCTCCCCGACTTCGACCTCGACCGCCCGTTCGAGTAGTCGCCGACAAGAACAACATCGGTGCCAGCCCCCTACTGAACGTCCCTCGCCCTGCGGGTCTTCTGAACCAGGACGAGCAGAGCGACGCCCAGGAGGATGGTCAACGGGCCCTCGGCGAGGGTCCAGAACAGCGGCAGACGCAAGACCGCGTCGAGAATCGTGACGCCGATTCCCCCCAGGAGGGCCGCGGCGCCCAGAAGCACGATCACGGGCCGATAACGGTCGGGATCCAATGAAACGCACATCCCGACCGCCCCCAGAATCGCGTAGAGCGCCGAGACCGAGCGAATCAGATAGCTCAAGAGCGGGGTGTGCTCCAACTCGCCCAGACCGATCCACCGATGAATGGCGGCCATCCATCCGAAGGGACAGAACACGAAGATCAGGGCACACAACATCGCGATCCCCGCCAGGCGCAGTAACCACGTCAGCATTCGATCGGAGGACATGCAAAGCCTTCCTTTCCCATCTTGCAGCGTCCATTCTCATCCGAGGGCTCTCCCTCGTCGCGCCCTGGAGCACCCGTTTCGACCGGCGGCAATTATACCAAATAGCACTTGACGAGAGGCGGTTCAAATGATAAGATAGGCACAGCTACTGGAGAAAAAGGATTTTTCTCACCTCTCACCCGGCGACAGGACGGGCGTCGGGCACCACTGGATGGATTTCTCAGGGATTGATCCCCCGACAAGGGGCAGGGAGAATGTCTCGCGAGGCGCAACCTCGCAGACAACCGAAACGGGTGATTCTCCCGAATCCGACTGGAAGGGCCGCGATGCCCTGGACCAGCAGCGGGCAGATCCAGGACAATCGTTATCTTGTAATCGTGCTCGCGCCATTGTGGCCAGGCAATGTGTTGTCTGGCGGCAGTAACTGGGTGTAGCTCCCCAAGGCCTATGCGGCCGATATGGAGCGAGGGTAAGTGAAAGGAAGTGAAGATGAAGAAGGCATTGTTTGCAGTCGCAGCAGTGGCTCTGCTGGCCGTCGCCGCCCAGG
>DATIKY010000063.1:0-14755 GCA_035476995.1 Sedimentisphaerales bacterium | reverse complement strand
AAAACGGGTCAATTCCGGCTTGAGTTGCATAATCGTACTGGCGTCCATACCGATGACCTCCCAAGAGAAGTTTCATTCCTATGGGATCATCGGTTGGCCGCTTAGGTTCTCTTAAGCTTTTGTAGCGTTGTAGTACTATCGGGTACCCGTAAACGTCCGTTCGCCAATATAACAACCCGCGGCGCGTTTTGGGTCTACCGAGCCGACAAATCTTCGCGTGGGGAGAAGGAGGGCAGACGGGTGCGTCGCGGCCTGGATTCCGAAGCTCGTGGAAGACCACATCGGTTCTGAGAACCCAGGCCACGTCCTGTAGGATGGGGCTTGCCCCGCCGAAAGCCCCGCCCGCGCTACCTGTCGTTGCCGGGTAGTGCGGGCGGGTGTCAGCGATTCGGATTACCGTGATGCGCCAGGCTACCTCTTCAGGTATTCCCTGGCCGGGACGAGACTGTCCACGAGGCGATGCAACTCGTCATCGGTCACAGGGCCATTGATCGCCAGCGCGGGGAAGGTGCCCGCGGGCGATTCCAGCACGTAGCCGGTGCGGTTTTCGGAGGGTGGGTCCTTGATGATGTATTGGGCGCTTTGCAGCAGGATGCCGGAGTACCACTTCTGCGGCCCGCCGCCCCAGACTTTGAACCCGTTCGGCGAGGTGTACGCGATCTGGCCCTGTTTCACGATCCGGCCGAGCATCGCGTTGTACGTGGGCGACTGCACCAGGACCAGGTGCCGGCCGTCCGCGGCGCGGGCCGCCATGGCGAACATCCGCCCGCCGGGACTGGCCGGGTCGATGGCGTCGATGATGTCTATGGCGCCGGTCCACGCGGGTTTGGCCGAGAAGACGTAGGTCTCGAAGGTCGCCTTCTCGACCATGCTCTGCACGGAGACGTGCGGTACGACCATGTCCGGCGTGATCGAGACCTGTGGAGTCGCGCGGGCCGCGCCCACCTGGATTCCATCGAGGTTCCAGGCGATCGCCGGGACATCGACGGGCTCGGTCAGGACGCGGCGGATCAGCAATTGCGGGCGACCCTGCAGGATGAACTCTTTCTCCGCGATCGTGGAGTCGCCGTGCAGCACCCTGAAGAGCCACCAACTGCTCAACTGCCCGTCCGGGTCGGGCGTGCCCACCTTGAAGATGGTCACGGGCCGGCCGTCCGAGAGAGTGCCAACCTCGACGCCCTGGACCTGCGTGTTGTCGGCGCCCAGCGAGGTCTTGAGCCCGGCGGCCAGGCCCAGGTACTCCGCCGGGTTCTGCGGCGGCTTGAAACCTTCCGCTACCGGCCGGCCGACCACCTGGATCGCCCCTTCGGAGACGATGGTCGCGTCGTAGATCGTCCGCCCGTCGCAGGCGTTCGCGAAGACCACCGCATCGCCCGCCTTCAGGACCCGGCTGAAGCAGCCGCTCAGCGGATCGTACCAGGAGTGGTCCGTCACCACGTAGGATTCGGGCTCGACCGCCAGCTTCAACTGGTTGATTTGCAGTTGGCCGTCCGGCTTGAGCGAGCACATGGGAATCCAGGTGTAGTTGGGTTCCCCCGCCTGCTCCTCGGCGCTGCGGGCGTGCACGACGATCTCGTTCTGGATGTGGATGATCCGCGTCCCGGCAAAGAGCGCCTCCTCGGCCGCGCAGGCCGTCGCCAGAAGACTCACGCCGTGGGACGATGGGAATTGGGTGATGCCAAAGAGCGCGACAGCGATCAGAATGGCCGCCGCCACAGCGAACTTCACAATTGAACTTGTCATGATTCTTCTCCATGCAAAGACCCGCCGAATGACCGGCCGGGCCGTTGTCTCCATTTCCTGCTCACCGCGGATCGCGGCAAAGAGATGATCGCGGGCCGATGCATGCAAGGAGTCATCGGCCGACAGGTTCCTGCGTCGCCCGGCACAGCCGAGCAACTGCTCGATCTGCGCCAGTTCCGCCCGGCACGAGTCGCACCGTTCCACGTGGGCCCGGACCTCGGCCTGCTGCGGCTCGGGCAGTTCCCCGAGGGCAAGGCTCGCCAGTTGGCGTCTCATCGACTCATGATTGTTCATAGATCACCTGTCGTCATCAGCTCAGGTACTCGCTCATCTCGCGGGCCAGTTCCTTGACGGCCCGATGCAACGACACGCGGACGCTGTTCCGCGAACAACCCAGAATCTCGGCGATCGCCCCGTGATCCAGACCCTCGATCCGCGACAGGATGAACACCTCCGCCTGCTGCTTCGGCAGCTTGGCCAGACCTCGTGTGAGCTTCTGTTGAATCTCATCGAGTCGCAGGCCGGCGTCCGCATCGGCGCCGCGGGCGGGGGGATCGCAATCCTCCAGGAACGCCGGCGCGAGCCGTCGGGCCCGGGCCAGTTCCAGCGCCTTGCGCACGGTCACCCGGTAAAGGTACGAGCCCCAGTTGACGGAGCCGTCGTAGGAGTCCCACCGCCGCCAGATGGCCAGAAAGACCTCCTGGTAGACGTCTTTGGCCGTCTCCGGGTCGCCGAGGACCCGCAGGGCGACGCTCAGCACGTCCCGCCCGTGGGTGTTCACCAGTTCTTCGAATCGTGTGTCGGACAACGTTTGACCGCCTGACTCAACGGTTCCTGAATTCAAGTCCCGGCTGCGCAGCCGCGAGATCTCTATTCACATAGAGGCCCCGCCCGCCCGAGCATTACCGGAAAATTCGACCGCCTCGCATTCTATCGGTCGAGAGTCCACGCGCGTAGCAAGAAGGCCGGGTTTCGCTGTCCCCGGCCTTGGGTGATTCGGGATCTCGAGTTCGTCGGTCTACTTGGGCAGAGCCGCCTCCAGCTTGGCCAGCGTCTCGGCGTCGACCGTCTCGGCACGCAGGTCGCCGAAAAGGACGCGGTACTCGCTGTCTGAGGACTTCCACCGCATCAGCGGCAGCTCGACATCAGTGGGCGTGACTACGTCGCCGTGATAGACGGGGTCTCTCTGCTGGCTGCCCAGGATCATGTTGAACATGGTCAGCGCCATGAGCTTCATCATCCGTTCCTGGCCGGCTCGCAGGGCGTTCTCCTTGGAGCCGGCGCTCTTGATCTGCTCTCGCCACTGCTGGGCGGCGGGACTGTCGCTCGTGGTGATGGCATTGCCGATGTCCATTGAAAGCTGTCGCAGGCCCTCGTTGTCGATCGTTTTGGGATAGCGTCCCGTGAATTCCACGGCCATTTGCAGGGCTTCGATGAAGCCCTCTTCGCTGAAGGACGGCATCTGCGTTCCATCCATGGGATCGGCGGTGAAGTCGTTCGGAATGTCGGGCTTGAATTCGGCCGCATCCACAGGCACATTCCACTGATAATCCGTGTCCACCGCGACGAACTGAATTCCTTCGCCGATCTGCATCTCGGTCTCGGACCGTACGGGAAGCCGGGTCTCGACGTCAACCCACAGCGTCACATGCACGTTCTCACGCGTATCCCCGAGATATTTCGGGTCCCTTGTCTCGAATCCCTGGACCCTCCTGCCGTCGATCACGGAAGTCCCCAGATCCTTGTAGTCGCAGCTCAAGAGCGCCTTGAGCATCTGCCGGGGATCGCGGTTCTGTGTCTTGGCAATCTCCAGCATGGCGTCGTCGAGCGACATCCTCGCATACTTCTTCTCGGCGTGGTTGACCACGGCCACGATCTTCTCTCGCGGGAGCATGTACGTGACCAGTCGAGTCTGCGTCTCCTGACCTTCGTGCAGGTTCACATTGGTCTGATCGATCCGCATCCCGTGCTCGTTGGACACGAGCACCCCTCCGTCCATCTTGGTCGTTCCCGTCCTCGGGTCCTCTATGGTCATGCTGGTTCTGTACGCGAAGGCGTGAATCTGTTCGATCCTCGCCAGAACGTCGGCCAGTGCGACGGATTCCGTGCCTGCCAGCAACATCACACCGATTGCACAACCGACCACCACAACCGCGGCGGCTATTCTCGTCAATGGGCTTTTCATAATCAGTCTCCTGAAGCGAAGGCCCGTCCCGGCCTGTTCGGCCAAGCGGAGCCGTTCGTTCTGTTCTTGAAGGATTCGATTCATGACCCGGTCTTCCAGGTCGGTTTCCGCTGTCGCTCTGGCGCCGTGGACCAGGCGTTGCCGAAGGGTCTGCAGCTCCTTCAACTCCGCCCGACAGGCTTCACAATGCTTGAGATGCTCTTCGACGGCCCGCTCCTGAACGTCCTCGAGCAATCCCTCGAAGTACACCACCAACAGCTCTTTGCATTCTGTGCAGTTCATCGGTTCACCTCGTTCACTTCCTGGGGACCCGGACGCGGCACGTTGCGCTCGGGATCTCCCTGCTTCTGCTGCAGCGCGCTTCGCAGCAGGGCGTAGGCCCGCGATAGCGTCACCGTCACCGTGCCCAAGGGCATCTCGAGCTGCTCGGCGATCTGCTTGCACGACTGTCCGCCGTAGTATCGCAGCAGGATCACCGTTCGATACGCCTCGGGCAGGCCGGCCACCACGGCTTCGAGACCGTAATCTTCGGAGAGTTCCGGCGGCGCCGCCTCTTCGCAACACTCGCGGACGGACTGACGCCGGCGCCGAACGATCTCTTTCCGCTGCTGCTCCTTGGCCACGTTGTCGGCGATCGCCAGCAGCCACGGGAAGAACGATTCGGGCTTCTTGAGCTTGTCCATCTTGAAGTACGCTCGGACCAACGTCTCCTGGGCGGCTTCCTCAGCGCTGTCCCGGACATTCCGGAAGCCCGCTCCGCGGTTGGCAAGCTTGCCGGCCAAATGGGCCAGCAGGACCGGCTGATACCGCCGCACCAGGTGGCGAAAGTCGTCCGGATGGCCATCCAGACAACGTTCCACATAGTATTGGTCTGTTTCCGTCATACGACACCTCAACGAACTCTCAGAGATTGCGTTCTCGCTATATAGTGCGGTCTCGGACGGGTTTGCGACAAGAAATGCGAAGGGAGCGAAAAATACGACGTGGGTCGGTGCGGAGTGATCCGTGAGAAGTGGAGGGCTCCTTCGGACGGGTCGTCTCAAACCCACCGCCGGACTCTGGCCTTGTAGCGTCGATAGTCGTCGCCGAATTGCCTCTCCAGGCGGCATTCTTCCCCCGGTATGACCCGTCGGTCCATGACGAATAAAGCCGGAAGTACCAGCAGGAGAACCCAGGTGTTGTTGAGGATCAGTCCAATGCCAAGGTACCAGAGCGTCAACGCCACGTAAGCCGGGTTGCGCGAGAATCGGTAGGGTCCGTCGGTGACCAGCGATGAGGACCGCTTGTGGGGGTGGAACGTTGTGCCCGCCCGGCGAAACCGCCGAAGCACAACCGGCATGATCACCACCCCTGTGGCGATCAGGACGATGCCGGCCCAGCCTCCCCATCGGCCGGGCAGAAGCGAAATTGGCCACCGGTAGTTCAGTACAATGCCAGCTACCAGAGCCATCAGGTATATTAGAGGCGGATGAATGCGAAACCCTGATGTCGCATGCTCACTCGGATTCATGATCGATGGTCTTTGACAGCGTCTCTTTCATCGGAATTCTGCTGCGCCAGCAAGGAGAATTGTAATGCGGCATTTCGCAAAAACAAAGGAGTACTTACGGACATCTGTCGGCAGTAAGCTTGTCATCGCAAAGACGGAGCGACGGAGAGAGCGTGAGAAACCCTGACGGGGATCTATTGCGGTTCGTATCCCTCGTCGGCGGGCAGGCTCTTGCTCGACGCCGCCTGCTTGGAGAGCGTGTCGCAGATCTCGTTGTACTGGTGGCCGGCGTGGCCCTTGATCCAGAC
Source organism: Sedimentisphaerales bacterium (assembly GCA_035476995.1). GTDB lineage: Bacteria > Planctomycetota > Phycisphaerae > Sedimentisphaerales > Anaerobacaceae > PLanc-01. Next base: position 9,030 of record DATIKY010000063.1, on the reverse strand, counting down.
GAACTTCACCGTGTGGCGCTCGCAGGCCGTCAGCAGCCGCTCCCAGAGGTCGGGGTTGACCGCCTTGTCCGTCTTGTTGCGCCGCCAGCCGTTGGCCTTCCACCGCCGTGTCCAGCCCAGGCTCATCGCGTCGACGAGATACTTCGAATCGCTGTAGAGCGTGACCAAGCAGGGGCCCTTGAGGGTCTCCAGGCCCACGATGGCGCCCATGATCTCCATGCGGTTGTTGGTGGTCAGCCGAAAGCCGCCCGAGAGCCGCTTCTCATACTCGCCGTAGCGCAGCACGACGCCGTAGCCCCCAGGCCCGGGATTGCCCAGGCAGCCGCCGTCGGTGTAGATGTTGACGCTCTTCTTCTGGTCTTCCATGTGCTATGAGTTTCGGCCCACTCCCCGCAGCGAGGATCAGCCCCTATGCCCGATCATTCTCTCGTACTCGTCGTGTGGTCCGATCCACACCCAGATGAAATCCTTCCCGTCCTCCATCGCCAGCGCTCGGTGGTTCATTCCGATGCGAACGGACCAGAGTTTGCCCACCTTTTTGAAGTGAAGAGAGGAGTGCGACGGATTGGCCTTCAGGAGGTCGAAGCTCTTTCTCGCCAGTTTATGAACAGGGCGAGGAAGCCCCCAGAGGCATTTCCAGAAGCGCCGCGTCGTCCGGTGCATCACAGATCCCTGAGGTTCCCCTTCGCTTTTTCGTCAAGTGCTTCCTGGATCAGGAAATCGAGTCTCCCCGATTCCGAGTCCGCCTCGATCTGCTCGTCCCACTTCCGCCAATCCCGCTCGGAGAACCACTGTCTCAACTGGGCATATTCCTCTTCGGGAAGAGCCTCAATGGCGGCCTTGATCTGGTTCACGTTCGACATTCGTACCTCTGTTCCGATAATTGGCGCCTCGTTCTGTATACGCGCGTATCATAGCATGGATTGCATAACAAATCAAGGACGCGCGATACGCGTGAAAAAGCCGGGTTTGGGAACCCGGCTTGGCATGCTTCGACTACAGGGTACTGCGGCTACTTCGGCAGGTCCGTCGCGGCGACGTCTGCGACGTGCAGATCGGCATAGATGATCCGCCAGGTGGGCGAGCCCGTCGGCTGGTACCAGAAGATCGGCACGGCGGGGTCGCCGAACGAGACGTTCTGGCCGGCGTAGCGCCACGTCCCTGTGGGCAACTGGCCCACGAACACGAACCCACGGTACATGATCTGCGGCTGTTTCTCCTGGCCGTAGGCGGGGGCATACGGGCCGACGAACTTCCCCTCGCGGGCCATCTGCACCGCAATCCTGGCGATTTCCGGGCTTCCCACGATCGGCGGGAAGCTCGCGTCGACCGTCCAGTTCGACCACAGGCGGAGGAGTTCGATGAAGTCCCGCTCGCCCACCTGCGAGGCATCCGCGCTGACCTGCACGGACGTATACCCCTGGGGTGGTTCGAGGCTGAACAGCGAATCGTCCAGGGGCGCGTCGAGTTGGAAGTCGCTCAGAATCACGTTCATCCCCGGTGCGCTGCCAAAACCAAGCTCCGCGCGGACAAGCTGGCCGGTCTTGGCATCGACCCAGACCTTCGTCGTGGTGCCGTCCTGGCGGACCTCGAATCCGTCGAGGGTCCGGCCGTCGATCTCCTTGCGTCCCAGCGACTCGTCGGCCTGCATCGGCAGAGCCTTGAGCCGCTCGAGGCTCACCCACGGGTCCTTGGCGGGATCGTCCGGCACATTGGTCATCTCGAACACCACGTAGCTCTTCGTGGCCGGCACCAGGCTGATGCCCTTGACGCCGGTGGCCGTGGTTTCCAGGACAGTGACGTATCCGTCGGCGGTAGCGAGGCGGACGTGCCCGGTGTCGCGATACGCCATGTCCAGACGCACCGTCGGCATGCTCTCCACGCCTGTTGTCGTGATCAGGCTGAAGGTCAGCGTGTGGGCGCCGTGCAATTGGTCCACCATGCGGGCGTAGGCCCTGCCGCTCCCGCCGCCCGCAAACAGACTCCACCCTCCAATCACGGCCACGGCGACCACCGCCGCTATGGCCAATTTGCTCCATTTGCTGTTCATAAGGATTCTCCCCAGGCTCTTGCGAGCCGGTTGTCTGTCGTTAGTCAGGATCACTTGTCGGACGCGATCCACGGCCCGGGCGGTTGCCTCGGGTGAAGGCTGCACGCCGGCGAGCATCTCCAACCGGCGGCGGAGTTCCGCATCATTCATCTTCGACATGCTGAACCTCCTTTTCATCAGCCGGCACGGGACCGCATCCGAGCGCGTCACGCAACGCGCTCATTGCCTTGAAGCACAGGGCACGAGCCTGATGAACTGTCTTGCCCAGTTGCCGAGCGATCTCTTCGTATGACTCCTGCTGGATATATCGCAGGACCAGGACCTCGCGCGAGGCGCCGTGGAGCCGATCGATCCCGGCCAAGACCTGTTCGATCTCCTCAGACTGGATAAGCTGGTTCACCGGTGTCGTATCGTCTGAAGCACGCTCGGCCAGCGCGTCAAGCGAGGCCGTCTTGCGGACCGCCTGCCGGCGCCGCCAGTTGAAGGCCAGGTTGATGGCCGTCCGGCGGGCGTACGCGTACCAGCACTCGATTCCGCCCTGGTCTTTGGCGTCATGAAGCTTGAGGAACAGATCCTGCATCAGCTCTTCCGCCACGTCTTGGCGCAGAGTGAGCCGGGTCAACAAGGCGTACAAACACGCCCCGGACGCATCCAGCAGTCTAAGCAGTTCTGCTTGTCGATCGTTCAATCCAGGCTCCTGTTCCGGCTCGTGCCTCAGGACTTCATCATTATAGACACCCCACCCCCTCTCGCGCAACCGATGAACCGATCGCATCCTCTGTTTCGCTGTTGCACGGCCGATGCCGGATGGAGTGTGCACATGGCAGAAGCCGGGTCTCCCTTGCCCGGCTTCTGGGGTTGTATGGTGGTGTGTCTTGAGTTACTTAGGCAGGTTCTCGGCCGCGACGTCGGCGACGTGCAGGTCGGCGTAGATGACGCGCCAGGTCGGCGAGCCTTGCGGCTGGTACCAGAAGATCGGCGTGGCGGGGTCGCCGAACGGGACGTTCTGCCCGGCGTAACGCCACGAGTCGCCGGCCTTCATTCCTATGAAGGTCATCGCGCTGAATATGATCTCCCGCTGCCGGTCTTCGTACCCGGGGGCATCGGGGCCCTTGAGCTTGCCCTCCTTGCCCATCTGGATCGCGACCCTGAAAAACTCCGGCCTCTGCACGGTCGGCGGGAAGGTCCCGTCCAGGGTCCACTGGGACCACATGCGAAGGAACTCGACGAAGTCGTTCTCCGTGACCGTTGATGCGTCCGCCGTCGCCTGCACGAGGTGATAGCCTTCCGGCGGCGTGAGGCTAAACAGCGCGTCGTCCAAGTCGACGTCCACCGCAAAGTCGGTCAGGATCATGTTCATGCCGGGGGTCTTGGCATACTCGATCTCCGCGCGGATCAAGTTTCCAGTCTTGGGGTCGATCCAGACGGTGGTCGTGGTATCGCCCTCGCTGGCGCGGAATCCCTCGAGGGTCCTGCCGTCGATCCGGCTGCTGCCCAGGGCCTCATCCGCACGGGCCGGAAGGGTCCGGAGATGCTCCACAGCGGCCCACGGGTCCTTGCCGCCGTGATCCGGCACGTTGGACAACTCAAGGATGAGATAGGTCTTGGTGCTGGGCACGAGGCTCATGACCTTGGCTTTGCCGGGGGTGTAGTCCAGTACGGTGATGTGTCCGTCCGGCTGGGAGGCCCGCAGATGGCAGGGCTCTTTGAAGGCCAGGTCCGTACGCAGGGTCTGCATGCTCTCCAGGCCCGTCCTGGTCACGGTGCTGTAGGTCAGGGTCCGGGCGTTTTGCAGCATTTCCACCACATTGGCATAAAGCTTCCCGCTGCCGTCCCCTGTAAACAGATGAAGACCCAGGAATGCGGCCAGGATGACCACGGCCGCCACGGCCCATTTTGTCGTTCGATAACTCATGATCTTTCTCCCGAAAAACGCCGCCCGGGACGATGCCCTGCGGCGCGTCTGATCTTGTTCTTGTGTTTTCGCAGTCAGCAGAACCGCACGGTTCGCCGACTCCACATTGTGCCTATTCTCCGCCAGCAAGCTCATGCGGTCGGCGCAGTCGAGCAGTGATTGAAACCGCCCGACCGACCGTCTGCACGGCTCGCACTCCCGGAGGTGCGCTTGGATCTCACGAGCTTGGTCCGCCGGCAGTTCGCCCAGCACGAACTGAACGAGCTGCTCATTGGTCACGTTGTGAGGACTCATGATTCACCTTCATCGATCCAGGTACTCGTGCAACTCTTCAGCCAACTTCAGCACGGCCCGGTGCAGATGGACCCGCACCGTGGGCTCGGAACAGCCCAGGAGCTTCGCGATCTCGGCGGTTTCCCGCTTCTCGATGCGAGACAGGATGAATGCGTCCGCCTGTCGTCGAGGCAGCCGGGCCAGGGCCGCAACCAGCTTGTGCTGCAGCTCCTCCGCCTGCATGGCCTCGTCGGGCTCGTTCGTAGTGACGCCGTCAGGCGTTATCTTCTCTTCCCATGGGGAGGAAGAATATGCCCTTACGGACACACTACAAGCGCGCCGCCGGACGAGCTCCAAAGCCTTCCGGATAGTCGCCCGGTACAGGTACGCCGGCCAGTTCACGCTGCCGTTATACATGTGCCAGCGCCGCCAGACGGCCAGGAACACCTCCTGATGCACGTCATGCGCCAAGTTTGCGTCGCCCAGAACGCGCGCCGCCGTACCCAGCACCAGCCGGCCATGCTCGGTCACCAGATTCTCAAAGCTCTTGTTCGACACAGTCGTACGATTCTCTGACAACACTCTTTCGGGCCCAGGCCCGGTTGCATGCAACCTGAGATCTCTGCCCCTATAGAGTGCGCTCCCTTCCCCGGCGTTTACAGAAAATTCACCCCGCCCGCGTCGGGGGTGCGTTTGCGGGATGCCCCACTTGGCGCCGCAGATTCCGGAGGGGGGATTTTTTTGCGCGAGAGTACATCAAGAGCGCTGATGTGCGAACCAGGCTCATTTTTCACAGTACATTTCTATGAATTGTCCAGAAGTTCGTTCCGCATGCTCTTTCGCATTGAGGCGCCATCACCATCAAGATTTGTATACCAGGAGGACTCTATGACTTCGACGAGGTTTGCCAAGCTGGCGTATCTGGTACTGGGGACGTTGGCGTTGGCCTGTGGGCCGGCCCAGGCTCAATCCCACGATGTCGCCTGGACGTTCGGAGACGTGGGCATGATGGCCTACCGGCTCGACGCCTTCGATCCGACAACCCTCCAGTTCCCTCCGCTGGGCACGGAGAATCCGACCCTGCCCTTGGAACTGGGCAAACGGTACCAAATCCGGGTGACCAACCCCTCCGCCCACCCGCTGGAGATCATCGCCAAGGCCTCTTCGCCTTCGCAGGACACGGTCCTGCTGTCCATGTCGGTTCAGGGTTCCTTCGAATCCAATCCGGGCGTCGCCTGGACCGACAACGGCCAGGGCACCGTTCGATTTACGCTCACGGGTGCTCTCTATGAGGCGATGATCCAGGGGGGCCGCAAGCCCGGATATCGCTGCAGGCCGCATTCCGCGACGATGCGCGGCGACTTCACCATCGCCAGCCTGCCCATCGCCGACCGCATCGCGCCGTCGCCCGTCCGCGTCGACCTGCAGACGGTCGCGTCGGGTCTGGCGGCCCCGGTCCTGCTCGTCCCGGACCCGGCCCGACCCGGGCGACTCCACATCGTGGACCAGGTCGGCCTGATTCGCGTGATCGACCACGGCCTGCTCCTCGACAAGCCGTTTCTGGACCTCACGAGCCTGGTCGTGCCCGTCCGCGTCAATTATGACGAGCGGGGCTTCCTGGGTCTGGCTTTCCATCCGGGCTATGGCGATCCCAACAGCGTCGGAGCCGGGAAGTTCTACACCTACACCAGTGAGCCGGTCCAGGGAGTGGCCGATTTCACCGTCCAAGTGCCCGCCGGCACTGCGATGAACCATCAGAGCGTGGTCCGCGAATGGCTCTGGGACGGCGTCAGCGAGCAGGTCGATCCGACCACCTCGCGTGAAACCCTGCGCGTCGATCAGCCTCAGTCCAACCACAACGCCGGACACATGGAGTTCGGACCCGACGGCTACCTGTACATCGCCTTCGGCGACGGCGGCGGCGCCAACGACACCGCGGCCGGTCACGGCCCGACCGGCAACGGCCAGAACATCAACACCATTCACGGCGCCATCGCACGGATCGATCCACTGCACCCGTCCTCGACGCCGGACAGCCAGGATTCCGCCGGCGCCAACGGCGCGTACCGCGTGCCGACGGACAATCCCTTCGTGGGCGCCGACGGCATCGATGAGATCTTCGCCTATGGCTTGCGCAATCCCTACCGGTTCAGCTTCGACGCACTCAGCGGCGCGCTGATCGTTCCCGACGTGGGCCAGAACCGCGTCGAGGAGATCAACATCGTGCGCAAGGGCCGCAACTACGGCTGGAACGTCAAGGAGGGCACGTTCGCCTTCGATCCGGCCACAGGCTCGGTCGGCCGGGTCTTGAACGATCCCAGGTTCTCCGATCCGGTGGTTCAGTACGATCACGACGACGGCCTGTCGATCATCGGAGGCTACACGTACTACGGAACCGCGGTCCCGGCCCTGTGGGGCCAGTACGTCTGCGGCGATTTCTCCCGCCAGTTCTCTGTCCCCGAAGGCCGGCTCTTTGTGGCCGACCTCTTCACCGGCCAGATCCAGGAGCTGCTGATCGGCGCCGCAGGCGATCCGCTGGGCCTGTTCGTCAAGGGTTTCGGCCAGGACCTCGAGGGCGAGGTCTACCTGCTGGCGAGCACCGCGCTGGGCCCGGTGGGCGATACCGGCGTCGTCTTGAAGATCGTGGCCGCGCCGACGGGGTTCGCCGCTGTGCTGACGGGGCCGAACGCAGGCACGAATTCCCCTGCGACCGGCCTGACGACCCTGCAACTGAACGCCGCCAGAGACACGGTTTCGTACCAGCTCAAGGTCCAGGGCATCGTGAACGTCACGATGGCGCACATCCACGTCTCGACCGAGCCTGGAGCCAACGGCCCTGCGGCCGTCTGGCTGTTCCCGTCGGCCCCGCCGGCGATGCTGCTGCCCGGCGAATTCACCGGCCCCCTGGGGACAGGCAGCTCCACGGCCACCAACTTCGTCGGCCCCTTGGCCGGCAGGACGATGGCGGACCTGCTGGCCGCGATCCGTGAGAATCGAGCGTATGTCAACGTGCACACGGAGCAATTCCCTGCCGGCGAGATCCGCGGACCGTTGAAATAGCCTTCGAATCCGAGATCTTCGGACCCGCGCTGCGGATCCTCCGATAACGGCCTCCTCGCCCCGGCCTGCGAGACCCTCTCGCAGACCGGGGCTGAATCCTAGGGCGATCGCGGCGGGGTCTGTTTGTAGTGACGCCGTAAGGCGTTATCTTCTCTTGCTTCTCTTGTATCGTGTCGTCAGGAGGATACGTCCTGCCGGGCAAACTACGAACAGGCTGCCACCCGGAATCGAATCCTCCCTCCTGTATCCCTCTGTGCGCCGTCACCGGCGTGCGGGCTTTCCGTAGACCTCCGCCTCGATGTAGTGATTCGTGTCGGTGGCGGTGTTGCCGTTGCTGTAGAGTCGGACGTACCGGCCGCGAAGACCGCTGGCGTCGAAGATCTCGCCGAAGTGGGTATCGACGTAGTGCATGTCGCCGCCGACGCCCAGGCCCGCCGAGTTGTCCATGTCGTTGTTGAAGACCGTCTTCACGCCCTCGATGAAGTCCGGATCGTTCGAGATCTGAACGATCACATCGAAATACACCCGCGGTTCCTTGTGGAAATGCCAGACCCGCACGCCGTAGATCTCGTATTCAGCCTCCAGATCGATCGTGACGTGCTGAAGCAGCGGCCCCAGCTCCACATAGCTTCCGTCGGCCGTCTCCTTGTCGCCGTCGGTGACCATCTCCGGCTCGCCAGTGATCGGCTCGGCGTCGCTGGAAGAAACGGGCTTGCCCAGCGCGACGTTCCTCGTCCCGATGGGAGCCAGGAAAGGCGGACCCGCCTCCGTCTGCACGGCCTTGGTCCGCGGAGCCCGGAAGTCCTTCGGCGTCCCCTCGAACACCCTCCCAGGCAGAATCGTGTCCACCGGCGCCAGTCGCGCCGCCGGACTCGTAACGGCCGCTTCATCCTGGATCGCCCGCACGATGCGGAATCCGTTGTTGTAGTGACTGGCGGAAGGCTGCGTGCCCATGCGGCAGCCCGAGGCGAGCCAGCCGGGCGGGTTGCCGATGGAACCCCCGCGGGAGACCACGTCCGTCGGGCCGTCCACGTTCCAGCGGGGCCGTCCGTCGGTCGGCGCGCCGTCGTAGCTGGTGGTGAAGAAATCCAGGCACCATTCCCAGACGTTGCCGTGCATGTCGTAGAGACCCCAGGCGTTGGGCTGCTTCTGCGCGACCGGGTGCACGCGGCCCCCCGAGTTGTGCTGAGACCAGCCCATCGCGCGGAGCTCGCCTGCAAAGAGGCCCGTAGTCCCCGCCCGGCAGGCGTACTCCCACTCGGACTCGCTGGGCAGGCGGATCTGCTGCCCGCTCTCGACGGACAGCCACCGGCAGAACGCCATCGCGTCGTACCAACTGACCAGCGTCGCGGGGCAATCGTCGGACTCGTCGGCAGTCACGCGACGCCAGTCCAGGTTGTCCTCGCACTGCCGGTCCTGCGTTCCCTGTCGCAGCCAGCCGTAGCCTTCTTTCTGGCCGTCGGTGACGTAACCCGTCGCTTCGAGAAAGGCGCGGAACTGCGCGACCGTGACTTCGGTGACACCCATCTCGAATTCGTACCCGATCTGCACCTTGTGCCAGGGCTTCTCGATTTCGCCGGTGCCGCCCATCGTGAACCCTCCAGTTGCATAAGGCACTCCGTCAAGTCTTGCGAATGTGCAGTTTTCATCGGGAAAGAGGCGTGGATTCGTAACCGAGGAGCCGATTCGTAAATCTCACCACAGGTGAGGTTCAGATTCGGCAAGAGAATCG
>DATIKY010000062.1:0-6284 GCA_035476995.1 Sedimentisphaerales bacterium | reverse complement strand
GAAGCGTGGAAGCGTGGAAGCGTGGAAGCGTGGAAGCGTGGAAGCGTGGAAGCGTGGAAGCGTGGAAGCGTGGAAGTGTGGAAGTGTGGAAGTGTGGAAGTGTGGAAGCGTGGAAGCGTTCAGAAGGGGGGCGGGGGGCCGTCGCTCGTTGTTCGTCGCTCGGCCCTTGTCGCTCGTCGCTCGTTCTCAGGCTCGGACAGTCTCCGATTGCCGCGGACATGGCTGGACCGGGAGCGCGCCGCGTGCTGAACGCTTCCACGCATCCACGCTTCTACGCTTCCCCGCCCCCCGGCTATTTCAGGGTCACGTCCAGGTACACGGAGTGGCGGCCGTAGGTTTCGTAGAACGGCTTGAAATCCACGCCGTTGGTGCGGAATTGCAGGGTCGCGGGATCGCCCTGGATGGACTTGCCCAGGTCGGCGGCGTCCAGGGTCACCGGACGCCAGTCGGACCTGCGGTCCGGTTCCTGCACCGCCAGGAGGACGGGACCGTAGAAGAGGCTTGCGATGTTGGGCTGGTCCATGACCGGGCACAGATAGAAGCCAAAGGGCATCCGCAATTCGATCGTGTCGCCGTCGTTCCAGGCGCGGCCCAGGGTCAGGTACGTTCCCGGCGCGGCCTGGACCGCCTGGTCCTTGCCGTTGATTCGCACGAAGAACCCTCGTTCGGCCCAGCGCGGCACGCGGACTTTGAGGTCAAATTCGCCGCCGCCGGAGATCGTCAGCGTGGTGGTGTCCGCGTAGGGGAAGTTGGTTCTCTGGCGGACCACGACGCTTCGCTGACGCCAGGAGAGGGTGGAGGGGACGTAGAGGTTGACGTACAGGGCCACGTCGTCCTTGCTTCGGAAGTAGATGGAGTCCTGGAGCTTGGTGCTGCTCTCGATGGCGGTGCCGTTGCAGCAGGTGAAATCGGTCATCTGGGCGTTGCCGAATTGCTTGCGGGCACCGGGGTTGAGCGGGACATGGTAGGTGTTGCCCGGGTTGTTCTCCGCGACGGAGGCCAGGATGTGGTTGTACAGGGCCTGCTCGTAGTAGTCCATGTACCGGGCGTCCTGATCGAACAGAAAGAGCTGGCGGCTGAGCTTGAGCAGATTGTAGGTGGCGCAAGTCTCGTTTTGGCCGCCGTTGGCGAAGCCGTTGGTGAAGAGGGTGTTGGGCTGGGCCGTGAAGCACTCGGCGTTGTTGGGGTTCTTGGCGCCTGCGACGCCGCCGATGCTGTACGTGTAGCTGTGGTTGCAGATCTCCCAGAAATTGGACGCGATCTGGTAGTACTGGATGTCCTGGGCGCCTCGGTAGGTCTCCAGGGCGCCGGTGATCTGCGGGATGTGCTGGTTGGCGTGTTTGCCGCGGAGGGTATCGACGTTGCGGGCCAAGCCGTGGGTGTGCTGGGCGTCGCCGAAGAAGAAGCTGATGTTGTCGAAGAGCCGGGCGCAGTCGAGGAATCGCCGGTCTCCGGTGAGGCGGCTGAGGCGGGCCATGACTTCGTTCATTCCGCCGTATTCGCCTGCGATGTAGCGGTTCCACATGCTGATCCGGGTCTCGGTGGGCACGGCGTCGAGCCTCGCATGGACCCAGAGGCCCATGCCCTCGGCGACGCGCAGGGCTTTCTCATTGCCGCCGACTTCGTAGCAGTCCAGCAGGCCCGCGAGGATCTTGTGCAGGGTGTAATAGGGGGCCCAGATCTGGGTGTCCCTGCCGCCGTAGGTGGCTCCCTTTTCGAGCATGATGAACTGGTCCGGCGGGTAGGCGCTGATGAAGCCGACGCCCCAGTTCCAGTAATCGGTTCGGATGCCCTGCGTGCTGAGGTTGGAGTCGTAGCCTTCCTTGCCCGGTCCCGGCGGGACCTTCGTCGGATCGGCGTTGCACTCGGCGTCTTCCTTGGCGGGCCGGCCTGACTTTCGGGACAGGTCATACAGGGTGTCGATCATGACGTTCATCTTCTGCAGAAAGACCGCCTGCAGGTCCTTGTCGTAGACAGCGCCGGCGTAGGCCTGGGCGATGGCGGAGAGGTAGTGACCGCTGGCGTGGCCGCGCAGTCGAGTGGTCTGGCTGTCCCAGCCGCCGAGGCGTCGGACCCCTTCGGGCTGGGGCCGGCCGAAGGCCTCGCGGAAGTTGTAGAGGAAGCTGTTGGGATCGGTCCTGGCTAGGCCCTGGATGAATTTGTCCCGGTTCTTGATGAACGGGGTGTCGCGCCCGTTCTCATCCTGGTTGAGCACGACCTGGCCGAGGGGGAAGGGCTCCAGGTTCTGCTTCGGCCCCTCGTCGGCCTTCTGGGGAGCGGCCTTCACGGTGACGCGAGCCTTGGGCTCGAACTTCGCGCCGGGCACGACGCCGGAGACCGTGTAGACCCCGGGCTGGCGAACCTGGTTGTTGTCCGCGGGCGAGGGCCAGATGACTCGCACCGGCGGGCCTTTGACGCCGTCGCGGTACAGGCCTGCAATATGGTAGGGCAGATGCGGCAGGGTGCCCACGACTGTCTCTGCGCTGATGTCGGGCACGTCGATCAGGTCGGAGGCGCCGGGCAGGGCCGCACCGCCTGTGGTTGCAGAAGCCGCTGCCTGAGCGGAAGAGGCCGCGGTCGATGCCCCGACTTCCACGGTCTCTCCGCCGGACAGGGCGTTGTTTCGGATCGTGCCCACCTGCTGGTCCGTCAGGGCGATGCTGTAGAGGCGGACGTCGTGGATCATGGCGTTGAGGTCCGGGTCCGTATCGTATGCGGACTTGCCGATGTGGAGCCGGTTGGCGGAGGCGTTCTCCTGATCCAGGATCTGCTCCAGGCTCAGATCCACGCTTGTGGCGTGTCCGACCCTGACTCCGTCCGCGTAGGTGCTCAGGGTCTTCTTCGCCGTATCGAGGACCACGGCCAGGTGTACCCAGCGGCCTGTGGCGACTCTGGGGGACACAGGTCCCATTTCCTCCGTCCAGCCTGTGGCGGTGATGCGTGCGCGATAGCCTTCGGAGGCGTCCTCGCCGATCGGGGTGCAGAAGAAGTTGCGGGTGGTGTCCTGGCCCAAGTCAAAGAACCTCTGCCACGGTTCGGAGGCGTCTCGGAGGAAGACCCAACCGGTGATGCTGATGGTGTCCGCTCCGATGAGGGCCTTTCCGGGAATCTGGACGTGGCCGCCGTGGCTGCCTCCCGGCAGCGACAGGACTTGGCCGAACTGGGCGTCTTGTACGTAGGCCACCTTGGTTCCGTGCAGAGCGGCGTGGAGAGTGTTCCTGGATGCGTCCTGGGCATTGCCCTTGAAGACGTAGCGTGCGATCAGGGCGGTCTCGCCGATCCCGTCAAGGAACTGATCCCCGCCCGTCTGGGCGAAGGCCGGAGCCAGGCACAAGCCAAGGCAAACGAGGAGCATCACTGCGGGGCCCCATGACATCGAATGTCGCTGCATGTCCAAACCTCCAAGACCAGGAGAATCTAAAAGCGTCTGATTGGAGCATACAGCAGGTTCATGGGGAGGGCAAGCGTGGCGACGGTTCAGGTCGGATTGTGGTGAATGAACGACGTCATTCTGCTTGGGGACCCTCAATACCGAAGGCGCCGGGCCTCCGCCTCCGTGTTGCCGACCCAGCAGCTTTGCCCGCCGTCCCCGACGCCGCCGGTGTACCAGCGGGCGGAGACGTCCTCCCCGCGCGTCTGGCGGATGGGCGACACGTGCCCGTCGAGCCAGAGCGTGTTGGACAGGCCCGTGCCCTGCGGGTCCCATGGCGAGGTCGTCTCCATCGCATTGGAGGTCCGGTTGTGCCGGAAGATCTCGATCAGCGCGTCGGGGAATCTGCTGTGATGACGCCACTGGGGCAGATTGCAGAACTCCTCCGGCCGGATGTGCAGCATGTCGCCGTTGTTGTCCAGCTTCTGTTCGAAGTGGTCCTGGAGCACGATCATTTCGCCGGGCTGCTTGATCTTGGAGATCTTGCGGTTGGCGGCGAAGCCGTTCAGGCCGAAATGGGCCCAGCGGTAGAGTTCCACGTCCGTCAGGGAATTCCACGTCTGGAGTTGATAGCGAGAACTGGGGCAGTGGAACAGGTCCATGTTCTGGGCGTAGGGGTAGTAGGCGATGCCCCAGTAGGCGTTGGTGTCGTTCTTGTCGGCCATGGTTTTGGGGGCGTTCGGCCTGCGCGGATCCTGAATGTACCAGAACCCGCGGTTGGGCCCCCAATGAGACCAGTAGTCGTTGTCCTGCAAATAGGCCTGGAAAGCCAGGCCGAAACCTCTTTGATGAGCCGCGCAGGTGACTCGCTGCGCCGCCTTCCTGGCCTTGCCCAGCGCGGGCATCAGGATGCCCATCAGCACCGCGATCGTTGCGATGACGACGAGCAGTTCGATCAAAGTGAATGCGTTCTTTGCGTTTTTTTCAGCAGCCATGTCAACCATCCGATCCACACCTATGAAGAAAGTTCCGACGCCGGAAGACTCGACGCTTCGCGCAGGCGCCGCGAACTCGCGCCGTTCCACGGACGCGCCATGACTATACAAAGGCGACCTCCCCGGAGTGTTGGGGCTGGATTAGATTTTCGTTATATTTCACGCGTCCTGCAGGTAAACGTGAATCTATCGGTGCTGTAATCATTTCCTAATGCCCTCTCGTTACGATCCCTGCCGTGGGATGCTCGCGGAAGATCCGGACGGAATCCTCGAATGTCCCCGTCGTGTTGACCCGTTTCGTTGTCAGGAGTCGTATGTGATGGAGGTGTCTATGTTGTGTGCTGAATTGAAAAGTCTGTGTCTTCGCGTCGCTGTGGCCGGCGGCCTTTGCCTGGCCTGTGCGGGGCTCGCGGCCGCCGAGGTCGTGGCCGTCAGCTTTCAGAACGATGTCAATGACTACAAGGGCACGTTCGACCGGCGGATCGGCGAACGAGACGGCGATCAAACCGACGGGATCACCGTCACGAGCTACTTTCTGGACGGCTTCCTGCCGGATCGAACGTCGCCCGACGCGCAGGGACTGGTGCGGTTCGACGACATCTTTGGAACCGATCCGAATCTGATCCCGCTTGGGGCGACCATTCTCAGCGCCGAGCTGGTCCTGACCACTTCCATCGTGGGCAACGCTCAAACGGGAGGGCCCTGGGGCGTGGCGGGGTTGCTTAAGCCGTTCGATTCGACGACCTCGTACTTCGCGGACTTCAACTCGACGACCGACATGGTGAGCCGGGGTCCCTGGTGGCAGGACGGCTCGGCGACCCGTCCTGTCGGCGGCTTCGGCGCCCAGGCTCAAGGAGCCACGGACGCCGCCAACGTCACCTCGATCGTGCAGTCCTGGATGGATGGAGCCCCCAACAATGGGTTCGCTATTCAGGCCGGTCTGAGCGACTCGATGAACGTGCAGGCGAGCACCAGCGACGGGTGGTCGATTTGCACCACCGGTTCTCCCCTCGTCCATACGCGTCCCATGCTGAAAGCCTCCTACACGACCGTTCCCGTCAAGAGGAGCGTCTTTCAGGACGGCGCGCGCAACTACCTCGGCACGACCATGGCTATCGTCCGCAGCGGGACGAACGCCTTGATCGAGGACACCGGCGACCTTCTCAACCCCGAGCGGACCGAAGACGGCGCGACGCTCGATCAGACCTTCCTCGACGGCGTGCTGTTCTCCGACATGGCCGGCAACACCAGCTCCCCCGACGATCTGGCCCTTCTGAAGTTCGCCGACGTGTTCGGCGCGGACCCCAATCAGGCTCCGCTGGACGTGCCGGTGGCGAAAGCGTGGGTCGTGATCACCACGGGAGACATCAGCAAAGACGCTCGCACCTCCGGCTCCTATTCCGCTCACACAATGCTCCGCCCGTGGGACACCGGCTCCCTGCACTCCTCCTTCGGGGCAGTCAACGGACTGCAGGTTGACGATGGGGACATCAGTGGGGCTCTCTCTGCGCCCAAGGGCTTCATCCGCGGGGCGGAAGTGTGGTCCGACGTGACCGCCTATCTTGAGGCCGTCCGCACGGGTGCGGCCGACCATGGGATCGCCATCCAGGCCAATGGCACCGCCGACGGCTGGCAGATCCACGCCACCGGCTCGACCACCCCGGGCGCTCGTCCCCGCCTGGTGGTCTACTCGGCGGATCTGGGCAACTGAGTGAACAGGGCAGACAGATGCGCCGGTCTCTCCAGGGGACCGTCGATCTGATATTCGGCTCATCCGGTTTTTGCGTACTTGGAGATAGGGCAACGGCCGGCCGCCGTGGACGCTGTCCCCGGACCCCTGGGATTTTCCGCGTTAAGCCAGAAACATGATGGCGGAGGATAGGTCGGGACCCCAAACGCGATTCATCGTGTTTGGGAAC
>DATIKY010000061.1:0-7051 GCA_035476995.1 Sedimentisphaerales bacterium | reverse complement strand
TCTTGACGTCGGACCCTACCATGCACCGGGATCGAAGGATCCCATAACGAGTGCGAATAGAAGCAAGGCGATACAAGAGCTCCGGAGAAAAAAAGGAGGTTCGCCAAGGCGAACTCCCCTTGACATGCCTTCTCATAGAAGACACAGAGGACACCGAGCAGGCGGAAACTCGGAATCCAAGGCAGGCGAAGAAACGACGAGCCCATCAACCGCAGAGTTCGGGGAGGACGCAAAGGGAGGCGTCAGTGGTAGGGTGTGCTCAGCACACCGCTCGTCCTCGTAGGTGCGACACATGCGTCGCCCGCCTCGGGTCACGAGTCACGAAGAGAGGCTGTGAAGGACATGGGGCTTGGGGTAGAAGAGAATCATCAATCGTGAATCATCGATCGTCGGTGCGAAGCGAACAGCAAATGTCGGTCAAGAGAAAGGCGGCGTACGATGGACGGATTGAAGCACTCAGGGGTCGGGAAAGCGGCTGAGCGGGCAACGAACGGCGAAGGACGCGGGCGTACCGGAAAGCATGTGTGGGTCGTGCTCGGGCTCGCGGTGCTTGGCGTGGGCGTCATAGCAAGCATCGCATTGGGCAACGGACCGATCGGAGGGATTTCGCAGCTGTGGTCGGTCGGTATCCCGTGCGTCAGTGTTGGAATCATGACAGCGGTCGTCTGCTGGTCGATTCTGCGATACCGATAGAAAGAGCATCGCGAGTCCGAGCCTTCTGTGCACCTCTTGCTCGGGGGAGACTGGGGACGGGCAAGCGGGCAAGAGAAGGGTTTATCCGCAGATTTCGCAGATTGACGCAGATTACGACAGGCGGGAGGCGGAAGGCCGGAGGCGTTGTCTGGTTTTCCGAGCGACGAGAGACGAGCGTCGCGACCCCTGGCCGCTTCTCCCGCCGCAACCGCCTCACGCTTCACGAGTCCCGCTGCACGCTCTTTTCCCCTCGCCTTTTACCGCCTCTTCCCCTATACTATCCCCATCGCGACACCGAGGACGAACGACAAACGAGTTGGAGAACTGAGACGAGCTGTTCGAATGTGGAGAGGTCAAGATGACTGAGATGAACGCCGGAGTTGGAGAACCAGGAGGAAGGCCGGATGAAGGAAGCCCGGGCCCGAGTGGCGCACTTTCACCACGACCCCCGTTAAAGCGTAAACGAGGGGCTGACCCTGATGTCCGCCCTGATGTCCGCCGTACTCGGTCCTTCGGCTACGCTTCAGGACGACAGATCCGCGTCGCGGAAGGAAGGACAGTCCCTATTAACCCTTCCGAGCAGTCAGACGCGCCTGCGGTTCGGATCCGCGTTTGTTCGGAGTTCTCCCGATCCTATCATGGGCCAGACCATCCGTCTCCGCCGGCGCCCCGCACTACCATGCTGCTGTTTTACGGCGAAAAATGCCAGGGGTCCGGGACGGCGTCCCCGGTCGCGGGATGTCGCGTAACCACAGAAGTACGCAAAAACCGGATAAGCCCTGTTTATCCTGCAAAAGCGTAATCGAGGGCCTGACCCCGGAGGTTTCTCCCGGAGGTTTCTGCTCCATGGGGTAAAACCCTACCTGGCAGGATCGGGCGGGTAGGGTTTTACCCCATGGACAAACTGGACCCACTGTCGTACAGTGACGCCGATAGCGTATGGGCGGCTCGCCCACTTTGGATCCGGCCAGGATTCACGAGCGAATTCCGGTTGCGCCCGTGTCGCGGGGCGATTCAGACGGAGCCGGCGACGGCATAGTCAAATGAGCGCGGGAAACAGGATCATGAAAAGGAAACCTGCAGCGGACCGCCGACAGAGGAAGCCTGCCAATGTTGTCTCTCCCAGGGCAGCCTCCTCGAAGGCGAGCGTTTTGTTCCCCATCGTCGGTATTGGGGCCTCGGCCGGGGGACTTGAGGCCTTGGAGCGATTTCTCGGGCACGTCCCGGCGCGCAGCGGCATGGCCTTTGTCGTCGTCCAACACCTGGACCCGACGCACAAGGGAATCATGGCCGAACTGCTCCAGCGCGTCACCGGCATGAAGGTCGCCCAGGTCAAGGATCGAACCAGGGTCCGGCCGGACTGCGTCTACGTGATCCCGCCGAACAAGGATATGTCCATCCTGCGAGGGGTTTTGCATCTGCTCGAACCGGCGGCGCCCCGCGGCCTGCGCCTGCCGATTGACTTCTTCCTCCGTTCCCTGGCGCAGGATCAGCAGGAGCAGAGCGTCGGCGTCATTCTCTCCGGCATGGGCTCAGACGGCACACTGGGCCTGCGGGCCATCAAGGAGAAGGCGGGCGTGGTCCTGGTGCAGGAGCCGGCGACAGCCAAGTTCGACGCCATGCCGCGAAGCGTGATCGACGCCGGACTGGCGGACATCGTGGCCTCGGTGGACGAGTTGCCGGGAAAGATCATCGCGTATCTCCAGCGCACCCCGCTGATCGCCCGGCCCGAAACGGCCCCGGAGGACAAGACGCAGAGCGCTGTGGACAAAGTGGTCATTCTCCTGCGTGCCCACACCGGCCACGATTTCTCGTTCTACAAACGGAACACCCTCTATCGCCGGATCGAACGCCGCATGGGCATTCATCAGATCGATAAGATGGCCGCCTATGTTCGCTACCTGCAGGAGAATTCACAGGAGCTGGATCTGCTCTTCAAGGAACTGCTGATCGGGGTGACGAACTTCTTTCGCGACCCCGCCGCCTGGGAACAGTTGCGCACCGAGGCCATCCCGTCGCTCTTGGCGAGCCGTTCCCCCGGCCAGGCGCTGCGGGCGTGGGTGCCCGGCTGCTCCACCGGGGAAGAGGCCTACTCCCTGGCCATCGTGTTCAAGGAGGCGTTGGAGGAGGTCAAGCCCAAGCGGAACTTCGCCCTGCAGATCTTCGCCACCGACTTGGATCGGGATGCGATTGACAGCGCCCGCCAGGGTCTCTTTCCGGACAACATCGCCACCGATGTGTCGTCGGAGCGGCTGCGCCGGTTCTTTGCCAAGGAAGAACGCGGCTATCGGATACGCAAGGAAATCCGTGAGATGGTGATCTTCGCCCCCCAGAATCTCATCATGGATCCGCCCTTCACCAAGCTGGACCTCCTGAGCTGCCGCAACCTGCTGATCTACCTGACTCCGGAGGTGCAGAAGAAACTGATTCCGCTGTTTCACTACAGCCTCCACCCCGGCGGCATCCTGTTCCTGGGCAGTGCGGAGACCATTGGCGGTTTTACCGACCTGTTTGCCCCCTTCAGCAGCCGATCCAGGCTGTTTCGACGGACGGGCTCCACCCTGCGGCCGGAGCCGCTGGAGTTCCCCCCGTCTTTCAGGCGGGCCCTGCCCGGCGGGCCGACGGAACAACCGGCGGCGAAACCACCGCTCAGTCTCCAGTCTCTGGCGGATCAACTGGTTCTGCAGCGGTATGCCCCGCCGGCGGTTCTCGTCAACGACAGGGGCGATATCTTCTACGTCAGCGGTCGTACGGGCAAGTACCTCGAACCCGCCGCGGGCAAGGCCAACTGGAATCTCTTCGCCATGGCCCGCGAAGGTCTGCGCTACGAACTGTCGGCCGCCTTCCAGAAAGCGCTGCGGCAGAACGACCGCATCGCGCTCCACGGCCTCAAGGTCGCAACCGACGTCGGGGAACAGGGCGTGGATGTGACCGTCCAGCGACTGGAAGAACCCGGTCCGTTGCAGGGGCTGGTGATGATCGTGTTCACGGACGTGGCCGCGCCCGCGGCCGCCAGGACGCCGCTGCAAACGCCCAAACCTCACGTCCGCAACACAGCTCTGGAGCAGGAACTCTTGGCGGTTCGCGCCGAAGCGCGGGCCACACACGAAGAGATGCAGACTTCGCAGGAGGAACTCCGGTCCGCCAACGAGGAACTCCAATCCACGAATGAAGAACTGCAGTCCACCAACGAGGAACTCACCACCTCGAAAGAGGAGATGCAGTCCATGAACGAGGAACTCCAGACGCTCAACGCCGAGTTGCAGGCCAAAGTGGACGAGCTGTCGCAGGCCAGCAACGACATGAAGAACCTGCTCGAAAGCACGCATATCGCGACTGTGTTTCTGGACAAGGAGCTCCGCGTCCGGCGGTTCACCAGCCAGGCGACGAGGATCATCAAGCTCATCCCGGGCGACGTGGGCCGGCCCATCACGGACCTGGTCTCGGACCTGAACTACCCGACGCTGGCGGCCGACGTGCGGAGCGTGCTGCGTTCGCTGGCCCCGACGGAGAAGGAGGTGACCGCGCGCGACGGCCGCTGGTTCACCGTGCGGATCATGCCCTATCGCACCCTGGACGACCGGATTGACGGCGTGGTGATCACCTTCGCGGACATTACGGTGGCCAAGACGCTGGAGGCGAATTTGCGGGGCGAGCAAGCCGCTCTGGAAGACCGCATTGCGGGCAAGGCCGCAAAGCCGGACGAGGAAAAGGGGAGTTCGCAGACGAGTGCGCCCGCACGCAGACGGGTCGAGAAGCGTGCCGAGGAATCACCCGGGTCTCACAAAGCATAGAAAGGGATTGTCATGCGGAAGGAAGCGAACACTTCGGGCGATGCCGCCGAACTGCGGCGCCGCGCCGAGGCCCGGCTCCCAGAGCGGCACAAGAACAGAGCCCCGCCCCGAACGGACGCCGACACGCAGAGGCTCGTCCATGAATTGCAGGTCCACCAGATCGAACTGGAGATGCAGAACGCGGAACTTCAGGGAGCCAGGGACCAGATGGAGGCAATGCTGGAGAAATACACCGATCTCTACGATTTCGCACCGGTCGGCTATTTTTCCATCGACGACCAGTGCCTGATCCTGGACGTGAACCTGACGGCGGCCGCCTTGCTGGGCGTTGAACGCTCGCAACTGATCCACCGCCGCTTGCCGCATTTTCTGGCACCAACAACCCGGCCGATCTTTCTGGCCTTCCTGGAGAAGGTATTCACAGAGCCGGGAAGGCAGGTCTGCGAAGCCTCTCTCTTGTACGAGGAAAGCACGCCGTTCTGGGCGAACGTTCAGGCCGCGTCCGCGACCTCGCTCCATGGTGAGCGGAAATGGTGCCGGATGGCCGTCTCGGATATTACCGCCCTCAAACGGGCGGAAGCGGCGATGCACAAGCTGACGGCGACGCTGGAAAGCAGAGTGGCTCAGCGAACCGCAGAGCTGGAGCATCGGACCCGCCAGCTTCAGAAGCTGGCGCTGGAGCTGTTGCAGGCGGAGGATCGGGAACGCAAACGACTGGCGGATATCCTGCACGACGACTTGCAGCAGCAGCTTGCGGCGGCGAAATTCCACTTGAGTCTGCTCGGCCATCGAATCAGTGGCGACGCTTCCTTGCGAGAGGAGATCGACCAGGTCTCGGTGTTGATCAAAGATGCGATCGCAAAGTCCCGCAGCCTCTCCCACGAGCTTGGTCCGGCCATCCTGTACCACGGCGATTTCGGCGAAGCCCTCGAATGGCTGGCGGACCAGATCCAGGCCAAGCATGGCCTGGCCGTCCACGTGGAAATCCACGATCCCGTCGATGGGTCGTCCGACTCGATCAAGGTGTTGCTGTTCCGCACGACCCAGGAGATCTTGTTCAACATTGTCAAGCATGCACAAGTCACGGAAGCGGCTGTCCGGCTTCGCCAGCGGCACGGGCAGTTGTGGCTGACCATTTGCGACCACGGCCGAGGCTTTGACCCAAAGACGCTGGGGCAGACAGGCGGGTCCGGGCTCTTGAGTATCCGCGAGCGGGTCGAGTTGCTGGGCGGGCGCATGAAGATCCGCAGCGCCCCGGGCCGAGGCAGCACGTTCGGGATCGCCGTGCCTGACGGCGATCCCTCCGTGACGGTCGTGGCCCTCGGACCCGTCGGGGAGGAAGAAGCTCTCCACGCAAGGGCGGGCAAGCCCGCGAAGCGGGACGAGAAAAGACGGAAGAGTGCGCAGACCGGTGCCATCGCCTGCAAACGTGTCGAGAAGGGCGACGGACACTTGTCGGGGTCCCGCAGAACGTGAAAGGTCTCGCCATGCAGAAGAAACCGAACAGATCAGGGGATGCCGCCGAACTGCGCCGCCGCGCCGAAGTCCGGATGAGAGAGCATCACCGGAGCACAGTCCCGCCCCGAACGGACGCCGACACGCAGAGGCTCGTCCACGAATTGCAGGTCCACCAGATCGAACTGGAGATGCAGAACGTGGAACTCCAGGGCGCCAGGGACCAGATGGAGGCGATGCTGGAGAAACTCACCGACCTCTACGATTTCGCCCCGGTCGGCTACTTCTCTCTTGATGAACAGGGCCGGATCATGGAGGTGAACCTGGCGGGGGCCGCCTTGCTGGGCGTTGACCGGTCCCAACTGATCAACCGGCGCTTGCAGCAATTCCTGGCCCCGACGAGCCGGCCGATCTTTCAGGCCTTCCTGGAAAAAGTATTCGCGGAGCCCGGAAAACAGATCTGTGAGGCGTCCCTCGTGACCAAGAACGGAACTCCTTCCTGGGTTGATTTTCAAGCCACGGCCGCAGGCTCGCTCCGCAGTGAGCAGAAATGGTGCCGGGTGGCGGTTTCGGACATCACCGCCCTCAAGCGGGCCGACGAGACGCAACGCCACATGGAGGCTCAGGTCGCCGCGAACCGGGAGTTGAAACAGGAAATCGTCCAGCGGAAGGAGGCGGAAAAAGCCCTCAAAAAAAGTGAACGATACTCCCGCCAGTTGTTGGCGGAGTCTGTTGGACTCCAGAAACGGTTGCAGCATCTATCCCATCAAGTGTTGCAGGCGCAGGAGGACGAACGAAAGCGAATCAGCCGCGAGCTGCACGATGATATCGCCCAGGTCTTGACGGCGATCAGTTTTCATCTGGCAGTATTGAAGAAGGAGAGCGAGCCCAACGGCAAGAATGTCAAGAGAAAGATTGCCCAAACACAGCGGCTGGTGGAGCGATCGGTCGACATCGTGCATCAGTTTGCCCTAACGTTGCATAAACATGGACGGGTCAGACGTTGGCTGGGATTTGATTGAGGATCTGTAACAGGCGCGTTTTGATCCAAGTGTTGGCACTGATCGTGAGTGTCAGAAGGCCTTGCGGCCGACTGAGGCGGCCCGCAC
>DATIKY010000060.1:0-8957 GCA_035476995.1 Sedimentisphaerales bacterium | reverse complement strand
ACCATCATGGATTACATAGCACAGCACAACGACAACCCCAAGCCGTTCGTCTGGACGGCCAAGGCCGAAGAGATTCTCGCCAAGGTCGCCCGCGCGTGGGATACGCTTAATGTCGCATCAGAATAGAACACTACACTAGTTTTCGTATGCGGTACGCATTCATGATCGGACCTTATCCGTGTTTCAGGTGTCGCTGTCCGTACAACTACTTGAGACGTATCCATACGTAAAGCTACGCCGTCGGGATGTGAAACCGTCGGGAAACGTTTCGCTGCAGCTCGAGAGCCCATCACCCAATTCACACCCCATTATAGCATTTGGTGTCATGGATTGTCAAGACCGCAGGCAGCGATTGGGCAAGGACCCGGTCTTCCGGCGGCAGGACAAGCTATTTCGATTTCCAATCGCATTCGGCAGGCGGAGGCGGGCGATAGTCGCGGGCGATCCGATAGTAGTATCGCACAGGTCTTCCGCGTGCGGACACGGTCCGCTCTTGGATCCCGTCCAGTCTGGCCCAGCGGGGAATGTTCTGGCGTTCCAGGTTCGTGCGGTCAAGGCTGATCAGTAGGAGCGTCCACCCGGCGTATTGGCGGGGCGGGAACCAGAATCCGTACATCAATCCGCTGCCGCCGAAGAGATGTCGGCTTGAGGTCAGTTCGACGCCCTGCTTCGTGTGGCGGCGATAGAACGCCAGTTCGCTGGCCAGGGCGTATTTGTCCATTCCGACGACCAGTGGTCGGACGCCCAGATCGGCCTGAACCTGTTCTTCAAGCCGCGCCACATCGCGTCCAATCTCCTCCCACGCGACCGGCCAACCCCAATCTTGAACTACCGGGACGCCGGGAAGGCCGAGAGAAGCACAGTGCAGGAATCCCCCGAACACCAGAACGGATGCGACCAGCGTGAAAGGCCAGAGCCGCCGGCTGAAGACGTCCAGGGGAGTCCGCATCGCGGAGGGGGGCGTCACGATCTGTCTGGCAAGGACCGGTAGCGCCGCCAGCCAAAGAGGGCCCGTCCAGTTCATCTTCACCTCACGCGACAGGCCAAAGAGAACGAAGACCGACAGCGGGATCATCGTGAACACCGCCGCGAACAGACGTTTCGAGGAGAGCACGGTTCGAAACGCGTCGAGAAGGCCCAGCGGAGTGATCAGCATGGCCATGGCCGCGACGAGCAGAGGAAGCCCGAACCGGCTCTGCCCGTCGAGACGGTGGACGCTTTGGAAGAGGAACGACGCCCATTCGTTTCGCAGGTTCCATACGATCACAGGGCTGAACAGGAGGCCCGCAAGAATCACGGCCAGATAGGGTTCCGGACGGCGCAGCCATCGCCGGCTGGGTCGGTCCAGCAGGATGAAGGCCAGCGTCGCCGGGACCAGAAGGGCGATCGTGTATTTCGCGAGCATCCCCAGGCCGATGCAGAGGCCGGCTCCCCACCAGGCCCTTGCCCGTCCGCCGGAGAGGGCGCGTTCCAGGAAGAACAAAGCCCCGGCCCAGCAGGCCGTCAGCGGGGCATCGGGCGTCGTGAAGAACCCGAACACGAAGAAGAAGGGCAGCACCGCGGTCAACATGGCGGCAGTCAGCGCGGTTCCTTTGCCGTAGAGATTGCGGGCCAGGGCGAAGCAGAACCCCGCCGCGACGAACCAGCACAGGAAGGCGCCGATGCGGACGCCCAGCTCGGTGTCGCCGAACAGGGCCGTGCCCGCTGCGATCAGCCAGGCCACCATTGGCGGATGATCCAGATACCCCAGGGCCGGATGCTGGGCGTAGTTCCAGTAGTAGGCCTCCTCGGGCAGCAGGTCCGGCAGACCGAGATACGCCAGTCGCAGGAGAACCGAATAGCCGATCAGTCCGAGGGCCGCCAGACGCCAGGACAGGACATCGGAGCGATCTCCATCCTTCCGGAATGCGAAGAACGCGCCGCCCAGATAGGTGATGATCGCAGTCGCCGCCGCCGCGGCCGGCAACGCCGCATATTCGGGCCAACCGGCTCGTTCCGTCAACAGGGCCAGCGCGCCCCCGCGCAGGAACAAAGCCATCAGGCATATCGTGACGAACCGCACAGGCGCCGTCCAGCCGGAAGGCTTATTGCCCGACGGCGCGAATACCCAGCGAACGCACATCACATAGGTGAGCGTCGCCACGATTGCGAAGCTGAGGATGTGGGACAAGCTCAAGTCCAGGCCACGGTCCCGCAGGATCGTGAACAATCCCACGTCCACGACCAGGCCCGCCAGCCCTGCTAGGGCGAATCGCCCGGCGGTGACCGCGGTCGCCGCGCCGCCGACCAGCGCGACCGCCCGTCGAAGGTAACAGGCCGCCTGTCGCAGGCTCATCTTGGACTGCCCGTGGGAGCGGTCGCCGAAACAGATGGGGATCTCGCTGACGCGGAGGTCGCCATCATGGCGGAGCAGGACCTCCAGGCCGATCTTGAACCCCTCGGCGTCGTCGGCGACGCCCAGCAGTCTGTCGCGACGGATTGCGAAGAAGCCCGAGGTCGGGTCCCGCACGTCCGTGAGCGGCCAGACGACCGCGCGCGCGATTCGAGACATTGCCCGCCGCTTCCAGGGCCAGTCAGGGATTCGCCCTCCGGGAACGTACCGGCTGCCGATGACCATGTCCCGGCTTGCCTCCAGCACTGGCCGGACCAGTTCCTGCGCCTGTTCCGGGCTGTGACTGAGGTCCCCGTCCATGACCAGAACCACCTCGGCCCGCGCCTGGCGTGCGGCAGTCAGCACGTCTCCGGTCAGCCCCCGGCCGCTCCGCGCGTCCACCAGCCGGACCGGGGCTCGCGATTCCCAGGCTCGTGCCTTCTCCTGCGTGCCGTCCGTGGAGCCCCCGTCGGCGAACAGGACCTCGATCTCCAGGCCTTCCCGGCCGAACGCCGCAAACAGGCGGGTCAGCAACGAATCCACGTTCCCCGCTTCATCGAGCGTCGGCACCACCACAGAGATGTCAGGGAACCTGCCCCGGCCGTCCATAAGCACCCAATCCTTCGGCAACCGTGCGGCTTCTGCCCCGCAGGCCGCGTCGAGCGAGAGCTTATCGCGATGGCTCCAGCGTGGCAAGGGCCAGGGGCCCGACGTCCGTCGCGACGCCAGGGCCTCGTCCGCGGAAGATCCACAATCCACTTGCGGTTGGACCGAAAACATGGTATAAATAGGGAGGTTCATGTCGGTGTGCTGTTCAGGCATTGTGTGGAGGTTTTTTCCGTACAACAGGGCGGTTGCGTCGCCGTGTAGTTCCTTTTTCTGGAGGCCTGCCATGCGTAGTGGGAAGAGGTTCCGGTTTTCTCTGTTGTTGGTGGCGATTCTCTCTGTACCCCTGCTCGGCCAATTGCCCGCCGGTTGGACCAGCAAGGACATCGGAAGTCCCGCCGCCGTCGGCAGTGCCCAGTACGATTCGGGCACGCAGACCTGGACCGTCCGAGGCGACGGCACAGGCATTCGGTCCACGTCCGATCAGTTCCAGTACACCTACAAGGCTCTCTCCGGCGACGGCGAACTGGTCGCGCGAGTCGTCAGTCTCGATCCGCCGGTGGCGGATTGGGCCATGGCCGGCGTGATGATCCGCGTGATGCTCACGCCCGGCTCGCCCTATCTTTTTCAGGGCGTCAGCGCCAACACCGACGGTCTCCAGCATGGCGTCACCTTCTGGGGCCGCGAGACGTTCGACGCGGCCGCCGACCAGGTCAGCAGCGGGGCCACCGGCGCTCCGCACTGGGTCAAGGTCCAGCGGGCCGGCGACACGTTCTCCGCCTCCTCTTCGCCCGACGGAAAGACCTGGACCCAGCAGTACAGCACGACGGTTCCCGGAATCCCCAAGAGCGTCTACATCGGCTACGTCGTCACTTCCGAGGTTGGCGGCAAGCTGGTCACCGCGGTGTTCGACAGGGGACCGGTCACCGCGTGTAGCCCCGATCCCGCCGACGGCACCAAGTACGTCGAAACGCCCCTGGTTCGCTGGACCGCCGGCGTCAACGCGATCGCCCACGACGTCTACTTCGGGACCTCTGCAACCCTGGGGCCCGACGACTACAGGGGCCGTCAGCCGCTGGCGAACGCGGCGTATTCTCACGTCCCCGGCCTGATCCCCGGAAAGACCTACTACTGGCGGATCGACGAGGTCGCTGCGGACAACAAGACGATCCTCCAGGGAGACGTCTGGTCGTTCACTTCGGTCCCCTCGACGGCCTATTCTCCCAGGCCCTGGAACGGGCTTGACGGAGTCTCCGTCGACGCGGATCTGATCTGGGTCTCGGGCTACATGGCTGTCTATCACAAGATCTATTTCGGGACCGACAAGGCCGCCTTCGAGGCCGGCGATCCGAGCGTGTTCAAGGGCGATCAACTCGTGCCGTCGTTCGATCCCGGCCCGCTGGCCGAGAATACCACCTACTACTGGCGGATCGATGAGCAGGATGTCACCTGGACCGTGCACGCCGGTCCCGTCTGGAGCTTCAAGACCGTCGGTCCGGGCCTGGGCGTCCAGGCCGAGTACTTCGCGGGCATGGAACTCGCCGGCGATCCGATCCTGACCGTGAAGGAGAACTCGATCGACCACAACTGGGGCAGCGGCGAAGTGGCAGGGGGGCTCAAGGACAGCGTCTCGGCCCGCTGGACCGCGGACCTCGAAGCGCCCTTCACTGAAACCGTCGAGTTCATCACGACCTCCGACGACGGGGTCCGGCTCTGGCTCAACGGCAAGCGAATCATCGACAACTGGACCCCTCACGGCAGCGCCGACGACATCGCGAAGGTCAATCTCGTCGCCGGCCAATTCTATCGCATCAAGATGGAATGGTTCGAGAACGGCGGCGGCGCGGTCGCCCAACTGTCCTGGCGGAGTCCTTCGATCGCCAAGCAGATCATCCCGTCGGGCGTTCTGCAACTGCCGGTCCACGCGGTCGATCCCTATCCCGCTCAGGCGTCCTCGAATGCTCCCCAGACACCCCTTCTCCGTTGGATCGCGGGCGAGTCCTCGGCGCAGCACGATGTCTACTTCGGCGTCGACGCCAAGGCGGTGGCGGATGCCGATACGACGACGGCCGGCGTCTATCGGGGCCGCCAGGATGTCGATGTCACGACGTTCGATCCCGGCCAACTGGAGTGGAACACGACCTACTACTGGCGGGTGGACGAGGTGGAGGCAGGCGGTTCGTGGGTCGGCTCGGTCTGGAGTTTCACGACCGCCGATTTCCTTGTGATCGACGACTTCGAAGGCTACACGGACGAGGAGGGCAGCCGCATCTACGAAGCCTGGCTCGATGACTATGCCGCCGGCGCTTGCGGTTCCACCGTCGGGTACATGAACGCTCCGTTTGCCGAGCAGACGATCGTCCGCAGCGGCGCTCAGTCCTTGCCTCTGGACTACAACAACGTGTGCTCGCCGCACTATTCCCGGATCGAGCGGGAGTTCCCGTCGGTTCAGAATTGGACCGTCGATGGCGTCAATACGCTGGTGCTCCATCTCCGAGGCAGAGCGAGCAACGTCGGCGCGCCGCTGTTTGTCGCGGTCCAGGACAGCACAGGCAAGCTCGCAACGGTTCGTCATACAGACTCCGCGATCGTTCAGACTCCCACGTGGACTGCGTGGAAGGTCCCGCTCAGCGAGTTCACGGCCGGCGGAGTGAACCTCGCGAAGGTCAAGAAGGTCTCCATCAGCGTGGGCAGCAGCGCCCAGCCGGCGCCGGGCAGTTACGGCGTGATCTTCATCGACGATCTCTGGGTGATCAAGCCGTAACCGGCCAAGAGCATGGGACGAATAGGACGGATGGGACCCATCGGGCTCGGTGGGGTCCCGTGCGGTCCTATTGGTCCGCGAGGAACTTCCGGATCATCACGCCGCAGAGTCTGTCCAGGCCTTCCGCGGCGCCGTCGCCCCCTCGATTGGCGGCCACGAGAACCGCGAAGTTCTTCTGCGGAGCGACCCAGACGATGGCGTAATGCATCGTGTTGGTGCCGGAGTGGGTGAGCACTCTGCCTCCCCAGTCGCGGTCGTGGAGGCTCCAGCCCGGGGCGTAATGGCCGCCGAAAGGGGGCTCCTTCAATGGCCTGACGCAGGAGGCCGGCAGCAGAGCCGCCTCGCCGCGGGCGGCCGTCAGGATGCACTGGACGTATTTCGCCCAGTCCGCCATCGAGCAGTGGACGCGTCCGCCCGGCGTCAGAAAAGGCGGATTGTCGGCCTGCGGGCCGGGCTCGATCGGGACGATCTTGTCGCCGTCTTTGCGGTGTCCCCACAAGGCGTCCGTTCTGCCGGGCGTCCCCATCGACCCGAATCCCGCGGTCCGCATGCCCAGGGGCGTAAAGAGCATCCGCGTCAGGAGGTCTTCGTAGGATTCGCCCATCACGCTTTCCGCGATCACCCCGGCGATCGTGAAGCCGGCGTTCGAGTACTGTTCCTTCTCGCCGGGCTTGTTCTCGGGAGCCAGAGCCAGGACGATTTCGGCGATTCGCTTTCGCTGCTCGACGGGCGACTTCATCATGCGGATCTGGAACAGTTGAAAGTTCGTGGCCGGCGCGAAGCCCGCGGTCATGGACGGAACGCCCGCCCGATGGGACAGCAGGTGCACCAGTGTCACGCCGCGGTAGTCAGGGTGCATCGTGTCCTTCAAGTCCGGGAAGTACTCCGCCAACGGCGTCTCCCACTTGAGCTTGCCCTGCTGAACGAGCATGCCGATCAGCGACCCGGTCATCGCCTTGGTGCACGAGCCCAGATGAAACGCGTCGTTCGGCTCGGCCTGAGCCTTGTCGCCGTCCTTGCGGACGCCCATGACCCCGAGGGCATGAAGTCGCCCCTCCAGGATCACCGCCGCCCCGACCGCCGGGAACTGGAATTCCTCACGAATCGGCGTCAGGTCGGACGCGAGGTCGATCACCTCCACGCTCGCGTCCGCCCCCACAGCCACGAAGAGCAGAACGCTCAAACACGATTTCAAAACCAAGGAGTCCATCTCTTATGAATGCGATTTCTTCCGTTCTTCCCTTCGTGCATCTTCGTGTTCTTCGTGGTGAAGAAGCGTCGAAATGGTCTTCATCTTCTATCGTTTCACGCGGGCGTTGCCTTCCCAGACGCTCCAGATCTCTTCCTCGTCCGCCGGCTGGGCGTAGTCGGTCAAGAGCGTCGTGACCAAAGCGCCGGTCGCCCATCCGAACTGGACCCACTTGGCGGGCTCCCAGCCCCGCAGGATCGCGTAGAGCATGCCGCCGACGAAGCCGTCGCCGCCGCCGATGCGGTCGAGGACCACGATCTCCCGCGGCTCGACCACGTGCCAGTTGCTCCCCTCGGCCATCAGAGCGCCCCAGCGGTGACACTGGCAACTGACGACTTCCCGCAGCGTGGTCGCGAAGACCGAGGCGTTGGGATAGGCCTTCTTCACCCGGTCGATCATGCCCTTGAAGCTGTCCATCTTGGCCGCCAGGCCCTTGCCGCCCGCTTCGGGGCCCTCGATGCCCAGCGAGAGCTGGAAGTCCTCTTCGTTGCCGACCAGGATGTCCGCGACGCCCGCGATCTCATGGAAGATGGCCCGAAGTTCCTTCTCCCGATTCTTCCAGAAGGACGCCCGGTAGTTCAGATCGAACGCGATCCGCGTCCCGTATTTCCTGGCCGCCCGCGCCAGTTCCAGGCAGAAGGTCCCGGTCTCCGGCGACAGGGCGCCGATCAGGCCCGACAAGTGCACGATCTGCACACCTTCTTTGCCGAAGATGCGGTCGAGGTCGAAGTCCTTGACGTTCAGCGTCCGGCCGACCTCGCCCGCGCGGTCGTTGGACACACGAGGCCCTCGCGAGCCGTACCCGCTGTCGGCCAGGTTGAACTGGTGCCGGTAGCCCCAGGGTCCGCCTTGCGGAACTTCCTTGCCCTCGACGTCCAGGTGCCGGCTCGCCAGTTCGTCCTTGATGAACCTCGCGATCGGGCTGCCCTTGACGAACGTCGTCAGCACCTTGACCGGCAGGCCCAGGTACGACGAGACGCTGGCGACGTTGGTCTCGGCGCTGGTGGCCTGCATGGTGAGCCGCTTGCTGCAATGGAACGGCTGTCCGTTGTCGGGCGTCAGACGAATGCCCATGCTGGTCGGCACGAGCAAAGCATATCGGCAGTCTTTCTTCAGTTCGATGCTCACAGGATCTCCTTTCGATCGAGTCGGTTGCTGCGAATCCCAGGTCTATCGGCGCGGTTTCCGCCGGAATCCCCGGCAAGCCGCGCCGGGCCCATCCATACCAAATCCTGCCCAAATCCGCAACCCCGCAATTGCCGCGAAGCGAAGCCGGGTCCGCCCGCCAACCGACGGCGCGTTCGATTCCCGACGCCCCAAGACGCCGGCTTCTCTTGAAGCTCGAACTGTGAAGTCAGAGTCAAGCCCTCGAAACCTGACGCTTCACCCTGGACGCTTCGCCCGCGATTGGGTTCGTTTCGCACGAAGGCTTCGCGAGTTTCAAGTGTGAATTCTCAAGTGTGAAGTCAGAGCGGCTTGCTTCGACTCCGGGTGGCAGCGACAAACTGGTTTGTCGATGGTCTTGTCCTTGCGAGGGAACCATCGACAAGCTGCGAAGACTCCGCTTGTCGCTGCCACGCGGACTGGAATCCGTGCAATCCGCGCCAAACGAAGCCAATTCCGCCGGGATCGCGGGCTCTCGATCGACTGCCAGGCCGCCCTTCGAATGCGGAGTGAGGACCTCATTGACCTCATTGACCTTGTTGACCTCGCGATCGGCCTGCGAATGGGAGGCTTCTGCTGCCGTGCGGGCCTCCTGCTCCCGGCGCAGCTCGCGCATCGTTCGGTACAGGCTGTTCTCGATCCGGCGTTCGTGGACCAGCAGCCGGTCCAGGACCTGGGCGCGGGCGAAGTCGGTCATCACCACCTGGCCCAGGATCACCGCTTCCTCGTCGGGCTTCGGCTCGATCGGCAATCCGTGCCTGGGCCAGAGCACGATATCGCCGGCATTCTCGCGATAGACGGTC
>DATIKY010000059.1:0-18648 GCA_035476995.1 Sedimentisphaerales bacterium | reverse complement strand
TGCGGGCCGCCTCAGTCGGCCGCAAGGCCTTCTGACACTCACGATCAGTGCCAACACTTGGATCAAAACGCGCCTGTTACAGATCCTCAATCAAATCCCAGCCAACGTCTGACCCGTCCATGTTTATGCAACGTTAGGGTTTCTTCATGCGAGCTATATCCGCGTCGAAGTCCCTGCCCGTGTACTCATAGTAGCCGAACAGGTAGTTGCGGCCGGGGGCGACCTCGCCCAGGTAGATCGAGTAGTTGTCCATGTGGGCCCGGTCCACCGCCTTGAGCACGCCGGGCCAGGTCTCTGCGTGCAGCCGCTTGTACTCGGCGATGTTCTGGGGCGAGATGCCGATCACCACGCCGTGTCGCGGCTCCGACCGTTTCCCCAGCGGATGCGTCGAAGAACAGCCGCTCACGGTCAACAGGCAGAGAATCGTCACGCCCAGCCGCAAGGTTCTTCCCGTCTCGATCATCTCAAAGCCTCCTGGATGCAGGTCCACATGACTCACTTGACCAATCCGAAGAACTTCTGCGTCGCTTCCGTCGCGAACACGACGTACAGCAGGATCATGATGACGAACAGCAGTCCGGCCATCCGCCTGTAGTTGAGAATGCCGCTCCAGCCGGGCTCGCGGAGGGCGTTGAGCGGATTGCCCCAGACCAGACGCTCGCTCTGCGGCGTGTGGTTGTGCGGCCAGATCAGCGACGTCACGACCAGAACGACCGAGCAAATCACGAACAGATAGAACGCGGCCATCATGAACTGCACGTTCCAGCCGGTGGACTCCTTGTACCAGTCCAGGAGGAACACGACCAATCCGAGGAACGATCCGATGGCCAGGGTCGCCATCGCCGCCCGGCTGGAAGCTCGGCGCCAGAAGACGCCCCAGAGGAAGACCGTCGTGATGGGCGGGGCGATGTAGCAGATGATCGTGTTGGCCCCCTGATAGATGCTCTCGAACCGGGCGATCAGCGGCGACCACAGAATGGCGACCACCATCGCAACGAACGTCGCGATCCGGCCGATGACGACCAGCTTGCGGTCGGGCGTTTCCGGTCGCCACCGTCGGTACAGATCGTAGCTGAACAGCGTCGCGATGGAGTTCAGGGCGCCCGAGACGGTGCTCATCAAAGCCGCCAGCAGCGCCGCGGCAAGGACCCCTCGCATCCCCGGCGGGAGCAATTCCAGGATCATGTGCGCATAGACCGCGTCGGATTTGGCCTTGAGGACCTGTCGTTCGACCAGCGACGTCATGGTCCGGCTTACCTCCTGCTCCGGGAGGCCGGTCTGCTGAACGACGTAGTCCACGCGGATGTCTTTCTCCTGTCCGCTGTAATTTGAGATTGCCTGATAGACCTGTTGCTCCGTCGGCGACAGGTCCGCCGGGACCGCTTGATCGGCCGCGACTCTCAGGGTGGGCAGAGCGGGCACTTTGCCCTGGTGCAGCAAAGCCAGCATGATCGTCCCGGGGAATACGAAGATGAACACCGGAAGGATCTTGATGAAGCCCGCGAACAGCGGCCCGACCCTCGCGTGATTCTCGTCCTTGGCCCCGAGCACGCGCTGCACGATCGTCTGGTCCGCGCACCAGTACCACAGCCCGATGACCGGATACCCCAGGAACACCGAGTACCAGGGCAATCCCGACGGGTCGTCCGCGCCGCGAAGAACGGTGAGCTTGACCGGCTCGACGTGGGCCGCCACGCCGGACCAGCCGCCGGCATGGTGCAGACCGATCAGCGTGATCGAGATCGCGCCGACCAGGAGGATGATGGTTTGAAGCGACTCGGTCAGCACGACCGCCAGCAGTCCGCCCACGATGGTGTACAGACCCGTCAGGACCGCCGAGCCGATGATGCTGGTCCACTTGTCGATGCCGAACATCTCCTCCAGCACGACCGCGCCGGTGTAGAGCGTAAAGCCGATGTGGATCACGATGGCCGAGACGATCGACAGCGCCGCCAGCCAGTCGCGAGCGCCCCGGCAGTACCGCTGTTCGAGAAAGTCCGGCAGCGTGGCCACTTTCGATCGGAAGTAGAACGGCGCGAAGAACAGCGACAGCGTGATCAGCAAAAACGGCGCCATCCACTCGAAGTTGCCGTAGGCCAGGCCGTTCATGTAGCCTTCCTGGGCCTGGCTGACGAGGTGAATCGTCGAGATG
This sequence comes from Sedimentisphaerales bacterium, assembly GCA_035476995.1. Classification (GTDB taxonomy): domain Bacteria; phylum Planctomycetota; class Phycisphaerae; order Sedimentisphaerales; family Anaerobacaceae; genus PLanc-01. The sequence goes on along the minus strand of DATIKY010000059.1, from coordinate 16,496 downwards.
TTTGTCGAGAACAGGGCCAGGCCGATCACAGGCCAGGTGAGCGTCCCGCCGGCCAGGAAGTAACTGCGGTCCGCTTCTCCCTTGCGACGGCGAAGGCCCACCCAGCAGCCCATCCCCACGATCACGACGAGGTAGAGACCGATCACGGCCAAATCGAGCGATCCGATGGCCATCCTGCCCGCGGCGAGAATGCCTGCCGTCATATCCGACGCTCCTTCAATGCCCTGGAGATGCCCCCATGCCTATCGCTTGTGAAGTATACGCATCCGGCGGGAAAACGCAATCGTTCGGAATCGAGGGCTGTCGAAAAGAGGCAGGCGATCGCAGGGCTAGAGTTGCGTGACTTCGGAGAGGCCCTCGATCTGCTTCTCGGTGACCTGACGGATTCGGGTCTCCAGTTCGTCCTGGAGGGCTCGTGTTTCGCGCTGGAGCGTTTCCTTCAGGCGATTCTGGAAATCGCCCCGCATCCTGGCGATCCGCGAGGGCAGAAGGACGTTCTTGACGATCCAGGCCGGGGCGTTCCACGTGTCGGCCAGTTCCTTGGCTCGCGTCATGCCGTAGCGAACGGCCAGGAACGCCACGACGGAGCCGATCACCGCGCCCGCGATCCAGCCAACCGGACCGCTCGCCAGGAGGGCCAGCCCCCCTCCGCCGCTGACGGAGGCTGCGACGGTGGCCGCCAGCGCCACGACGAACCAGCCGACGGTGTCCATGATGCCGCCGTACAGGTCGGGCGTATCCGGCTGGACGAACGCCTCGCTGACTGCGCTTTGCTGGGTCTCGTCGATCGGTCGCTCGCCCACGCTCAGGCTGTAGGATTCGAACCAGTCCCGCAACAGTTCATTCAGTTCGCCCGGCAGACCCCGCCGGAGCGTCTGCATCCTCTTCTCGATGATCGCCTGGAAACGGCTCTCATTGGCTTTGACCTGGGCCGAGATGGACTCGCGCAGGACCTTCACGGACCCGCCCTTCTCGCGGAACTCCTCCACGATCGGCCGGATCGTCCTGTCGAACAGCTCGGTCGTCACGTCGGCTGCGACGCCGGCGACGTAGTTGTTCGTCACCCGTTCGACGAGGGGCCGCACCTGGACCCGGCAGAACCTCGGCAGATCGCGCCGGAGCTTCTCGCGAGTTTCCTCGAAACTGTGCTGCAGGGCCGGAAGGATCGCCAGGCCCTGGGAGATCACCGCGTACGGCCGATCGCTTCGCATCAGGCGGGATCGCGCCAGCCCGAGCGTCTCGGTGACGACGTCGGACACGAACGGCCATTGACTGCTGCCGCCGGCCAGGATGACCCGGCTGGTCTGGTCGGTTGCGACGCCTTTCTCCGCCAGTCCATGCGCCAGCGAGGTCCGAAACCAGTCGATCAGGTCGATTTCCTGCTGCCGCTGCAGGATTCGCTGGGCTCGTACGCCCATGCTCTCCATGTTGAGCACGAACGTCGGGCTGGGCAGGTAGTGTTTGGCCCGCTCCATGAACCCGTCCCAGTTCATACCCTTGAGACTGCCATAACGGCCGACGGACTTGTTCACCTTCTCCGTGCGGTCGCGGGCCATCGTCAGCGAGAAGAACTCCTTTACCTCGCGACAGAGGTACGAGTGGACGTAGTACGTGTCGCCCGCTTTCTCCATGGTCTTGAGGACGCCGGGGTTCTGTGCGAGCAGCCACTGGAAGAACAGGTCGTCGAAGAGCCGGCCGCCGAGCTCCATGTCGCCCCACGAGTGGCTCACCTGGAGACTCTGGAGGAAGGCGAAGTCGCAGGTGCCGCCGCCGAAGTCGATGACGAGAATGCCTCGTCGGGCCTCTTCCGGCGAGAAGTCCTTGTGCCAGAGGTGGTGGAGCAGGGCCCCTTTGGGCTCGTCCATCAATCGCACCTCGCCGTAGCCGGCGTTCTTGGCGATCTCTGATACCCGGGCCCGAAACGGCCCGTGCGCCTCGCTGGGGACCCCGAAGATCACATCGTGTTTGGCGGGGTCCAGGGCGATGTGCTGGCGCTGCGCCTGCTCGATCACCGTTCGGAGGAAATCGGTCGCGGCCCGCGTCGCCTCGTCGCTGGAGACGATGTCCGGCTTGAACTGCGTGCGGAGCCGATACCCTTTGCGTTCCTCGTCGGAGGCCTCGCCGTACTCGTGCAGCGCGGGCTCGCCCACGAGCGGCTCGCGGTCGCCTCGATAGAGGATGGCGGTGGGCAGGCCGTCCCGCCCGGTGCCGAAATCGACCCCGACGGGCGAGATCTGGTCCGCGGGACACTTGCTGAAATACGTGTTCGTCGTCCCGAAGTCGATGGCCAGGATGTTCCGAGAGTCCGTCACCTGTCCCGAACCTTTCTGACGAGGCCTCGCTGCACGACCTGGCCGCCGAAGACGACCGCCGGACGCTCGACCGTCACGCGGTCGCCGTCGGTGATGTGGCCGAAGGCTTCATACTTGCTCTGGAGGTCCGTGCTCCAGGTCATCGTCTCTTTCTCGCCGGCAGTCGGCTCCGCAAAGGCAGGCTGGCCCTCGATGCCTTCGAAGCCGCTGTTCTTGGCCTCCTGGATCAGCTCGTGGGCGACCACAGGCAGGGAAGCCGCGGTGGCCTGATGGAGCAGGTAGATGAGCTTGCCCAGCCGTTTGAGGGCCTTGTCTTTGTCGGTCTTCGATTGCGGCGTGCCCGCTCTGTGCATGCACAGTACCGCCAGCAGGGGAATCGCCCAATCCACCCACTGCTCGACCGCGCCCCGCACGGCCTTCTCGTGCTCGCTGCGAAGCGCGCCGCGCAGGACCTTGGGCCGGATGAACAGCCAGGGCAGGATCCTCGTCAGCAGACGGGCCCGGGCCATCCCGTACAGCAGCAGGACAGCCAGAAACGCGCCGATCGGTCCGCCCAGCGCCAGGCCGAGGTCTCGCATGTCGTAGGCCAGCCGCATCAGGGCGGCCCCCAGCATCATGCCGCCGACGGCGCCGCCCGCACCCGCGAGGGCCAGGGTGGTGGGCCGCGTCTCGGCGCCGACCGCCGGTCCCGGCGTCCGCAGGGGCTTTGCGATCGAGTCGAAACTCAGGGCGATGAAGGCCACGCCGTCGTCGTCAATCGGCGCGTCGCCGTTGATCAGGGCGACGGACCTGGCCGAGAGGAGTTCCTGCTTGAGCACCGTGTTGGCCCGGCTCTCGGCGGCGGTGAAGTCGCCGCTCGTGGGGCTGCCGATCAGGTCCAGCGTGACGAAATACTCGCGCACCGCGTTCTCGACGAGGCTGCCGCGCAGCGACGTCGTCGCGGATTGGACCTTCGCAATGTTCTCCTGCAATTCGAGCATATCAAGAGGAAACGGTGGGCACGACCCACCCTGCACAGGCTCCATTCTATGGCCCGGCGTCAGAAACGCAACCGCCAAAATGGGGAATGGCTTGCGTGTACGGCGTCAGGCGCGGTCCAACCAAGACCGCCAACATCGCCAAGTGGTGAGATGTGGCGGTCTTGGCGGTCTTTCATTGACCGGTTTGTTCTTCCGGTGAGTCCTCCGTACTACAAAGTCCTCACATCTTGTCTTCTTGGCAAGGTCCTTTGCCGCAAGGGAAGAACACGAGGAGGCAGACGAAAAAGGGGAAAGAGCGAAGGCCTGTGGTCAGTCTCGATGTCTTCAACCCATATGCCAATACGGTAGATGGCCCCTGCGTAACCGCCTGGGACATATCTTCCAAGCGGAACGGTCGCGGAATTGTCCTTGTTCTGGCGAACACCCCCGAAAACCGCCAACACCGCCAAGACCGCCATGTTTTCTGTCTGGCGGTCTTGGCGGTCTTGATGGGCGGGCTGGCCAAGAACTTCAAGAACGTCAAGACCGCCAAGTCTTTCTGCTTGGCGTTCTTGACGGGAGTTGACCTGGGACTGAAGCCCGCAGAGAGACTCCAGGTGTTCGATGGATTCGTCGCGTGGAGAACCAGCCCTGAACCCCGCGCCGATGTTGCCTGGCTCGCTGGCGGAGATTCTCCGCGCCACAGACAGAAGGATGTCAATACGTCAGGCCCAGGCAAGCCTTGCGATACCACTTCAAATAGAGCGGTGGAGACTCGAATTCCTGACCGCTGAATTGAACGAGGAACTCGCGGGCCTTTTTCGCTTCGTCAGGATAACCGACCCAGCAGACGCCGACGCACTGGAGGAACTTGATCCGGCCGGATGCTTTCGCCCAGATGTCTACCCATTGCTCCGGGCTGATCTGCTGCTGTCTGCCGTAGTAGACCGCGGGCAAGCCGAGACTCGCCAGCATGGCGCTGCGCCGGCGGTTCATGGGTTGTCCACACTCCCGGCGGACAGCCTCGGCAAATCCGCTCGAATCCATCCGTGCAAATCCGTCATAAGGACTCTCCGCGGCCCACTGCTTCCATTGAGCGGCGCGATCGAACGACTGTCCTGTGATGAATTGGAGCCCCGCCAGCGTGTTCGACGGAAGAGAATACCTGGCCGTGGAGGCGTTCTGCGGAAGTGCCTCGATGCGAGCCAGCTTTGCCACGGCGTGTTCCAGGATGCGCCGGCTGCAAATGAACTTCAACTCGTGAGCTTCATCGATTCTGGGTGAGCCTGGAAAGACGACCGCATCGTAGTCCGCCGGATTGATCCGGAGCGATTTCCAGGGAACGTCGGAAGCCTTCACGAAGAGGTCGCGTCCCAGGAGATCGTGGTAAGGTCCGGCAGGGTCCGTCGCGGCCGGTGGCAGCGGACTCTGGGCGACGCTCAGGAAATCGTCTTTCAGTTCCTGTTTCACAAGGTAGCCCATCGGCAGCCAGGACTGCGGCGACCCGAACAGCCGCCCGGCCCAGGATTGCCGAGTTTCGCGAATGCACAGGTGGTCCATGCCATAGAACACCAGCGCCTTTTCCCGCGGATGCTCCCTAAGATAGGCCAGCAACGCGCCTGCGACCCGCCGATCCCTCTCGTTGGCGATTTGAGCGGCCTGCGAAGGCTCAGGGAGATCCGCCTCTCCCACGTTGCCCGAAGCCCACATGCTGAACGTTTCCAGGCCCAACACGTGGAACCCAATCCTGCGCTCTTCGCCAAGCCCTTCGTTCATCTGCTGGATTCGAAGGGCGAACCGGCGCAGATCGCTGTAGAACGCGAGTTGGTCAAGCGATGAGAACGGCAGCCAGTACTCCAGGACCGGACCGATGTCCCCGGTCCGAAGGTATTCGCGAAGGATCTCCGTTGCCTCGGCATCCATCTCCATCGCCAGCACGAGTTGCCCGCCGGTCGGAGCGGCGAGGTCCAGCCAGTGGGTCAGAACCTGCATCAGGGTGTGGTAGGGATAGGCGTTCTGATGGGCGAAATCCGCCAGGGCCACCACTCTGGTGTCCTGCAACTTGCGGGCAACGTGGCGAAATGCGTCGGGTTCACAGGAGAACGGCGACCGAAAAGCCTGCGCATACGCAGAGTCGCCCAAGAAAGCCGAACCCAAACCCAACAACATGGCGGACAGGATCGCTCGTTTCACGGCGTTTCCCTCCCTGTCTGGTCGTCCGCTTGAATCGGGACCTGCCACGCGGGCCCGGGACAGGTCGCGTGCTATCCCTCGCTGCGGACGATGTCGAAGATCTTCACCAACTGCGTGATTTCGAAGACCTTCTGGATCTTGGGGTCGAGATTGAACAGTTGCAGGGTCCCGCCGACCTCGATGACCCGCTTGTGCACCTTGACCAGCAGACCCAGGAAGGCCGAGGACATGAACTTCACCTTGACGAAATTCAGCACGAGCCGCTTCTGTTGATTGTCGCGAATCACCGGCAGCAGAGCGCGTTCCAGCTTGCGGATCTGCTGATCCTCCAGGATGTTCTCTTCTTCGAAGGTCACGATCGTGACGTCCGTGCCGTTCTCGACGTTGATTTTTTCTTTCAATTGCATAACACCACCTCAGGTCGTCATCCGCCGGGCGACCATGCCGAGCCCCGCGTTCGGCGGGACATCGCACCGGGCCGGAGCCTATTTTATGCGATGCCCGGTGGTTCGCTAGGAAAAAAGTCACAAAACCGGTATACTTCACCACGTGAACCTCCCTGGGACGGGAGGTCGGCAATGCTGTGCTCGGTGGAAATGGAGGTAGGAGCATGTCAAAGCAGTCATTCGCAGGCGAAGCGGGTCGTGGGGCGAGGTCAGGGTGGGGATTCGTTCTCCTGGCGTCGCTGGCGGTTGGCATGGCGGGATCGGTCGGGCCGTCGCAAGGAGCACCTGACCAGCCGGATCGATTGCCGCAGATCGGCCAGGCGATTCAGGCGGCTATGGATGCTCGCGAAATCGCGGGGGCGGTTGCCGTTGTCGTCGCCAAGGATAAGGTCCTGCACCTGGAGGCGAGCGGATGGGCCGACGTCGCGGCGGGAAAGCCGATGCGGCCCGACTCGTTGTTCTGGATCGCCTCGATGACCAAGCCCGTCACCGCAGTGGCGGTCCTGATGCTCCAGGACGACGGCAAGCTCAACGTCGGCGATCCGGTCGCCAGGCACATCCCGGCCTTCGCCGATTTGAAGACTCCCTCCGGCAAACCCGCCAACCTCACGATCGCCCAGATTCTCACGCACACATCGGGCCTGGGCGAAGCGCCCGCCGGGGAGGCTCGCAACGCCCGCACGCTTGCCGAACTGGTCCCGCTCTGGTTGGCGGCCCCCATGCAGTACGAGCCGGGGACGAAGTGGCAGTACTCGCAATCGGGCATCAACCTGGCCGGACGGATCGTCGAGGTGGTCGGCGGAATGTCCTTCGATGCGTTCGTGCAGCGACGAATCTTCGATCCGCTGGGCATGACGAGCACCACGTTCTACCCTGCGGACGGGTCCGTCGTGACCGCCTACGCGAAGAACCGCGCCACCGGTTCGCTCGAACCGACGCTGCCCCGGGCCGGCTATGGTCGCGACTGCCCTCCGCTGGGCAACGGCGGGCTCTACTCCAGCGGCCCCGACTACGCGAGGTTCTGTCGGATGCTGCTGGGCGGAGGCGTGCTCGACGGCAAACGCTATCTGAGCGACGACGCGATGAAACTGCTCAGCACCGTCCAGACGGGCGATCTCCCCTGCGGCTTCTTCCAGTCGGCCGAGTTCGGCAACCGCGGCGACAACTACGGCTGGGGCATCGGCACCTGCATCCTTCGCAAACCTCACGAGGGCGTCGCCTCCATGCTCTCGCCCGGCACGTTCGGCCACGGCGGCGCCTGGGGCACCCAGGCGTGGATCGATCCCGTCCGCGCCGTCGCGTACGTCCTCATGGTGCAACGGGCGAACTTCCCGAACAGCGACGCCAGCGATGTGCGTCGAGCGTTTCAACAGGCGGCGGTCGAAGCGTTGGCGAAGTAGACAAGACGCTCGCCGACCACGAAACACCCGTCCTACGTCGGGGGGGATTCCGCCAGGACCGAGACGATGCTGATGCCGTTGAACATGGCGTGCATGAAGATGGCACGCAGGAGCGAGCCGCTCTTCTCGTAGCTGTAGCCCAGTCCCAGGGCCAGGACGAACAACGCCGGCCAATGCTCGGCGTCTTGGTGGATCACCGCAAACAGGATCGAGGCGATCACGATCGCAGGCCAGGGGCGACCGACATAGGATCGGATCATTGTCTGAAAGAGGCCGCGAAAGAGCAACTCTTCGACGAGTGGGGCGACCGCCACAGCCAGAACGACCATGAGCGTTTGCAGGGGCGCCGAGTTCGACTGGGTGATGACCTGCAAGGCCTCGTGCTGGGGCACCTCGAAGCTCTCGTCAAGAGCCTTCATGACCAGGATGGTCAGGCTCATGGCCGCCGCCACGAGCGGCCAGACTCCCAGCAAAGTCAGGAAGGCGTGCGCGAGGTCCTGGGGAATGGTCCGCAGCCGCAGGCCAAGTCCCTTGAGGCCCCGAGCGAAAGCCATCCGAGCCACGATCAAGACCAGGGCGACGAGCATCAGTGAACCCACCGCCCCGGCGGCGCCGAGCAGGATGGACGCTCCCGAGTCAGGCAGCCGACGGGCCAGCGGCACGACGATCATGCGAAGCATCTCCTGCGTCAGGACCCAGACGAAGAACACCGCGAACGGCAACAGCAGACCCATGCTGTTGCGCCGAGGTCTGGACTGGACCAGGGAAGTCCGACCCAGCGAGGTGTTCAGCAGCCACCAGGCGAACAGGGCGACGCCCGCGGCCACCGGGATCAGGTCTGCCAGGGAGGCCGGTCCAACTTGTTGTTCGACTCCGTTCGACACAGTTCACGATTTACATTTGGGATTGCCGATGTACTATGATAGCTCGGAAACAGGAGGCCGCAACGTCGCGCCGCCCCAGCAAATGGTAAGTGATTGAGCACGGATAGTAAAACAAATCATGGATGTATTCCAGATAGAAGGCCCGGTCCGACTGGCGGGCGAAGTTGACGTCAACGGTTCGAAAAACGCCTCGCTGCCGATCATGGCGGCGACCCTGCTTGCGCCCGGTCGGTCCACGCTGCTGGGCGTTCCCCGGCTGTCCGACATCAGCGTGTTCAAGGATTTGATCGAGCACCTGGGCTGCCACGTCGAGCGGCTCGAAGACGGGACGCTGACGATCGACGCCACGACGATCGACAACCCGGTCGGACCCTACGACATCGTTCGCAAGATGCGGGCCAGCGTCTGCATTCTCGGACCGATCCTGGCCCGATGCGGACGGGTCGAAGTCTCCATGCCCGGCGGCTGCGCCATCGGCGACCGCCCCATCGACCTGCACCTCAACGGCCTTCGCCAGCTCGGCGCCCAGATCCACCTCAAGGCCGGCTACGTCATCGCAGAAGCCCCCGGCGGGCTCAAAGGCGCGAGCATCTTCATGGGCGGCCCGTTCGGGTCCACCGTCCTGGGCACCGCCAACGTGATGATGGCCGCGACGCTGGCCAAGGGCCGCACGATCATCGAGTCCGCGGCCTGCGAGCCCGAGATCACCGACCTGGCCAATTGCCTGAACGTGATGGGCGCCCGCATCACCGGCATCGGCTCGCCGCGACTGGTCATCGACGGCGTCAGCCACCTGCACCCCGTTCAGTACCGTGTGATCCCCGACCGCATCGAAGCGGGCACGTTCATGTGCGCCGCCGGCATCACCGGGGGCGAGGTGCACATCAGCCACTGTCGCCTCGAGGACATGATGGCGGTCGTCGATCGCCTGCGGATCATCGGCATCACCGTCGAAGCCAACGGCGACGGCTGCACGGTCGCCGGGGCCGAGGACTTCGAGCCCGCGGACATCACGACCCAGCCCTATCCCGGCTTCCCGACCGACCTCCAGGCCCAGTTCATGGCCCTGCTTTCCCTGGCCCACGGCAACAGCGTCGTGGTGGAGAAGATCTTCCCTGACCGCTTCCTCCACGTCGCGGAACTGAACCGCATGGCCGCCAACCTCCGCAAAGAGGGCTCGGCGGTGATCGTGGCGGGCGTCAAGAAGCTGATCGCGGCCCCTGTGATGGCCTCCGACCTGCGGGCCTCGGCGGCCCTGGTGGTGGCGGCGCTGGCCGCGGAGGGGACGACGACGATCAACCGCGTCTATCACATCGACCGCGGCTATGAGCGGATCGAACAGCGGTTCAACGCCATCGGCGCCAACATCCGCCGGGAAGAGGGCGGGACCGTCTGACCGCGGGTCGCGTGCGACCGTTCTGTGCGAGGGAGTCGATATGAAAAGGCTGTTCAAGCGGATCGTGACGTTTCTGCGTGTTCTGACGGTTCTGATCGTCGTCGGCGTCATCGGCGTGATGATCTTCGCGGATCGAACCGTCAGGAGCGCCGTCGAGTCGGCCGGCGCCAAGACGCTCAACGTGCCTGTCCTGGTCGGGGACGCCGACGTCTCGTTCCTCGGCGGCACGCTCGGTCTCAGGAACCTCACGGTGAAGAACCCGCAGGGCTACGAAGGTCCGGCCCTGCTGACGCTCCAGGCGGTGAACGTCAAGGCCGACACCGGTTCGCTCTTCGGCGACGAAATTGTCATCAAGGACATGACCCTCAGCGGCATGGAGGTCTTCGTCGAGCAGAAGGGACTGCAGAACAACCTCTACGAAGTCATCCAGCCCCTGCGGGAGCCTCGCGAGCCCACAGGCAAGCGTCTGATCATCGACAAGCTCACAATCTCGCCGGACATCGTCGTGCACATCAGCCTGCCCACCCTCCCCGGCCAGCAGGCGCAGGCGGTAAGTCTCAAGGTCGCTCCGATCACCATGACCGACCTAGGCCGCGACGAACGGATGGACACCGCGGTCTTGATCAGCAAGGTCTTTCTCGCGGTCGCCCGGAGCATCGCGGAAGAGAGCAGCGGCGTCCTGCCCAAGGAAACGGTCGGCGAGATCACGAACGTCCTGGACAAAGCCATCGACCTGGGCCGCACCATCTTCGGCGGCAAGAAGAAGGAATAGCTTCCGCGGGATCCTCTCGGCAGAGGCAGGCCTAACGTCTGCCATCATCGATTGCCGCTGCTGGCGTGGTCGAGCGTCAGATGGTCCCGGCGGGAAGACCCGGGAATCCGACCGGCGAGGGGGCTGACCGAAGCGGCGCAGAAAAATAGGGAGACAGCCGACCCCCCATAGCCTTGAACGGTCTGCCGTCCCCCCTAGAAGGAAGGAGTATCGGAAGAATTCCTGTTTGCAGTCTTGTGATGGCTCTTGATTACCCCTTACATGGAAAGTATACGGCACGTTTGAGCCCAGGCAAAACGACCCGATGCCATTTTTCGCGTCGGGGGTGGGACTGGGCGGTGTTTGATGGACTCTGAACAATCCGTGCCTTCCGTCGGGAGGACGTACTCCGCGACGCTGGCGGGCGGATAGAACGTGGCGACGCAGGGCATCTGCGAGACAGAACAACACCCGGCCAAAGCCTTTCGCGGCACGATACTTGATGATTGACTTTTTTCTCGGATGCCGGTATTGTGACGCCTTTGGATCAAGCCCTGACTATGGATGGTGGCCGGCCTTCACGTGAGCGTCACCCCTTTTGATTTTGCGGCAATCTCAGCGGTTGGATTGCCGTCCGGACTAGAGAGAAGATAGGGAATATGAAGGAAACGGAACAACAGCCGAGAGACCACTTTGAAGAGAAGCCGATTCTTGAGGAACTCAAGAATTCGTACCTCAACTACGCGATGAGCGTCATCGTCGCGCGAGCTTTGCCGGACGTCCGCGACGGCCTGAAACCCTCGCAACGCCGCATTCTCGTGGCGATGAACGATTTGAACCTCGGGCCGCGAAGCGCCCACCGAAAGTGCGCCAAGATCGTCGGCGACACCAGCGGAAACTATCACCCGCACGGCGACCAGGCGACCTACGGCACTCTCGTGCGTCTGGGCCAGTCGTGGAACATGCGGTATCCGCTGATCGATCCCCAGGGGAACTTCGGCAGCATCGACGCCGATCCCCCGGCGGCCATGCGATACACCGAAGCCCGCTTTGCCGCTCCGGCGGTGGAGATGATGGCCGACATCGATTACGACACCGTCGATTTCGTGCCCAACTACGACGAAACCCGCAATGAGCCGCTTGTGCTGCCGTCGCGGTTCCCGAACCTGCTGGTGAACGGTTCCACGGGCATCGCGGTCGGCATGGCCACGAACATCCCGCCGCACAATCTTCGCGAAATCTGCGACGCGCTGCTGCTGGTCATCGACGACCCCAAATGCGGGTTCAAGGACATCCTGAAGGTGCTGCCCGGTCCGGACTTCCCGACCGGCGGCATCATCTGCGGCAAGAAGGGCATCGTCGACGCCTACACCACCGGTCGCGGCCATCTGACCGTCCGCGGCAAGGCCGAGATCGAGTCCAATAAGAAGGGCAAAGACCAGATCATCATCACTGAGATCCCCTACACGGTGATCAAGACCACGATCGTCTCGAAGATCGCCGAGTGCGTCCACGACGGGTCGTTGCCGGAGGTGTCGGATGTCCGCGATGAATCCGACCGCCAGGGCCTGCGAATCGTCGTCGAGATCAAGAAGGACGCCGACGCGGAGATCGCTCTGAACAAGATCTATCAGTACACGCCCTTGCAGACAACCTTCGCGATCGCCAGCATCGCCCTGGTCAACAGCCGGCCGGAAACCCTCACCATCCGCGAGATGCTCGACCTGTACGTCGAGCACCGCAAAGAGGTCATCCGGCGTCGCAGCACCTTCCTGATGAAGAGGGCCCGCAACCGGGCGCACATCCTGGAAGGCTTGATTCTGGCCGTCAGCGACATCGACGAGATCATTGAGATCATCAAGAAATCGCCCGACGTTCCGACCGCCAAGGCCAACTTGATGAAGAAGCCGCTGCGTCTGGCCGAGAGCCAGACGCTTCGCAAGTTGCTGCCTGCGGAGTTCGTCCGCGACAAGACCAAAAACGACCATTTCCTCACCGGTCCGCAGGCGGACGCGATCTTGAACATGCAGTTGCATCGCCTGACCGGCCTGGAAATCGAGAAGCTCGCCAAGGATTACGCCGGCCTGATCGAGGAGATCAAGGGCTACGAGGCCATCCTGGGCGATGAGAAAGTTCTGTTCGGCATCATCCGCAAGGACATCAGCGAGATCAAAGAGAAGTACGGCGACAAACGCCGCACCCAGATCGCCGGCAGCGTCGAGGCCCTGGACATCGAGGACCTGATCGCCGACGAGGACGTGATCGTAACGGTCAGCCACGCCGGCTACATCAAGCGGATGCCCATCGACACGTACAGACGCCAGGGCCGCGGCGGCCGGGGCGTCATCGGCTCCGACATCCGCGAAGGCGACTTCATCAAGCACCTGTTCGTCGCCTCCACGCACGACTACCTGCTGATCTTCACGAATCGCGGCCGGTGCTACTGGCTGCGGGTGTATGACGTGCCGGCCATGAGCCGCCAGAGCAAGGGACGCAGCATCGCCAACCTGCTCAATTTGGCGAACCAGTCGATTGCCTCGATCATCGCGGTCAGCAGCTTCGAAGACGAGGAAGGCAAGACGCCGCGGCAACTGGTCATGGCGACGAAGGACGGCCTGGTCAAGAAGACCGAGCTGAGCCAGTACAGCAATCCGCGTTCGAGCGGCGTGATCGCGATCAATCTCGATCCGACCGACGCCCTGATCGGCGTGGCTCTGACCACCGGCTGCGACCACATCATCCTGGGCACCAACCACGGCATGACGATCCGCTTCGACGAGAAGGAAGTCCGCTCGATGGGCCGGGCCTCGCGCGGCGTCCGCGGCATCAAGCTGCGAGCGAACGACGAGGTGGTCGGCATGGTCATCCCGGACGACAAGGCGGCCCTGTTCACCGTCTGCGAAATGGGTTACGGCAAGCGGACCGGCGTGGAGAACTACCGCTGCCAGACCCGCGGCGGGGTGGGCCTGATCAACATCAAGACGAGTTCCCGCAACGGGAAGGTCGTTTCGCTCAAATCCGTCCAGACCGGCGACGACCTGATGCTGATCACCGCCAACGGCATGATTATTCGCACCGGTCTCGACGAGATCCGCTCGATCGGCCGCAACACGCAGGGTGTCCGCCTGATCAATCTCAAGGATGACGACAAGCTTGTGGCCGCGGAGAAGATCGCCGCCGAGGATCTCGAAGGCGAGGAAGGCGCCGCGGCACAATAGAATCCAGAATTCGAATATCGAAATCCGAAACAAGCACGAATGACGAAAACTCGAAATTCAAAACGAGATTCGCGGCCGGCGATAGCGTTTCGGTCATTTGGATTCTGGTCCTTTGGATTTGTTTCGGATTTCGAATTTCGGGATTCTGAACCTCTGCGCTCCAGGATCGATCTTGCATGACAGTTCGCATCTACGTTATCGCAGGCAAGGACAAATCGCTCGTCGGGGCACGGGCCCAGGAACTCGTCGATGAGCTGCTGGACGCGTCCCAACGAATGACGGCGTTCCTGAGCGTCGAGGGCGACGAGGCGGTCGTCTCCGAGGTGCTCGACGAACTCAAGACGGTCCCCTTCCTGGCCGACAAACGCGTCGTGCTGGTCAAGAACGCCGATGGGTTCATTTCCAAGAACCGCGAGTATCTGGAACGGTACTTCGAGAAGCCCGCCGGCACGGGAATCCTCATTCTGGCCGTGGGCGGTTGGGACGCCCGCACGAGACTGTCCAAAATGCTCCCCAAGGTCGGCTCGCTGATCACGATGGAAGCCCCGCCGAAATGGAAGCTGGGCGAACATATGGTTCAGTACGCCGCGACGAAGCACAAGATCAAGCTCAACCGCGACGCCGCGGAGATGCTCGTCGAGCTGATCGGCGACGAACTGGCTCCGCTCTACAGCGAGATCGAGAAACTGATTCTTTACGCCCGCGATGAGAAGGTGATCACCGCCCACCACGTCGAGTCACTGACCGGCCAGCACCGGGTCTACGGCGCGTTCGAGGTCATCGACGCGATCACCGCCGGAAACGCCGGCCAGGCGGTCACGCGACTTCGCAACATGTTCGAGCAGGACAAGAGCGCCGAGTACACCGTGGTCGGCGCGTTCGCCTATCACCTGCGGCGGATGTTCCAGGCCAAGACCCTGCTGGAGAAGCGCGTCAACCCGGCCGACGTCGCCAAGCAGCTCCGGATCTTCTACAACAAGGACCGCTTCTTCGCCCAGCTCCAGCGGATGACGCTCTCGCAGATCGCAGGCGTGCTGGAAGAGCTGGCGGCGGTCGATTACGCGACCAAGACCGGCCAGGCCCAGGCCGCGATCGCCATCGAGCAACTGGTCCTCAAGCTCGCCGTCGCCTCGCCGCGATAGTGACCCGACTCCCCCATTTCGCGAATCTCTTCAGGGGCCATGAACAGGGGACTCCTCCACAACTACAGCAGACGAACACCGCTGCGAGAGATCTCGCTGGCCAGCGGATCGTTCGGACCAAATCGGTCCGGCGTGAACGGCCGCGGCTCAATGCGATCGTCGATAGCGGCCGCCCATTGCATCAAGGCAATGCGGTCCTGGAAAAGGTCGTCAGAGAAATCCGGTGATATGACTGCCACGTCAATGTCGCTCCAGGAATGGGCCGAACCCCTCGCCTGGGAGCCGTACAAATACGCAGCATCGACTCGCAACCGCTGGCGAACAACGGCCAGAAATCGCTCAACACTGGCTATCACATCCGGTGCGACTTGAGCCATGCCAGCACCTCTTTGATCACGGTCATTTGTTCTGCGGTGTATTCCGGCGTGCACCTCCGCCGGAAGTCTCGCTTGAAATCGGGATACCGGGATTCGATATTGAATGCCGTGATCCGAATGAGTACCTCGGTGCGCGACTCGTCAGGTGCGAGACCTGCGGCTTTGGCAAGTCTCAGCAGATTGTGGATAGGCGGCGCATGTTGATTCTGTCTGACCGCATGCAGGCCTTTCAGTTCTTTCTCGACGGCCAGATGGCCGAAGAACAGAGCATACGAGTAGTCGCCCTTCTCGATGAGATGGCCGGCGACCGTAAGGGCCTCTTGTGCTTCGTTGAACCAGTGTCGGGCGACGGCCTGAGCGTCGAACTGCCCCGGGCTTGTCGCATCTTCAGCACGTTTCTCGGTATCTTCCAGCATAGTCAAATTGTATCGCCACAAGGGAAATCTGTACAGCGGTTATGAGAGGTTCAACACAGCCGCTCCTGCTCGATTTCGCGGAGCCACTCGTCGGACTGGGATTTGGGGAAGCCGAGGAAGGCGCTGGCTGGGTCGTGGCTTTCAAAGGCCAGGCGGGCGACGGCCTTGTTCGCGTTGGCGTAGCAGTAGACGCATCCGTGGGGGCAGGTGTCGTAGGTCCCGATGTCGATGCTCTCCGTGCAGCCGCAACCTTGCCGGGTGGGCTTCTCGCTCCAGGCCAGACCCTGCGGATAGAACAGCCGCTTGATGAGCGAGCCGTCGATGCAGTGAGCCTGCAGGATCGACTCGCAGAGGAGATGCTCGCCACAGCAGGAGAACAATTGCATCCCGTGCCCGCGGGCGATCTCGGCCAGCCGACCGGCCAACTCGATCCGCTCACCTTCGGAGGCGTGAACGATCCGCAGGCTCTCCGCCTGCTCCAACAGGCGGAAGTTGCGATCGACTTTGCGGTAGGGCCTCACGAAGCTGAAGTAGCACCGCTCGACGAAGTCCTCCAGTTCGCATGCGAGGTTCGTGAACTCGCGCAGGTAGAAATCCCCGTCGCAGACGCTCGAAAACACGATGGGATCGAACCGCCAGTTGATTTGAGCGGGCGAGAATCGCCTCTATAATACGACAGCGCTACTTTGGCTCAAGATTTTCTGAGGTATGATCCGATGATTCTCCTGACCGAAAACATTTTGGAGAATCCGGAGATGAACTCAGAGCAGATTGCTTCGCTGCAACCGGCGTTGGCGAAGCTGTTGGAACAGTTTCGTCCGTTCTTCGAACGCCACAAGACCTTTCGCTACCTGGAGAAGTATGGCTCATCCGGTTTTTGCGTACTTTTGAGGCTCATCCGGCTTTTGCGTACTTGGAGATAGGGCAACGGCCGGCCGCCGTGGACGCTGTCCCCGGACCCCTGGGATTTTCCGCGTTAAGCCAGAAACATGATGGCGGAGG